>NZ_DAOUQB010000054.1 GCF_030625865.1 Anaerotignum sp. | reverse complement strand
GACGAGATAGGGGCGCAGAAGGCTGTTTTGAACTGTATGGGCGATGCTGATGAAATTGGAGAGGAGTTGAATGAAGTCCATTCCCCTGTTCTGGGATGGATTTGGAGAGTCTTAAAGGATATAGTGATTGTATTGATTATTGTAAATTTTCTTCCTGTGCTTTCAACAGTTTATATAAGCGTTTGCTCTGCTTTTGACATGTATAGAGAGGAATACGATAGCCCTTTGGTATATACCATTGATGTGGATTACAAAGAAAAGATATATGATACGACGTATATCATTGAGAAAATAATGTATTATGAGGACAAAACCTTGGAAATTCGCTATGCTACATGGACAAATCCTTTTTCGGACAGTATAAAACGCACTCACTCTTTTGGATTGAGTTATGCTTATGTTGATGAGGTGGAAGTGATCAGAGGTGTGGGTGGATGGGCAAGCGGGGGCTATTATGCAAGGGGACAATTCTATCTTGATGATGTACCTTTTAATGCAACAAAGGTTGTGCTTCCAGTGGCAGAAAATAAGGAAATATCTATTGATTTAACAGAAGGGAGGGTGATGGCAGATGAAACGTAAAAAGGAAATTGTTATTTTTATGATTCTAATTCCATTGCTATTGTTTTCCTTTCTACGTCTGGGGGAATATCGATTTTCGGCGGAAGGTATTTTTTATGCCTATGAAAGAGGTCTGGGCTATGGACCTTCTGAAAAAATATTAGGTGAATATGAGCTTGCAGAGGGCGGAAAACTAATTTTAGGAAAATGGGAAGGGAATCTTTCCGCAGTTACTGTAAAGCGTGCTTTTGGGGTTCTTTGGAAGAAAATGAATGATGGAATAGCAGGATGTTATTCTCGCAACAAAGTAGTGTCAGCATATACCTTCAACGAAGGGGAAATTATGGGGCTTTCTTTAAATCCTGAAATTAGGGAGGTATATTGTAGGATTGAGTATGGTGATTTTGAAAATCCATCAATTCAGGAAGTAACGCTGCCTGTAAATCATGATGGTTTAATTTGGGGAGAATGGGAATACCAAGACAATGAGGATGTGTATCAGGATATTGCGTATTTAGAAGGCAGAAACAGCGATGGAGAAGTAATATATCGAGATGGAATGACTGATGAGGGCATTTACTATAATGATGGCACTGCAAACAAAAATGTGGGTAAGAGAGAATAGTAAATAATTTAGTATATTTTAGACGGAGTACAGGTTTAAAGGCGAAATATGTTTTTGTACTTAAATATATGCAAAATAAAAAAATCCTAAAAAAAAGTATTGACAAATTAGCTTGTCTTTGATATATTAAATAGGCGGTTTGAAACGAGCAAGTATTTGCCCGAGTGGCGGAATTGGCAGACGCACAGGACTTAAAATCCTGCGGGGTAACACCCGTACCGGTTCGACCCCGGTCTCGGGCATAACCGCTAAAAAAATATGTGCCCAGATAGCTCAGTCGGTAGAGCAGAGGACTGAAAATCCTCGTGTCACTGGTTCGATTCCGGTTCTGGGCACCATTTTGCGCGAGTGGCTCAGTGGTAGAGCATCGCCTTGCCAAGGCGAGGGTCGCGAGTTCGAATCTCGTCTCGCGCTTAGAAAGTGTCATATTGACACTTTTTTTATTTGTAAAAAAATAAATTAACGTTTTCTTTAGAGGCTTTTTGTTATTAAGTAAAAGGATAACTTTATGTTGTACCGGCTTGTTAGCATTAGCGAATGAAAGATACATTCATTTTAATATATACTTGCTGCTATATTTATTATTGGGTGTGAATAAAAATAGTGGGTAATAAGTTTAAATAGTACTGATTTTGAGAAAATTGTTTGCAGATAAAATCAAGATAATACTTGACGAAATGAGTTAGGCGTGGTAAACTTTTCTCATAAGTTAGCTTAGGATAACAATTAAAGGGAAGGGGGAATGAAGATGCCACTTACATTAGCAAGTGCTGGAGTTCCACAAACAATCAAGCGTATTGGCGGAAAGGATGAATTACAGCGTTTTTTGGCTTCCCTTGGGTTTATAGCAGGAAGTGAAGTGACTGTTATTTCAGAGTATAATGGGAATGTTATTGTAAATGTAAAAGAATCGAGAGTTGCAATTAGCAAATCAATGGCCTGTAGGATTTTGGTATAAGGAAGGGATATGAATGAGAACTTTAAAAGAAGCTAGAGTTGGTGAGCACATTTCTGTGCTAAAGATTATAGGAGAAGGACCTGTAAAACGAAGAATTATGGATATGGGCATCACCAAGGGTGTTAAGGTTTTTGTGCGCAAGGTTGCACCATTGGGCGATCCGGTTGAAATTACAGTAAGAGGCTATGAGCTCTCTTTAAGAAAAGCAGATGCGCAAATGGTTGTGATTGAGTAAAATGTTAGGTTGAAGTTAGTGAATGCTAATTTTGTGCAAATGTTAGTTTCAACTAACAACAAGGAGGATTATTATGTCAGTAAAAATTGCACTTGCCGGAAATCCAAACAGTGGTAAAACAACACTGTTTAATGCTTTGACCGGCTCAAATCAATTTGTCGGCAACTGGCCCGGTGTAACAGTTGAGAAAAAGGAAGGTAAACTGAAAGGACACAAGGATGTAATCATTACGGATTTACCAGGTATTTATTCTTTATCTCCTTACACTTTAGAAGAAGTGGTATCAAGGAATTATTTGATTCACGAAAAGCCGGATGCGCTTTTGAATATTGTAGATGGCACAAATCTTGAAAGAAACTTGTATCTGACAACTCAGTTGCTGGAATTAGGAATTCCTATGATAATTGCCGTAAATATGATGGACGTAGTGGAGAAAAATGGTGATGCTATCAATATAAAGCAATTATCAGAAAAATTGGGGTGTCCTGTTTTAGAGATCTCGGCTTTAAAAGGAAAGGGCATAAAAGAAGCGGCTCAGGCTGCATTGGAGGTGGCAACTCAAGGTGGCAACTCTAAGGTACATAACTTTTCCGTTGAAGTAGAGGACGCACTTTCTGCCATTTCTGTACGTTTGCCTGAAGAAGTTCATGAAAAACAGAAACGTTTTTATGCAATTAAGCTCTTTGAAAGAGATGAGAAAATTCTACAAGAAAAAATAGCACCTGCTGAGATTGAAGGTATTATTTCGAAAGTTGAAAGAGAATTGGATGATGACAGTGAAAGCATCATAACCAATGAAAGATATATTTATATTGGAGAAATTATAAAGGGATGCTATAAGAAGCACAATAAAGGGAATTTATCTACCTCTGACCGTATAGATAGAGTTGTTACAAATCGTTGGCTGGCATTACCTATTTTTGCAGTAGTTATGTTTTTAGTTTACTATGTTTCCGTTACGACAATCGGTACTTATGCAACAGATTGGGCTAACGATGGTGTGTTTGGTGAAGGATGGGAATTTTTTGGGCGTTGGATACCCGGCATTCCTACATTAGTTGGTGATTTTCTGACTCAAATCAATTGTGCTGATTGGTTGCAAGGATTGATTTTGGACGGTATTGTTGGCGGGGTTGGTGCCGTATTGGGCTTTGTTCCTCAGATGCTTGTATTATTCCTTTTCTTAGCATTTTTGGAGTCCTGTGGTTATATGGCTCGTGTTGCATTTATTATGGATCGTATTTTCCGCCGTTTTGGTTTATCAGGAAAATCTTTTATCCCTATGCTAATTAGTTCTGGTTGTGGTGTCCCTGGGATTATGGCGTCCAGAACTATTGAAAATGAAAAAGATCGAAGAATGACAATCATTACAACAACGTTTATTCCTTGTGGGGCAAAGCTTCCCGTTATTGCTTTGATTGCAGGTGCCTTATTTAATGGAGCACCTTGGGTTGCACCGAGTGCATATTTTATAGGGATTGCGGCAGTTATTATATCAGGTATTATTTTAAAAAAGACGAAAATGTTTACTGGGGATGCGGTTCCCTTTGTTATGGAGCTTCCTGCTTACCATATGCCTACGGTTTCAAACGTATTACGGAGTATGTGGGAAAGAGGTTGGTCTTTCATTAAGAAAGCAGGTACCATTATTTTACTTTCCGCTATTGTAATTTGGTTCTTGTCTAACTTTGGTTATGTAGATGGTTCCTTTGGTATGGTTGAAGATTTAAGCGATGGTCTCCTTGCTACTATTGGTAATTCTGTTGCATGGATTTTTGCACCACTGGGTTGGGGCGATTGGAAAGCGGCAGTGGCAACAATGATGGGATTTGTAGCAAAAGAGAATGTAGTAAATACCTTTGCTATTCTTTTCGGCTTCGCAGAGGTAGCAGAGGATGGTGCAGAGATTTGGGGAACCCTGGCAACAAGCTTTACGCAGGTTTCAGCATTTAGCTTCTTGGTATTTAACTTATTATGTGCACCTTGTTTCGCAGCAATTGGCGCCATTAAAAGGGAAATGAACAGCGCAAAATGGACATGGTTTGCCATTGGATATCAGACAATTTTTGCCTATGCCGTTTCTTTCTGTGTATATCAAATTGGCGCAGTCATTACAGGCATTTCTGCATTTGGTGTGGGAACGGCAATTGCAATTTTAATTATTATTGGCTTTCTTTACTTGCTATTTCGCTCAAATACAAAGGCTAAGGATAACAAGGTTTCCGTTAGTGTTGCTGGATAAAAAGGAGGTATTGTTATGACACCTGGAACGGCGGTTGTGGGATTGGCTTTAATAGGAATTGTTGCTGGAATTATACAGCATTTAAAAAAGCAAAAAGGTAGTGGATGCAGTTGTGGAGGGGATTGTTCTTCTTGCAATCACTGTGACCACTCCTAAGGGAACCATTTTATACGATAGGATGTAAAATCAATAAATTGTAATCAAAATAGGCTTTCTATGTAATTTAATTCATAGGAGCCTATTTTTTTTGTGGGAAGAAAAATTTTTATATGAAGTGCACTGTCTTTTAGGGAATAGTTTGATGTGATCAATTTATTATATTTATCATGGAACATAAGCCGTAGTATTAGGGAGAGATTTTTGAATTTGAAGAGGGGTCTTTTAAAAAATGCTATAATTGCTAAAAAATTCTTAAATATTATTTGACAGAAAAGAAAAGTGGCTTATAATAAGAAATATATATGTAGAATTTTAGCGTATTTTGTCGAATAAAACGAGGGGGGAATATATGAGTGAAGTGAATTGGAAAAACAAATTGTCAGTTAAGATCCCGATAATTAACACATGTATTATTTTTATTATTATTACGGCAATCAGTATTTCTTTGGCCGGTATGACTAGAAAGGTCGTAACAAATCAAGTTCAAAAAGAAATAACTTATATTGCAGATGCAAATGCGGCGGTTGCAAGTGCTTATTTGCAGAATATGTATGTTTTTTCATTAAGCCTGGCTTCTGAGGTTGGCAGATATCAAACATTGGATCAGGAACAAGCGGAACGTATGCTGATTGACTCATTGGAAAATGTATTAAAAGATGAGAAAATTTTTTCTGCTTATTTTGCTTTTGAACCAAATAAATTTTTTCCTAATACACCTGAAGGTCTTTCATATTATTTGTATCGAGATGGTTCAACAACGAATTTAGATATTAATCATGATTATAATATTTACGGAACTGCGGATTACTACGCACCTGCAAAGCAAAAATTGTCTACACATATTACAGAACCTTATTCTTATGAATTATCCAACGGACAAACCGTTTGGTTAATTACATTGTGCTCACCTATCATAGATAGTTCGGGTAATTTTATTGGGACTGCGACCTGTGATGTTTTAACAGACAGTATAGATTCATTAGCTTATACTGATGGAGGATATCAGTCTGCTCATACCTATGTTATGACAGGGAAAGGTGCTTTAATTGCGGACAACTTGGATAAAGAAAGAATTGGTCAGACCTTTGAGGCGGTTTCAGAAAACGATCAACAGATATTGGATGCTGCTGAAAACGGAACAGCAATATTAGTTGAGGATAAAAATGAATATTCGGAGAATAAGGATGCGTGGATTGTACATAAACCTGTTACATTAGAAGGAACAGATGCTTTGTGGTCCAGTGCCTTTGCAGTAAATAAAGGGGAGGCCCTGGCTGTAGTGAATCGCATCACCTATTTGATTGCTGCAATAGGTCTGCTGGGATTGCTCGTTTTATCTATTTTTAGCTATTTTGCACTGAAAAAAGGTCTGGCTCCAGTAAAAGGAGTAATGAGTATGGCTGAAAAAATGGGCGCCGGCGATTTAAGTATGGATAAAAGTATGAGGGTGACTTCCAAAGATGAGTTAGGGGTATTGGCCAACATTTTTAAGGAAACATCGGAAACTCTATCAGGTTATATAAATGAGATTTCATTTATTTTAGAGGGGATTGCCGCAGGGAACTTAACGGAAGAAATTCAAAGGGAATATTTTGGAGATTTTGCAGCCATTAAAAAAGCTTTAAATCATATTCAAGATTCCTTAAATCAAACCTTTGGAGAGATGTTTTTCATTGCAGAGCAGGTATCTTCCGGTTCGGAGCAAGTTGCCAGTGCAGCACAATCTTTAAGCCAAGGTGCCACAGAGCAGGCAAGTTCCGTTGAAGATCTCTCAAAAACTCTTACAGATATCTCCAAGCAAATTGATGACAGTGCTTTAAATGCTGTGGAAGCAAGCCAGAAAGCTTCGAAGATTGGAATTGCAATGGAAAACAGCAACCAAAAGATGGAAGAAATGCTGGATGCTATGAACAGCATTCAAGATAAATCCGGCGAAATAGGAAAAATTATCAAAACCATAGAGGATATTGCATTCCAAACAAATATTCTTGCGTTAAATGCAGCAATAGAAGCTGCCAGAGCGGGAGCGGCAGGTAAAGGTTTTGCGGTTGTTGCGGATGAGGTCCGAAATTTGGCAGGGAAAAGTTCAGAGGCGGCAAGGGATACTACAAAGTTGATTGAAAGTTCATTGAGTTCTGTTGATGTTGGTTTTAGAGTGGCGAATGATACAGCTGATTCTTTACTAACGGTAGTAGACGAAGCAAAGAAGATCATTGAAGCAATCAACTATATTTCTCAAAATGCTCAAGAGCAATCAGTGGCAATTGCGCAAGTGAATGATGGTCTGGGACAAATTACTGATGTGGTTCATACAACCTCAGCAATGGCGGAAGAAAGTGCGGCTACCAGTGAAGAATTATCCGGGCAGGCACAAACACTAAGACATTTAATTTCCAAATTCAAGATAAAAGATCAAAAAAATTATATGGGTAACCTTTATCAGTTATCAGAAGAAACACAGATGGATCAGGTTGAGATTTCAGATAATAAATATTAATTAAAATAAAAGGCGGCGAAGATAATCTCTGGCTGCCTTTTTCATTTTCGCTTTGTTTGTATGGAAATTTCATTAAAATCTGGTGACGGATGTAAAAGAAATGTATTTTCAATAAAAGGGGAAGGCACCCGTTTTTCAAGTGCCTTCAAAGGAAAAGGATCGCAAGATGATGATGTTACCCAGTTTTTAGTAAGCTGAAAATTCCTGACCAAGTTGCAAGCATTGAGCTTTGCCGTCTGCATCAGGAAATCCGCAGATGGTTAAACCGTCGTTAAAAAGATTGATGCCGGTTTTTTCGCATCTTGTGCACCAATCACGCATCCACTGGCCGTCACCCCAACCATAGGAACCGAATAAGGCAACTTTTTTGCCTTTTAGATCGCTTTCGATGGAAGAGAAGAAAGGCTCAAATTCTCCTTCTTCTAAAACTTCATCACCCATAGAGGGACAACCAAAAGCAACTTTTTCGTAATCACCAATATTACCATGGAAGGCATCTACAGAGAAGATTTCCGTGTCTTGCCCCATACCTTGGGCGATTTCTTTTGCCATAACTTCGGTATTACCTGTTCCACTCCAATAAATAACAGCTTTTTTCATTTACAATACCTCCTGAAATTTTTGTTTTCCTTCCAATAAAGAGAGAATTGGTATTCCCTTGGAAGCTTGACGTAATAGTTTTTTTCTACAATTTGTGTATTGCTGAAAAGTTGCTACGGCGGTTTTTTCATCACTGTAGACTTTCCAATAACCGCAGATCTTATAATTTTGGCCCTTTTCCTCAATGAAAGCGAGAACATCTTCCGGCGGATAACCTAAAAAAAATCCGATTTCATGAGGGAATTCATTGCATTTTTGAATACGACGGCGAAGATAGGCTAAAGTATCCAAAAGGGATGATTCTTGATTTACAGTAAAGGGATAGCCAGTTTGTATAAGGAAGGCCTTTACACTGGGATTACTAAAATAGTTCAGTAGTTTTTCTTTTCTGTAAACCAAAAAAAATACACGCTTTTCACAGCAGTATAGATACTGCAAAGAAATCCCTTTTTTCTCTAGATGTTTTTGATAAACAGCCACTTCATTTTTTAAGTTATGCAGGCAAGGTAAGGGCAAAGAAAAAAGATTTGCCTGCTTAATGCCATAGAGGGTAGGGGCACCATGATAAAGCATCTGCATTTCAAAATCAGACATAAGTAAACCTCCTTTTGTTAGGCAAGACTAACTTAAGCCTGACAGTAAGAACTAAGAATTTTGTTTAACGCGGAAGAAGAAGAACTGTGAGAACGGGCAATCGTAATTTGATTGCGTTCCGCTTCTTGCACCGCCCCGGCAACCATAATATGAGATACTGTACTGGTGAAAAGCACAATTAAATCGGCTTTCCCAATTTGGTTACGAAAATTTCCGGGCATTTGGGTGAAAACCTTACTTTTGCAATTGTATTTTTTGCATATATCCATATATTGACGAACCATGCGGTCGTGTCCGCCTACGATTACAACACTCATAACAGACCTCCGAATAAAATTATTAGTTAGCTTTAACTAACTTTAAGGATATCCTACCATCATAATTGGATACTGTCAAGTTGTTTTTTAGTTTTTTTCAAAATACTTTCAAAATAGGATGCGGTGGTTTCACTTTTGTATATGTGATATAATAAAAATAGGAGGAATGATTATGATATTAATAACAGAACGTCTGATTTTGCGAAATTTAACAGAAAAAGATGCATCAGAACTTTTTGAATACAGTAAGGACGAAGAAGTAGGAAAAAATGCTGGGTGGAAACCCCACGAAAGTTTGGAAGAATCAAAGCAGTTACTTACTGAGATATTTTTGGGAAAAGAAGATATATTTGGAATTATTGAAAAGCAAACCGGTAAGTTGATTGGCACTGTGGGTTTAATGCCTGATTCAACCAGAGAGAATGAAGATGCAAGAATGATTGGATATGCCATTGGCAAGGATTATTGGGGAAAAGGATTTATGACAGAAGCAGTGAAACGTATTCTTTCCTATGGCTTCTGTGAAAAAGCATATGATTTGATTTCTGTTTCTCATTATACGGATAATATACGTTCTCAGCGAGTAATTGAAAAGTGCGGTTTCCAATTTGAAGGGGTTCAGAGGAAGGGAGAACGACGTTATGATGGGGAACTGATGGACAAGAACTGGTATTCTTTGACAAAAGAGGAATTTTGTCAGAATATGAATTAATAAACAGGGTTTTGCTATATTGTTTCCCTTTATTATAAGAAGGTTTTGAAGTAAAATAAGAGTCAGTGCGAGGAGAAGAGGTGTTGTTGTGGAAATAGTCAACTGGAAAGAACTTTTATATCCTTATGAACAAGCCATGGATGAGTTGCTTTTAAAATTCCGATACTTAGACAAGGAGTGTAAACACTTGGGAATTTACTCTCCCATTGACTCAGTAACGGGACGATTGAAAAAACCGGCGAGTATTTTAGAAAAAGCCGGAAAAAAGCAAATACCACCAGAGAAAATAGAGGAAAAGATAGAGGATATTGCAGGGATTCGTATTTTATGCCAGTTTGTTGAGGATATTGAAAAGGTTGTGGTTATGGTTCGCTCCAGAAAAGATATGACAATCGTAGAAGAAAGAGATTACATAAACAATACAAAACCCAGCGGTTACCGAAGCTATCATATGATCATACGGTATCCTTTGAGCACGGCCCTTGGACCGAAGGAAGTTTTGGCGGAAATACAAATTCGCACCAATGCCATGAATTTTTGGGCAACGGCAGAACATTCTCTAAGGTATAAATATAGCGGTAATATTCCGGATAACTTGCAGAAGAGACTTAGAATTTGTGCAGAAGCTGCATTTCATTTGGATCGGGAAATGTCAACAATCCGAGAAGAAATCACCAATGCCCAGAGATTAAACGAAATAAAGGGGAATCTGGTAACAAACATTTTGGACAATATACAAAATCTATATTTCGGAGCAAAACTGGAGCAAATGGATGAAATCAATAAGGAGTTTGTGGAAGTGTGGAATAATGAGGATATTGATGAGCTGAAAGCGTTTAACGAAAAGCTAAATGTGTTAGCCGAGGTTTATCGAGTTTGAAAAGGAGCAGTGTCATGGGTTTATTTGCCATCGCCGATCTTCATTTTGGATTTTCGGTAGAGAAACCGATGAGCATTTTTGGTGCTCACTGGGAAGGCCATAGCGAGAAGATTATTGAAAATTGGAGAAGGAAAATCAGCAAAGAGGATACTGTTTTAATACCCGGGGATATTTCCTGGGGCATGAAAGAGGAGGAAGCTGCGGCTGATTTAGAGATCATTCAAAACTTACCGGGACGAAAAATATTTCTGGAGGGAAATCATGATTATTGGTGGAAGTCTGCCGCCAAATTAGAGAGAAAATATGAGGGAATGCGATTTTTAAAAAATGATTGCGATCTTTATGAAAATGTATTTATTTGTGGTACAAGAGGCTGGCTGTGTCCAAATGACAGCCGTTTTACTGCACAAGATAAAAAGCTTTACGAAAGGGAACAGATTAGGCTACGTCTTTCTTTGGACAGTGCCATGCGAAAAGGTGCGGAAGAAATTCTTTTGATGATGCATTTTCCACCAGTGAATGATAAGCAGGAGAATTCTGCTTTTTTAGACATTATTCGTGAATATCCGATTCGACATGTAGTGTATGGACATTTACATGGGAAATCCAGTCATGATAACGGCATAAAAGGAGAAAAAGAAGGGATTTTTTTTCATTTGGTTTCCGCCGATTACCTTGATTTCTGCCCTGAAAAGATATTATAAGAATTTGTAATAAAAACGGCGATTGTTTTTCAATCGCCGCAGGGTGTCGATAAAGTCGACACCTTTTGAAAAAAGCTCAGTTCCTTCAAGCTTTTTTCAAGTTAGCAGAGGACAAATAGATGAGTTCCTGCGACCAAAAGGTCTTGAAACGCCCTATTTTCCTCGGATGGGCAAAGCTCATCCTGCGGATTCTGCCTGGGAAATTTTTTGTTTCTAAGCCTTTTTGTTTTATGAAATAGGTTTGTCTACAGTTTGCGGTGATTGTTTTTCAATCGCCGTTTATTTTTTAGTCTTCAAAGTCATTTGCTGCTTTTACAATCCACCTTTTCAATGCGCGTAAGTCATACCCTTCTTCAAATTCTAATTCTAAAGAAAGATTTTCTAATTCGTCTTCATCAGCAAGATAGGTTGCTTCAAAGGCTGAAGTTAAATCATCCTCAAAAGAAATTTCCCCTTCGATTGCCCAACCATCCTCGCTTTTATCGATAGAATAGATATTGACCTCTGTGATTTGTAACATTGCAAAAATCCTCCCTTAAATACGTTTTCTTTCTTATTTCTTTTTTTTCGTTTTTTTCAGCTTTTTTACGGAATAGCCAAAAGTCCCCAATTGTTCACCAAGAGTGAAATATGCGCCGTGGGAATAACAAACAGGTTGTGTATCATTAAAATGAAATTTTCCTGTTTCATCTAAATATTCATCGCTGACGCTAACGGAAACCACTTCTGCCAAAAACATATGATGTGTGCCCAAGGGGATAATATCCTTTACTTTGCACTCGATGTTTACAGGGCTTTCGTAAATGATGGGTGCATTTACTTTTTCCCCTTTCTTTGGAGTAAGATTCATTTCCTTAAATTTATCCATATCCCTTCCGCTTTTTACCCCGCAAAAGTCACAGGCATAGGCTAAGTCTTTTGTGACCAAGTTAATAACAAATTCGCCGCTGCTTTGGATGAGTTCAAAGGAATGACGTGAGGGACGTATGGAAACATAGGTCATCGCAGGGTCGCTATTAATGGTTCCTGTCCACGCAACTGTAATAATATTTCCTTTTTCTTCCGTACCGCAAGATACCATGACAACTGGTACAGGATAAAGCACTGTGCCAGGCTTCCATATTGCTTTTCCCATGTAACAACCTCCTTTGTAAATCTTAAAAAAATATTAAGTGACGTTATTTATCTTATACGAGATAAGGCTCTTTGTAAAGATAAAAAACGATATAGATTTTCAGATGTTTTTTTGGCTATTTCTTGTATTCTATGCTGTTTTTCAGTATGATGTTAAAAAGAACGATAAATATTGGAGGGAAAGTATGGAATTACCCATTGAATATACGGAAAAAATGCAAAAACTATTGGGAGATGAATACCAAAAATATCTGGATTCCTTTGAAGAATCAAGGTATTTTGGATTGCGTGTTAACACGCTGAAGACGACGGCAAGTAATTTTGCAAAAAAAGATATTTTCTCTCTGATACCTGTTCCTTGGTGTGAGAATGGATTTTATTATTTGGAGGCTGAACGGCCGGCAAAGCATCCTTATTATCATGCAGGGCTTTATTATTTGCAGGAGCCCAGTGCCATGAGTCCAGGGGCTACGTTGCCCATTAAGCCGGGAGAACGGGTTTTGGATGTTTGTGCTGCACCGGGAGGAAAATCTACACAGTTGGGGGCAAGGCTACAAGGCGAGGGGCTTTTGGTTGCCAATGATATTAGTGCCGGGCGGGCAAAGGCACTTTTGAAAAATGTGGAGCTCTTTGGTATTCGAAATAGTGTTGTAATGAGTGAGTCTCCGGAACGATTAGAGGAGCGGTTTTTGGATTTTTTTGATAAAATTCTTATTGATGCTCCTTGCTCGGGTGAGGGGATGTTTCGTAAGGAACCGGATATGGTGAAAAGCTGGAACAAAGAGATGCTTACGTTTTGCCAAAATGAGCAGGAAAAAATTATGGAATTTTGCGCTAAGATGCTCCGTCCGGGCGGAATGATACTCTATTCAACCTGTACATTTGCAGTGGAGGAAAACGAGAAAACCATAGCCCATTTTTTAGAGAAACATGCGGAATTTTCCCTTGTTCCCATTGAGAAGAAATATGGATTTTCCCCGGGCGTACAAGAATTTCATCATTGTGCAAGACTGTATCCCCATAAAATAAAAGGAGAAGGACATTTTCTTGCGTTATTGCAGAAAAATGGTGAGGCACAGCAACTTACTCTAGCAGGTGAGATTGGGGAAAAAGAGAAAGAACTGGAGCCCTTTTTTGCTTTTGCAAAAGAAACATTGAAAACAACTTTTTACGGAACATATAAGATTTTTGGGGATAGTTTGTACTTGCTACCGTCGGGCATGCCTTCCATGAAAGGCCTTCGAGTATTACGCACCGGCTGGCAGTTAGGGACGTTGAAAAAAGGTCGATTCGAACCATCACAAGCCTTTGCTATGGGACTAAGCAAGGATGAAGTTTTGAATACCCAGGATTTTCCTTTGGAGGATGACAGGGTAATTCGGTATTTAAAAGGGGAGACCGTGGAGGCGGACGGCAAGGAAGGCTGGACGTTGGTTTGCGTAGACGGTTTTCCCTTGGGCTGGGCAAAAAGACAAGGTGGAAGATTAAAAAATAAATATGCTGTAGGATGGAAATGGGAATAAAAGTGTCTGTAAATCATGGACAAATGTTTAATGGTGGTTGACAAATGGTGAAAAATTTGTAAAGATAGAACTAATCGTAAATTTTAGAAGAGGAAGAAGGAATTTGATATGGCAAATTTAACATATATGGGAACCAGAGATCAGTCTATTCGGGCAACGGCGTCTCAAGCCATTTTAAGAGGGATTTGTCCGGATGGAGGGCTTTATATACCGGAAGTAATTCCTACGATGGAAAAATCTTTGGAGGA
>NZ_DAOUQB010000027.1 GCF_030625865.1 Anaerotignum sp. | reverse complement strand
AAAAATTTACATTTTTGCTAAAAAGCAATCACTCGTTTCGCTAGGAAAACACGTAGCCTTGACTTTTTGTTTATTTACTCTAGTATACCATGAATAAAACAGAGCTTCAATTGTATCAAGTCTGTCGAAAACAAATGCTTTCCATCCATCCTTTGTTAATTTTTTCTAAAAAGTGTATTGCGTTTATCATAACAAAATTTAAAAGTGAAACCGTAACCTAAATTGTCACGCCTGCTCTTGTTTTCTTCCCAAAACAAATTTATAATGAACAAGAAACTATTTTTGAAACGGCGGTGAACTGTTTGAAATTCTTTAAAACCAAAGCCATTTGCTCTTTACTTTGTTTAACAGGCTTTTTATATTGGCAAAACAATGGGCTGATGCTCACACAAAAAACCTATTCAAAAAATGTTCCCAAGGGATTTGACGGCTATAAAATTTTACAGGTTTCCGATTTGCAAAATAAAGCTTTCGGAGGGAATCAAGAAAGACTTCTTGAAAAAATCGAAAATGCTACGCCGGACATTATCGTTATCACAGGAGATTTAATTGATCGAAACCGTACAAATTTGGATACGGCAATGACTTTCGTAGAGGGTGCCGTTAATATTGCCCCTGTTTATTATGTCAGCGGAAATCACGAGCATCAATCAGGTTATTTTGACGAACTTTTAGAAAGATTCAGTGAAACAGACGTGACTGTTTTAGAAAATGGGAAGTCTATTATTGAAAAAAATGGGGATACTATGGAAATCATCGGACTTGCGGATAAACGAGTAAATCCTTATTACTCCCAGGTTCTTTCCACACTCTTAAAAGGTACGGAGAACGGTACTTTCCACCTTCTTCTTTCCCATCGTCCCGAATTATTTGATACCTATGTGGAAAACAACGTGGATTTAGCATTTACCGGACATGCCCACGGCGGACAAATCCGTCTTCCCTTCATAGGGGGTATTTTCGCTCCAAATCAAGGCTTTTTCCCAGCCTATACATCGGGAATTTATGAAAAAAACAACACTGCCATGGTGGTCAGCCGAGGTCTTGGAAACAGTACCTTCCCTTTCCGCATTTTTAACCGTCCCGAGCTGGTAATGGTAACTTTGGAATATGAAAATAATATTTAAGGAATATTTGCTTCCCTTAGGGCAATATGCTATAATGAGCCAAGCTATCCCATTTTCCAAACCTTGGCAGAGTCATGCTTCTAAGCAAGATACTGACGTTTGATATGGGTTAATTTAGAAAATTTGAATTTTTAAACATGAAAGGAAGAATATCATGGCAAAAAATCCTGTTGTAACATTTGAAATGCAAAACGGCAGCATAATTAAGGCAGAACTTTATCCTGAAATCGCTCCAAACACCGTAAATAATTTTATTTCTTTAGTAACCAAAGGCTACTATGACGGTTTAATTTTCCACCGTGTCATTAACGGCTTTATGATTCAGGGTGGTTGTCCTGACGGCACAGGTATGGGTGGCCCCGGATATCAAATCCGTGGTGAATTTTCCATAAATGGCGTAAAGAATGATTTACAGCACGATAAGGGCGTACTTTCTATGGCTCGTGCTATGAACCCCAACAGCGCAGGCTCTCAGTTCTTTATTATGCACGAAAAATCACCCCATCTGGATAGCCAGTATGCCGCTTTTGGTAAAGTAATCGAAGGACAAGAAGTGGTAGATACCATTGCAAATGTTCGCACCAGCCGCGGCGATCGCCCCGTAGAAGATCAGGTTATGACAAAAGTAAGCGTTGATACCTTTGGTGAAACATATCCTGAACCTGAAAAAATGTAATATTTTTTAAAAAAACTCAAAAACTGCTTGCATTATATATTTTTTTATGATAATATAAGCAGGCGGTTTTACTTGCGGATGTGGCGGAACTGGCAGACGCACCAGACTCAAAATCTGGCGGTAGTGATATCGTGTGGGTTCGAGTCCCACCATCCGCACTACGAAAAAACAACATGCAGAGTTATGCATGTTGTTTTTTTATTGCCAATGAATGTTTTTTTAAAAACTGCACTCTCATAACCAATACCCCAAATCAGAGCAAACAATATACACCTATATCTCAGGAATTTTTTCTACATCTTTAACTGTTGTAATCTCTGTAACATCATCATAAAAAACATGTTTTGTATAAAGCTGATAAACTTCATCTGATGTTGCGATGACAGTACCATCTGTAAACATCAATGAAAATTCCGTCATTTCTTCATTGATGAAAAGCGTAGAAATTATGTCCATGGAAGGAAACGTACCATTTTGAAAGTATAATACTTTCTGAACGTTATCATCACTATTCCACTTAATATTTGAATACATATCTTTTCTATCTGTTTTTTCGTAGGATAGAATTTGAAATTTTCCATGAAACCTTTCGTCATTATGAAATAGGTAGTTGCTTTTTTCCCCATCTATTACAACGGTTGTTTCACCGCTTTGCATTCCATTTTTATATATATTTGCAGAAATTTCTTGGTTTATATTTTGATTAAACGGAATTTTAGAAAGTATCCAAAAACCAATCATGATTAATATAACTGCATTGAGCATTGTTTTCTTCTCCTGCTTCATTTTCTTCCCCCTTCCCCATAATAAATATCTTTTCACTCATTTTATCATAGATAAAACGAAAAACCATATACAGACCTAATCAAACTTAACTTTAATTTGATAAAACAGACTGAACTCAGAATCATAGGGTGAAAATCTTTCATTTGCTTCTTCTTTATGCTATACTAAGTTGACGACTTAAAATTCCAAAGCTGGTGATAAAATGAAAAGGTGCATTGCAATGACTGAAATAGTTGATTAAAAATAAACTCAGGAGGTTTTTTATGACTATTTCAGATAAAAAAATATATCCAAGAAGGAATGATTTAGAAACAGTATATTTAAAAAATGTTATTACAAATCCCAATATTATCATTGGGGATTATACCATGTACAATGACTTTGTTTCTGATCCTACACAATTCGAAAAAAATAATGTGCTATATCATTACCCCATCAACCAAGATAAACTGATTATTGGTAAGTTCTGTTCCATCGCTTGTGGCGCAAAATTTCTTTTTACCAGTGCCAATCATACCCTAAAATCCCTTTCAACATATCCATTTCCAATTTTTTTTGATGAATGGAATTTAAATAAAACACAAGTTGCATCTGCTTGGGATAATAAAGGTGATATTATAATTGGAAATGATGTTTGGATTGGATACGAAGCAGTAATTCTATCCGGCGTTCATATTGGAGACGGTGCAATCATCGGCGCAAGAGCGGTGGTAACAAAAGATGTGCCTCCGTATACAATTGTAGGAGGCGTTCCGGCACAAGAAATAAAAAAACGTTTTTGTGATGAAACGATAACCCAATTGCAAAAGCTGCAATGGTGGAATTGGTCTTTTGATAAGATACAGCAAGTTTTGCCCTATATTATGAATGGGGAAATTGATAAACTATAACCTAATAAAAAAACCGGTGAAAAAGGGTATCTATTTCACCGGTTTTTTTATACTATCTCTGTTCCAATGCCCAGATAATAGATAACTAGTGAACAGCAGAAATTTGGTAACATTTCACTTCCACAATTTGGTTAAAATTGTTCCTTTTTCTTCCATATTTATTGTGATATAATATTTAGGATTTTTAAATTTTATACTGTATAGATAGGAGTACCTATGGATTCAGATACAATCTTTGCAAAAATGAAAAAATTAATGGACTTATGCTGTCTTAATCCAGAGATACTGTTTTTTGGATTCAAAGGCTTTTCATAGACCCCCAACTTTCCAGAAAAGAACGAAAAACAAAGAATTGTTAGAAAAAATCATTTTCAATCATCTGGGCAGCGATGAATTTTTTATTAATAAAGCCATTGATTGAAGTTAAAGGGATTATCCCATGGTAAACCCAGACTGGGCAGGAAATTTTATTGCCAAATACGGAAACAGAATGCATAGCTTAAGTATCCGAGAGGCAAGTAAAGATATTTGACAAATTGATACTTATTCATCATAGACGAGTAAATGGGAAAGGATATTTTCATGATAAAAAATATAATATTATTCTGCCATCTGATCTTGCTTATTGCATGCACTGGATGTGGCTCTAAAACAATTGAAGCAGAAAATCCATTCAAAATAGATACCTCCGATTATGAACTATTAAGTCAGTCAACGGAAGGCTACAATACAATTGAAGTATATCAGCATGACAAAAAAGTTATTGTAAATGCAAAATCAGAAGCAGCTTTTTTTGATGGCGCACAATTTATTGTAGAATCAGAAAATGAATTATCTACTGAAGATGTGACAATAACATGGTCAACGATAGGTGGAGGCACCGAAAAAACGGAAGACAATGCAAGAATTATTTGCGAAGTCAAAATACAAGAAAATGATACAGTCATATTAGACAAAAAAATTAACTTTTTGAAAAAAGGCTTTGAAGCCATCACCGAAATGCTTGAAGAAAGAGGAACCTTATAAATTTTATTTATCTTTCAATTGTAACAATAGCAATTTTTTACGATTCAGCCAGCAATGCGTATATTCAAAGATTACTTTCACCAAAAGTAATAAATAAAAAAACCTGAACCTTTACCCATAAGTGAAGCACTCAGGTTTTCTTTACGTTCAAAAAGAATTAGACTACAAGCATATCTTCCTCTTTGAAACAATCATTTTCTCTTGCGATAGTATTCTGCCGCCTGTTCCGGTAAAATAGGATTAATATAACTCCCTGAGGCATATTCGAAGCCGGCAAACCCACCGATTCTGGGCAAAATTTCAATATGCCAGTGAAAATCTCCACCCACTTCACCATCAATCAAACAAATATTATACCCTATATCCTGGCGCAACGAAGCAACTTGGGGCAAAAGGCTCTTTAATAAAGCCGACAACGACATTAATTCTTTTGCTGTCACATTGGCAAACGTGGAGATATGGCGTTTGGGACAAAGCCAAAGCTCATAGGGAAAGCGAGAAGCATAAGGCGTAATAGCAAAAAAATCCTGATTTTCATCTGCAATACGTATCCCCTGCTCCTTTTCATAAGCCAGCATTTTGCAAAAAAAACAATTGTCCGCCTGCATATGCCGACGCATCAATTCCACCCGCTGGGGCACAACAGGCACTCCAACAATCTGCCAGTGAGAATGACGAATGCTCATCCCCGCCAACGGGCCACAGTTTTTAAAAATTTGAATATATTTCACTTCATCCGACAACAGCATTTTTCTATATCTTTCTTGTAACACCCCAAAAACTTGCTCCAGCTGTATCTGGGAAAAATGATCAATGGTTTCTTCATGATGAGGGGTATCCACCAAAATCTCATGTAGTCCCCGACCAGAAGCATGTTGGTAAAAGGTATTTTCAAAAGCCTTCTCCTCCCCTTCATTTACGGTAGGAAACATATTGGGAAAAACACGAATTCTCCAGCAGTCGTCCGCTCCATCCTGATAAAGGGGTGGAGTTGTTTTATCTTCATTTCCGCCGCAAAACGGGCATCCCTCACTCCCATTATATTTACACTCGATTTTATGCAAAAACTCATAGGGACGGTTTTTTCTGTTTTCCGCATAATGCGTCCACTCTCCCGTAAAAGGATTCTTTCTTACCTCGGACATAGACTCCCCCCCTATTCTTTGTCACTATCAAACGTCCACTGGCTTATGGAATAAAAAATATCTTCTTCTGTCGGTACAATCTCCCCGCCGACACGGACAGATGTAAGCATGGCTTTCTTTCGAAAAGCAATACTGATATACGGCAATTCCTCAGCAATTCGCTTTTGCAGGCTGCTGTATGCCAGCAAAGTTTCCCCTTCTCCAACGGCCTGATTTGCCGCCAAAAGTAAAGCATCCATCTGTTCGTCTTCATAGCCAATATAATTCATACTTCCACCGCTGCCAAAAAAATCATATAGATTTGTGACAGGGGAAATCTGCCATCCACCTACAATCAAGTCAAAATCCCCATTCAAAAATTTTTCCTGATATTGATCAAATGGTTGTAAATCCAAAGATACATCAAAGCCCAACAGGGTTAGCTCATCTCGAAGCTTCGTGGCGATTTGTTTCCTCGCCCCATTTTCTTGATTTGCTAAAATTGTGACATGAAGCTGTTCTTCTCCATTTTCACCGTCTTTTTCCAGTCTTCCATCGCCGTTTTTGTCTATCCATCCCGCATTTTTCAACAACGTTGCCGCCATATCCCCATCATATTCAAAGGGCGCAACGTTTTCTTCATACAACCATGAACTGGGGCTTACAGGAGTATTAGTGAGTTGGGCATACTGTAAATATACGTTATCATAAATTGCTTTTTTTGGCAGTGCGTAATCAACCGCCTGACGCATATTTTTATCCTGAAACAAAGAACGATGAAAGTTAAACCCAATAAAGTCATATTGCCCGGAAACAAATTGGTATACATCTGCCCCGCCTTCATCGGCATAGCGACCTGTATCCACCGCATCCGTAACCAAAATATCCGTCATTCCCTGGTTAAAGGCATAAACATCCGTTTCTGCCCCGCCTGTAGTACGAACGGAAACTGTGTCAATTGCAGGCTTTTGTCCAGCATAAGAAGGATTTGCCGTCAATATCATTTCCGACGCCACAGAGTAGGATTTCATGGCATAAGGCCCACTGCCCATAGGTGATAAATTCACTTCACTTTTTGGGTCCGACTGCCCTTGGTAATATGCCTTTGAGATTATAGGAAACTCCAGTGCCGCCAAGTTTTTGCTAAAAGGTGTACGGAAAGAAATATCTATAGAATACTGCCCTGTTTTGTGGTAAGTAGAAACATAATCCATTACTTTTTTATATACAGAATCCTCCGTAGCTCCCTGAATGGTATCAATGGAAAAAGCTACATCATCTGCAGTCAAAGGGGAACCATTTTGCCAAGTAATATCGGAGCGAAGCTGCAAGGAAAGCGTTAAACCATCTTCGGAGAAGCTCCAGCTTTCAGCAACAGAAGGACAAGGCTTATCAGCCCCATCAAA
The DNA here is from genome assembly GCF_030625865.1 of Anaerotignum sp. GTDB lineage: Bacteria > Bacillota > Clostridia > Lachnospirales > Anaerotignaceae > Chakrabartyella. The sequence goes on along the minus strand of NZ_DAOUQB010000027.1, from coordinate 36,286 downwards.
AGCAATCAAGGGCTGAAAAATCAGTTTTAGTATCGTATCCACCGTTTCTTCTCTGTTTCGCAACGGGTTTAAGGTTTCCGGCACACGCATAGATAAAGTCAAAACATGGGTCTCCTCTTGGCTTTTCTCCACATCTCCGGAAACGGAAAATTTATTATCATTCCCAACGCCTTCTGAACATCCTGAGAGAATCAGAACACAAAGAAGGATTAGTACCATTAAATTCTTTTTCATATGTGCCTCCATAAAAACTATAATCTATAAAAAATTTTATAAAGTTTTTGCACAAGCTCTACTTTTCTAACGTAACTGTTTGTTTCAGGAAAAGGAATTTCCTCCAGATGATAACCATCCTCGCTATATTGATTGTCGTCAAGCCACTGGCTTACCTTCCCATGACCTGCATTATATGCAGCCAAAACCGTAGGCTGAACATCACCGAATTTTTCCTCCAGCCATTGCAAATACCAAGTTCCCACGGCAATACTGGTTTCCGGATCTTTCAAATCTAAGGTATCCACATCCAAGGAATCCACACGACTGGCAACCCACCATCCTGTTTCCGTTGTTACCTGCATCAAGCCCTTTGCTCCCGCCCTAGAATGGGCATCAGGATTAAAGCGACTCTCGCAAAAAATAACAGCATATATTAAGGATTCCTCCACATCATACATCTTTGCATACTTCTCAACCTGTTCTCGATATTTGATGGGCAATACTTTGGGTAGCACAATAAAATACCCCAATGCAACAACCACTAAGAGCAAAAGAACCCGGGTAAGTATTTTCTTAATCAAACGAAGCATTTCTTCACCCACACTTTAATTTTAATTTTTAACTTATTTATTGGAAATTTCCAAATTTGAACTTCGAAAATCTCATTGAATAAATCAATGAATAAAACATAAACATATTTAATCCCCAAATTCAAAAACATTCATATGTTTTCTTGCAAAAACCTGGATTTAAAACAATACACACTATGCGTATTTTTTCATCATATTGGCAACCTGCACCTGCACATCTTCCATCGTAGTGCTATTGTTAATTATTTCTTGGGCATAACTCTTATATTCCGCCCATGATTTTTGATTTGCAATCCGCGCTTTTGCCGTTTCATATGTAATGCCGTCCCGCTGCATTACACGGCGGGCCCGTACCTCCTCATCGGCGTAAACAACCCAAATGGCATCACAAATATCGCCAAGCCCCGCTTCAAGCAGCAAAGGCGCATCTATGATAATCAATTTCGCCTTTCTTAATTCCTTTGCCTCTTGAATTTGCCTTGCAATCTCCCGTGCGATATATTTATGGGTGCAGTGGTTCAAAAATTCCAGTTTTTCCTTATTCCGAAACACAATTTCGCCAAGCTTACGACGAAAAATCTCGCCATCTTGTCTTAAAATTTCCTCGCCAAAGTAATCCACCAGCTCCCCATAAGCCGGCCTTCCCATTTTTATAATTTCATGGGCAATCAAGTCAGCGTCAATAATCATGGCTCCTGCATCCTTAAGGCACTGACTGACAATGCCCTTTCCGCTACCTGTTCCTCCTGTTAAACCAATGACATTCATTACATATCCCTCATTTTTATTTTGCCTCAAACCAAGAATTCCCTTCATGCACATCCACATCCAACGGAACAGAAAGCTTTGCCGCCTGCTCCATTTTTTCTTTTAAAATCCTTGCTACTGCTTCTTTTTCCTCTAAATAAGTTTCAATCAGAAGTTCATCGTGCACCTGTAAAATCAGACGAGAACGATAGCCCCCCTCTTTCAAAGCCTTATGCACCTGAACCATGGCAATCTTAATAATATCCGCCGCACTGCCTTGAATGGGCATGTTCATAGCAACTCGCTCTCCAAAAGAACGCTGTATAAAGTTATTGCTCTGCAATTCGGGCATAGCCCTTCTTCTGTTCCAAAGGGTGGAAACATAGCCCTGATCCGTAGCATTGGAAATGGTCTCATTTAAATACTTTTTAATATTGGGATATTTTGTAAAATAAGCAGCAATATATTGTTCCGCCTCTTTTCGGCTAATCCCCAAATCTTGGCTTAAACTAAAAGCGCCTATCCCGTATACAATTCCAAAATTAACTGCCTTTGCGTTACTTCTTTGTAAAGGTGTGACCTCCTCAAAAGGCACGTGGAACACCTGAGAAGCAGTTAACCTATGAATATCCTGATTATTTCGAAAAGCATGAATCAAGGTTTCATCCCCTGCAATATGGGCAAGCACCCGTAATTCAATCTGAGAATAATCCGCATCCAAAAAACAGTATTCCTTGTTTTCGGGAATAAAAACCTTACGCAGTTCTCTTCCCAATTCCAAACGAACGGGAATATTCTGTAAATTCGGCTCAGTAGAGCTGATGCGCCCTGTAGCGGTAATGGTTTGATTAAACGTTGAATAAATCTTTTCTGTTTTTTCATCCATCACAGCCAAAAGCCCATCAGCATAGGTACTTTTCAGCTTTGCCAACTGACGATAATACAATATTTTTTCTACCATGGGATGCTCATATTTCAATTTTTCCAAAACATCGGCGGCAGTGGAATAACCTGTTTTTGTCTTTTTCCCGCCTTTTAACCCCAATTTTTCAAATAGGATAACCCCAAGTTGTTTGGGAGAATTCAGATTAAATTCCTCTCCCGAAAGAGCAAAGATCTCTTTTGTAATAATTTGAATACTTTCCTCCAGATTTCTCTGGTATTCTATCAGAGCATTCTTATCCACCTTAATTCCATATTCTTCCATATCAGCAAGCACATAAATCAAAGGCATCTCTATATCATAAAAAAGTTCTTGCTGCCCGTTTTCCTTAATCTGCTTTTCCATAATCTCTTTTACTTCAAAGAAAACCTTTGCTTGGGTTACAGCAAAATTTTTTCTTTCTTCTTGGGAAAGTGAAGAAAATGCCTTTTTGCTTTTTCCTTTTCCCAATACTTCCTCCACAGAAAAAAATACCTGGTTCAAAAACGTCTTTGCCAAATCATCATATGCATAGGAAGACCCTGTAGGATTTAAAATATAAGCTCCTATAGCAGTATCAAAGGAAATTACCGGCGTTTTTTCAATCATCCCTCGAAGAAATTTAACATCTTTTTTCACATCGTGGCCTATTTTTATATATTCTTCATCCGTAAAAAAAGGTTTCGCTACTGTAATAAGCTGCTCTACCGTTAAATCTTCTCCAACTTCAAGCCAACAGCCCCTTGAGTCCTCTTGATATAAAGCAATACCTTGACATTCCCCCTCGTCCATAAAAAGAAGATAGGACGTTTGTTTCTTTTCCAGAGAAGAAAAAAAGCTTTGCGCTTCATCTAAAGAATAAATACCATGAAAATCTTGAACTTGCGCTGTGTGAACTTCTTCTTTTTCAAAGCGACCATACATACTTTTCAGTTCTAAACGTTTCACCAAATCATAAGCCATAGGATTAAACATATCCCCAATTTTGGTTTGCTCTTTCTCAAAAGAAATGGGCATATCCCGTATAATGGTTGCCAAAAACTTGCTCATTCTTGCCTGTTCTTGGAATTCCGCTAAGTTTTCTGACGCTTTTTTCGGCTTCACCTCTAAACAATGGGCAATGGCATTCTCCAAATCGTGATAAGCTTGAATAATTTTTGTAGCGGTTTTTTCACCAATCCCCGGAACACCAGGAATGTTATCCGAGGAGTCTCCCATCAATGCTTTGACATCAATAAATTCCAAAGGGGTTACGCCATATTTTTCCACAACATCTTTAGCATAGTAATCCTCTGTTTCCGTACGTCCCCCCTTGGTTTTGGGAATGCGTACCTTTAAGGTCTCACTGGCAAGTTGCAATAAATCTCTATCACCGGAAACTACAACGGGCAAAACCCCTTGTTCTTCAGCTTTAGCAGAAAGAGTACCCAAAATGTCATCCGCCTCATAGCCTTCCATTTCGAAAATCGGAATGTCCATGGCCTGAAGCATTTCCTTCAATAGCGGCATCTGCTCCCGTAACTCATCTGGCATTCCCTTTCTCGTTCCTTTATAGCCTTCAAACTCCTTATGGCGAAAAGTAGGGGCATGCAAATCAAAGGCAACTGCCAAATAATCCGGACATTCCTCATCCATTAATTTAAAAAGTATATTCAAAAATCCGTAAACTCCGTTGGTATACTTCCCTTCGCTATTCGTTAAAAGGGGCACACCGTAAAAGGCACGATTTACAATGCTATTTCCATCTATCAACATTACTTTTTCAGTCATAATTGACCTCCCATTTCATTTAAAACCCAATTTATGGTAATATCGTATAACTCACCATACTAATTATTTATTATACACCAATTCATTATAAAAACCTATTACAAATACCGAAATTTTCCCAAGGACAATTTGAATTTCAAGCCTTTGTTGCATATAGTAGCAATAAAAGCATCCCTAGGAGGTTATTTATGAAAAAAATCATATCTCTTTTGTTAGCCGGTGCCATGGCTTTATCTCTATTGGCGGGTTGCTCTTCCCAATCCACAGCCCAGGCAGAGCAAACTCCCGTCAGACTCAACGAGGTCGTGCATTCTGTCTTTTATGCCCCCCAGTATGTTGCCTTGGAATTAGGCTTTTTCCAAGAAGAAGGATTGGATGTAACTGTCGCCATTGGAAATGGTGCCGATAAATCTATGACGGCATTGCTCTCCGACTCTGCCGACATTGCTCTTTTGGGTACGGAAGCCGGCATCTATGTTTATAACGAGGGAAAAGAAGACTATCCCAAGGCTTTCTTACAGCTTACCCAAAGGGCAGGCAACTTCCTTGTTTCTCGAGAGAATGAGCCGGATTTCAGATGGGAAAACCTCAAAGGCAAATCCATTATTGGCGGCAGACTAGGCGGCATGCCTGAAATGGTTTTGGAATACGTTTTGAAAGAAAACGGTTTGAAATTAAATGAAGATGTTGAAATTATTAATAACATTGACTTTTCTTCCACTGCTGGTGCATTTACCGGTAATGTAGGAGATTATACCGTAGAATTTGAACCTGTCGCAACTACATTGGAGAACAGCGGCAGTGGTTATATTATTGCTTCCTTAGGTGCCGCCAGTGGATATGTACCCTACACTGTTTATATGGCAAGAGATGATTTTATGAATTCTCATCCCGAAATTATCGAAGCCTTTACCAGAGCAATTTATAAAGGTCAGCTTTGGGTAAAAGGACATACCTCCGAAGAAATCGCAAAAGCAATCTCTCCTCAGTTCCCCGATTCCGACGTAGAAACCTTAACAACCATTATTGAACGCTACAAGGCACAAGATACATGGAAAGCTGACCCTATGTTCTCAGAAGAAGGTTTTACCTTAATTCAGGATATTATGGAACAGGGCGGTCAGTTGACACAAAGAATCCCTTTTACCGATTTGGTAAGAACGGATTTTGCAGAAAAAGTTATGAATTAAATAGCAAAATTTTATATTTATAAGTACAGTCCAATTGCACTGCAAAAGGGCTGTACTTATTTTTTAGGAATTATCCTCCCCGTTTGCTAAGAATATCTTCAAAATTTTCTCTAAAAAAAGAGTTCCTTCACAAAATTAAAATTTCTCAAACAAATTCAATTTTTCAACTATATCCAAAAACAGCATTTAGAAATCATTCCCATAACCTATTATTTTTTTTCATGAATACAATAAATTATTACAGAAATATTGTTAATTTCTATTGAAACGATTCTAATTTATTTATTTTCAATTTGCTATATGGGCACTTTTTCTTGATTTTACGTCTTTTATATATTAAAATTATAAATTATTTCATATTGACGCAGAGATGATTTATTGATATATTTTATAAATGAAAAGTTTATTGATATAATAATATTATTAGATCACAGGGGGGATTCAATGTTATCTTTCAATAATAAAACCAATTTACTAGAACTAAGAAAATACCAGTACAACCTGCAAAATGTAGACGAGCCAAACCTTTATCGGGATAATTACAATTATGATGAAATCCCAAAATGCACCTTTAACTATCGTTTGGTTCCTATGAATCCACCGGATGATATCTGGATGACAGATACCACCTTTCGTGATGGACAGCAGGCAAGAACACCCTATACCGTGAAGCAAATTACAACGCTTTACGAAATGCTCAGCCGTTTGGGCGGGCCAAAAGGGAAAGTTCGTCAGTGCGAATTCTTCCTTTACAGTGAAACCGACCGTAAAGCAATTCGTGCTTGCCAGGAGATGGGACTGAAATTTCCCGAAATCACAGGTTGGATTCGTGCCACCAAAGAGGATTTTAAATTAGTAAAGGATATGAACTTGCAAGAATGCGGTATTTTGGTTAGTTGTTCCGACTACCATATTTTCAATAAACTGCACAAAACAAGAGAACAAGCTCTTCATGATTATTTGGAAATCGTTAAAGCTGCTTTGGATTATGGTATACGCCCTCGTTGTCATTTTGAAGACGTAACAAGAGCAGACTATTATGGATTCGTAGTACCATTTGCAACTGAATTGAAAAAACTCATGGATCAGTATCAAATTCCCGTAAAAATACGTTTTTGCGATACCATGGGCTATGGTGTTCCTTATCCTGGTGCAACACTCCCCAGAAGCGTTGCGGGTATTATTTATGGTATCAATCACTTTGCACAAATTCCCAGCGAGTTAATTGAATGGCATGGACATAACGATTTCTATAAGGCTGTTGTAAATGCCACAACAGCATGGCTTTATGGTGCCGGATCGGTAAACTGCTCCTTGCTTGGCATTGGCGAAAGAACAGGTAATACACCTTTGGAAGCTATGGTAATGGAATATGCTCAAATGCGTGGTACTCTGGACGGCATGGATCCCACAGTAATCACCGAAATAGCCGAATACTATGAATCCGATTTGGGCTACCAAATTCCCGACAGAACACCTTTCGTAGGCAGGGATTTTAATGTAACCCGTGCCGGTATTCATGCTGACGGCATGGCAAAAGACGAAGAAATTTACAATATTTTTAATACTGCAAAGATATTAAACCGCCCGATCGGCGTTGAAATTAATAAAAATTCCGGTTCTGCCGGCATTGCTTACTGGCTAAACCAATACCTTGGCTTAAAAGGTGAGGATATGATTCAAAAAAACTCTCCCGAAGCTACAACTTTACTGAATTGGGTAGATGGCCTATATGAGGACGGTCGTGTTACCTTCATCAGTAAAGAAGAGCTGATTGAAGCAATGAAAACCTTGACACCTCATCTATATGCATTAAAAAAGAACAAAAAATAAGGAGGAACCATGTATGAACCTTACAGAAAAACTCATCAGCAGTCACCTTATTAGCGGAGATATGGTTGCCGGCAAGGAAATCGCTATTAAGATTGATCAAACCTTAACACAAGATTCCACAGGAACCATGGCTTATTTGCAGTTTGAAGCAATGGGCATCCCTAGAGTAAAAACAGAACGTTCCGTTGCCTATATTGATCATAACACACTGCAAACAGGCTTTGAAAATGCAGATGATCACAAATATATTCAAACCGTAGCAAAAAAACACGGCATCTATTTCTCTAAACCCGGAAACGGCATTTGTCATCAGGTACATTTAGAGCGTTTTGGTAAGCCAGGCAAAACCCTGTTAGGCTCCGACAGCCATACCCCCACCGGAGGCGGCATCGGTATGCTTGCCATTGGTGCAGGCGGTCTTGATGTTGCGGTAGCAATGGGTGGCGGTGCATATTTCTTATCTATGCCTAAGGTTTGCCGTGTGAATCTGATTGGTTCCTTACAGCCCTGGGTAACAGCAAAGGATGTTATTCTTGAGGTTCTTCGTCTGCTTTCCGTAAAAGGCGGGGTAGGCAAGGTTATGGAATACAGCGGTGAAGGTGTCAAAAGCTTAAGTGTTCCCCAAAGAGCCACCATTACAAATATGGGTGCTGAATTGGGCGCAACTACTTCTGTTTTCCCCAGTGATGAGGTTACCAAGACTTTCTTGAAAGCGCAAGGACGTGAGGAAGATTGGATAGAGCTTTCTGCCGATGCCGATGCCAAATATGATGAGGAAATCACCGTTGATTTGGATAAAATTGTACCTTTGGTGGCCTGTCCTCACAGCCCTGACAATATTAAAAGAGTAAATGAAATAGAAGGCCTGGCGGTGGATCAGGTAGCTATCGGCAGCTGCACCAATTCCTCCTACACGGATATGATGACCGTAGCAGCTTTGCTAAAAGGTAAAACCGTAGACCCCAACGTAAGTTTGGTTATTGCCCCCGGTTCTAAGCAAGTTATGAACATGTTAGCGGCAAACGGCGCCCTTGCTGATATCATTTCTGCTGGTGCCCGTATTTTGGAATGTGGCTGCGGCCCCTGCATCGGTATGGGACAAGCCCCTGCTACCAATGCGGTTTCCTTAAGAACCATCAACAGAAACTTTGAAGGCAGAAGCGGTACAAAATCCGCGCAGGTTTATATTGTAAGTCCCGAAACAGCCGTTGCCAGTGCTCTTTCCGGAAAACTGACAGATCCCCATACTTTGGGGGATGCGCCCTTGATTTCCATGCCTGAGCATTTCTTGGTAAATGATAACTTAATCGTTCCTCCTGCTCCCGAAGGTGAAACAGTAAATGTTGTAAGAGGACCTAATATTCAGTCCTTCCCCAAAAATACAAAGGTGCCTAAGGATATTTCCGGAGGTGCACTGATAAAAGTGACCGATAATATCACTACCGACCATATTATGCCCTCCAATGCAAAGCTTCTTCCTTACCGCTCTAATGTGCCTTATTTGGCAGATTACTGCTTAACACCTTGCGACCCCAAATTCCCCGCACGTGCCAAGGCAGCAGGCGGCGGCTTCATTATCGCAGGGCAAAACTACGGTCAGGGCAGTAGTCGGGAGCATGCAGCTTTGGCACCCCTCCAGTTAGGTGTAAAAGCCGTTCTTGCAAAGTCCTTTGCAAGAATCCATATGGCAAACCTCATTAATAACGGAATTTTGCCCTTGGTTTTTGCAAACGAATGGGACTATGATTCTATTCGTCTCGGAGATGAATTTGTCATTAAATATGCTGCAGATCAAATCAAAAGTGCCGTAGAAGGTCAGGATGTTATGGTAACCCACCTACGCACAGGAGAAGAAATTGCAACCCGTTTAAATATTTCCGCAAGACAGAGAGATATTCTGTTGGCTGGCGGTTTACTAAATTATACAAAAGAGTCTAACTAAAACATTTTAGCGCTATGATACACACTATTCAGAGAAAACATAGCCTGTATAAATATAATTTGGAGTTCCTTCCATTCGAGGAGCATCCTAACTTACGTTAAAATCCATAATTTGCTTATATTGCAGGAGGAAAGAAAAATGGCATATCATGTTACATTAATTCCAGGTGATGGCAGTGGCCCCGAAGTAATTGCAGCAGCAAAAAAGGTTGTGGAAGCAACCGGTGTTGACATACAATGGGAACTGGCCGAAGCAGGTGCAGCGATGATTGAAAAATACGGCTCCCCACTGCCCGATGAAACCATTAAATCCATCCGTAAAACAGGAGTTGCCTTAAAAGGGCCTATCACCACGCCTGTTGGAACAGGATTCCGCAGTGTAAACGTTGCCCTGCGAAAGACCTTTGATTTATACGCAAACGTTCGCCCTGCGAAAACCTATCCTGGGGTTATCACAAAATTCGAGAATATTGATTTAGTCATTGTTCGTGAAAATACAGAAGATCTTTATGCCGGTATCGAGCGTATGGTAGATGAAAATACCGCGGAAAGCATCAAGCTTTTTACCAGAAAGGGCTGCGAGCGCATTATCCGCTATGCTTTTGAGTATGCAGTAAGAGAAGGCAGAAAAAAAGTAACCGCTGTTCATAAAGCAAATATTATGAAGTGTACCGATGGTATGTTCCTTGATATCGCCAGAGAAATTGCCAAAGAATACCCACAAATTCAGTTTAATGACAGCATCGTGGACGCTATGTGTATGCGATTGGTAATGCACCCTGAGGACTATGATGTACTGGTTTGCCCCAACCTTTATGGTGACATTGTTTCCGATCTTTGTGCAGGTTTAGTTGGGGGCCTTGGTTTAACTCCCAGTGCAAATATCGGTGTAGATGGCGCAATTTTTGAGCCTATACACGGTTCTGCACCCGACATTGCAGGACAGCATAAAATCAACCCCACTGCAGCAATCCTCTCCGCTTCTCTCATGCTTGCACATCTAGGTGAAAGTAAAGCTGCGGCAAGCATCGAAATGGCAGTAGAAAAAGTAATCGGCGAAGGATCCATTCTTACAGTAGATATGGGGGGTACTGCCTCCACAGAAGAATTTGCCGATGCAATTATTGCCGCATTCAGTTAATTATAAAAATCAAGTTCTTTTTAAAATAATGGAATAAACATATTTCATAAAAAAGCCCGTGACGCAAAGATTTGTCAAACAAATCTTATATGCAATCAACGGGCTTTTTCTTTGTCAAATTCCTATTCTTTCAAAAAAATTATTGACTATCCTTTTTATATAAATAGCACCTCGCCCTTGACCAGATTTTCTCCATCCCAAAGAGAGGTGCCTTTTTCAATTATTGATCACGATGCCACCACAAAAATCCAGGGTCACATAAAGGTCTTTGCCTTTTTGCCCAACGCCCACGCCTATGGAATCCACAGAGGGGTCAAGTAATCCCTGAAATTGTGCTGCAGTTCGAATCCACTGCTGATAAACGTTAGTAACATCGCCCCTTTGTTTGACAATAACCTCAGAAGCGCTTGTAAAAAGAATCTTTCCGGCAATAATTCTGGTAAAGGGATTACTTCCATTACTTCCTGTATAACCAAAATAATCGTTCTCCACCATATCCTTGCTATGTGCCACGGCAACCACAGAAAGTTTCGGTACTTCCGTTAAAAGAGGCAATCCTTGTTCTTTCCGTTTGACTTGGATTAAATCAAGTAATTCCTTTTCTACGATTTCTCGCTCAGAAACAGTCAAACCGCTTTGCAAGTCATTGCCATAGGCAAACTCTCTATCCCGCAGCCAAATTCCCCTTATTGTCCCCTCATAATCCAGAGGAATACTTGCATGTGTAGTATCGGTTTCAATAATGCCGCTATGCTCTACCAAGCTGATAAAGTTTAATTTTTTAATATCTGCTGAAGTTCCTTCACCTACAGTGCCCAAATAAGAGAAATGCTTTGTGGGTACAAAAACTTCTACAATCTTATTTTCTTTTAACGTAACAAAAAAGTAGTTATCATAATCTCCAATATAAACATACCGTTTTAGCCCATAAACCGTAGTATCAATACGATCCGGCTGACCCCAATCTTTTGTCAGCTGTTCCGATGTTTCTTCCAAAGATATAGCCTTTTCATTGATATACACAGTCTCTGCATCAAAGGTATTTTTCTGGCTTTCTACAACAGAAGCTTCCTCTTCTTCCATAGGCTTTTCTTTTGAAACTACCTCTTCATTCACGGCTTCGTTTTCTTTATCATCAGTAATATTATTGTTAGCATCAAAACGAATATTTTTTTCAGCATAACGATATGCTTTCACAAGGCCAATCACCGCTTCTTGGAACGTCAGCTCTCTCATAGGATAAAATTTTCCGTCATTTTCCCCTACCAATATTCCTGCCGCTTTAATTTTATTAATTATTTCAATAGATGACTTCATTAAAATGGAAATATCAGAAAAAGCATACTGCCCTGCTCCGGGAGCCAATGTAATATCCCATGCATTTAAAATTCTATTGAGCATAATTGCCAGTTGCTCACGAGTTAAGCTTTTATTTGGCTCAAACTTATTTGGCACTGTTCCGCTGATAATACCCGCTTCATAGGCGACAATAACAGCCGAGTCGTCACAATCTATAAAAGGGCTTTTATTTTTAGGGGCTAACTTTTCTCCTTTGGTATTCTCATATAAAAGCACTACAATCTTACAAAACTCAAGTCTTGTAATGTTTCTTTTCGCATCCAGAAGATCTCCTTCAGAAACCAACCCCTGATTATATGCGTATTCCATAGAAGCCTCCGCCCATGGATCAGCATTAGTTACAATATCTGCGAAAACAGGTACAGTAGAGCCCATTATCATAAGCAGCGCCATGGCTACTGCAATAAGTCGCTTCATGCTATCATCCTCTCTAACATCTTTTTTCAAACCATCTCAATTCACTGAAAATAAGAACGCAAATTTATCAGAACTGTTGCAATCTCATCTTTTATTTGGCATATAATACAAGATATATTCTTCACCATAATCTAGTATAATATACCAAAAAACAAACTGCACTTATCAGTGGTTTGATTCACTCGCATTTCATGCTAACTTAGACACTTTAAATTCTCTTCTTAGTATATTTAAGTTCAGAAAATTTACTGAACATGCTTTCCCAAATAAAAGCAAACTACCTCCAGATATCCCCACTTGCATAAAAATTTTTAAAAACCACAAATATTATACCATAATATTAAAAAAACGCAAAAAAAATTCAAAATCCGACTTTTTCTTGCGTTTTTCTAATATAAAACCCCCCGTTTTCCTTGGAAATACAGGGGGATAAAAGTTTTCTATTCAAAATGCAAGAATCAAGCCTTCATTTCTTTAAGACCCATCAAGCCTTCTCCAAACAAAGCTGGATCCATCAATTTGATTTCACCGTTTGCATCTCTATCAATGATAGGTTCGAATTCCATAACATCAAGAATTTGTGTCTGCAAATCAATACCAGGTGCAATTTCAGACAAATGCATACCATCTTTCTTCAAAAGGAATACGCATCTTTCTGTAATATAAGTAATCTGTTGCTTATTTGCAAGAGCCACATCACCATTGAAAGTAATCTGCTCAACAGCTTTTATAAATTTCTTCTGCTTACCTTCTTGAACAATAATAACCTTGCCATCTTCGATTTTAACTTTCAAGCCACCGGCCGTAAATGTACCACAGAAGAATACCTTGGGTGTATTCTGTGTAATATTGATGAAACCGCCACAGCCAGCAATACGAGGACCAAATCTTGATACATTGATATTGCCTTTTTCATCGCATTCAGCTAATCCTAAATAGCAAAGATCTAAACCGCCACCATCATAATAATCAAATTGATAACCCTGATCAATCAGTGCATCAGCGTTATAAGAAGCACCAAAACGAACGCCACCAGCAGGAACACCGCCAATAGCACCACTTTCAGCAGTTAAGGTCATAAAATCAACAATACCTTCTTCATCAGCAACACTTGCTACGTATTCAGGTGCACCAACACCTAAATTTACAGCAACATCTTTTTCCAATTCAATGGCACCACGACGACCAATAACTTTCTTTGCACTTAAAGGAATTGGCTCTCCTACAACTTCAGGTCTTCTATGTTCGCCTGATAATGCTGGATCATATTCACAATCTAAAGATTGCTGGTGATCTTCTGGATCAGCAACAACAACGTAGTCAACATAAATTCCTGGAACTTTTACATGACGAGGGTCAAGAGTACCAGCTTTCACTACTCTTTCAACTTGAACCACAACGATACCACCACTGTTTTTAACAGCCTGGCATACGGATGTTCCTTCCAGAGGCGCAACTTCTTTTTCAAATGTAATATTACCACTTTCATCAGCGTAAGTACCGCGAATAAGAGCTACATGAATAGGGAAAGCAGGGTAGAACAAATATTCCTGACCCTTAATCTCTACCAATTCAACAATATCTTCTTTGGTAATATCATTTACCTTACCGCCGCCATTTCTAGGGTCGATAAATGTACCAATACCAACTTTAGTAAATACACCTGGTTTATGAGACGCAATATCACGGAACAGATGGCATAATGCACCCTGAGATACATTATAAGCCTCCATTTTATTTTCCATTGCCATTTTGCCCAAAGCAGGAACTGTTGCCCAGTGACCAGCGATGTAGCGTTTTAAAAGACCTTCGTGAGCGAAGTGCTCAGCGCCTCTTCCGTCTCTGTTACCTTGAGAACCACAATAAACGTAAGTAATGTTTTTGGGTTCGCCTGTTTCTAAGAATCTTTTTTCCACAGCTCTGTCAAGAGCTTCGGGGATTGAGTTTCCAACGAAACCACTTGTTGTAACTGTATCACCATCCTTGATGAGCTTTGCAGCTTCATCAGCGGTAATAATGGGAACTTTTCTCATTGTCGAAAATCCTCCTAAATCCTAATCATTTTTTTGTATCTCTGCTTATTACAATACACCGGGGCAGTCACCCACCCCAGTGTAAAGTTTTTCAGCAACGTTTTGTTCAAATTACAGCATTTCTACGAAGGACTGCAATCTAGTCTTAACCTGTTCGAAAGAAGAAACTTCCTGATCAACTTCGATCATCAAGCTCTTAACGCCTTTTTCTTCAAATTCTCTGTACATTACAGGGTAATCCCATTCTTCAGGATCACAGAATTTCATCATAGCAACGATGACAGCATCTGCACCAGTCTGGATTGTTTTGTTGATCAACATCTTGCCGCGGCCTTTCTTTGTATCGGTAGCAACGGAGCAACCATACATTTGCTGCCATACTCTAGCCAATCTGTAAAGAGGGCCACCTTCGCCATCCAGAACATCAACACGGATCTGTCTGGATTCCTGAGCCAAGTCATCATCAACGATAGCAATTTTGAATTCGTTGAAGATTTCAAGCAATTCGTTGGGCTCAAGCAAGATACCTGTAACAACAACTTTCTTGCCATCCCAAGGCTGAACAGGCATAGCCTTAACTTCAGCAATGAGTTCTTTCACAAGTGCTGTGTGTTTTTCTTTCAACATAAACTGTCTTGCTTTAAATACAGCATGACGGCTAACAGCGTCGATAACCTGAGGATATTCTGCTGCAACTTTTACAAATTCACGCATAACTGCTCTATTTTCGTTGTAAACAGCGATAGAATTTTCCAATGCAACATTTGTAATTTTTACATCCAAAGTAGCTTCTAACTGCTTTCTGATTAATTCATATTCTGTTACCAAAAATTCGTTGGCAGCTTCCAAGCCTCTGTTCTGAGGATGTGTAAATACGATTACAGGAGATGTACCTTTCCATTTTTGGCTTAAACATTTCAATGTATCACAAGGTACAGAGAAAATTACAGCTGCAAGGTCATCATAAGCGCCTTCACACTGCAACTCCATAACCTGCTGCATAATTGAACAAGCAAATGGAGGAAGGTATGTACGAGCCTTGGAAATTGTTTTACCCTGCGCACCCCAGATACCCATAGGTAAATAACCTGTTGCATGTACCATTTCTTCAGGAGCATAAATAGGCATAATACCTACAGCGCCCTTACCTGTTTCAGCTTTATAATCATCCATTGCTTTTTTAGGATTTGCGGCAATGTCTTTTAATTGGGATAAAATAGCTTCTACTTTACTCATCGTTTTCTCCTCCTTATTATTCTGCTTCTGCCATGTTGGCTTCCATCATTTCAACCAGAGCCTGAACACGTGTATCGAACTGTGCGGGAGAGAATACGCGAGGATCTGTCTGGTCGCCATCGAAGCTTACGTAAGGCAAACCATTCTTTTCTTTAATGACTTCTGCTGTTTCAACGTTCAGGAAGCTCATAAGCTTACAGCTTCTATTCAGGTGGTAGATAGTACCGTCAACTTTGCCTTTTTCCATAATGTCCAAAAGAACATCCACTTTGTTCTGTAAGCAAGTGTTGATATAAATTCTTGTATAAGCTTCTGCCATAGAGTGCATAGAGTCATCATCTGCATCATAGTGCAAATCCCACAGTGCAGGATAAGCTGTTCCTGTCATGATAGAGTTAAGTCCCTTCATAGCCTTGAATGTGTGACCCAAATGAGGCCATACTGCAATACCTTCCCACTGGAAGCGAGTTTTTTCTGCACCCTTGAATGCATAGATGCCTGCTTTCAAGTTTTCTTCCAATTCATCAGCAAATTTCTTGAATGTTATTTCAGCATAATCTAAGGAACGGCAAGCTACGATCAATGCCATGTAGTTGAACAGATCAAAACCATTCAAAGGAGATGGTTTATACTGAGCCATAGCTGCGATTCTGTTCCAATGATATACGGAACGCTGTGTCTGATCTCTAACTTCCTTGAATTTTTTCCAGTCAAAAGATTTACCGCAAATAACTTCCAACTGAGAAATTGCATTTCTAAACTGATCTGCAATGTAAGCCTTTGCATATTCAGGAATAGGCATTGTGTGGTTGAAAGGAACGTCAATAACGATGCAAGGGATGTCCAGCTCTGCTGCAAGGTTTTCGTACCATTTCAACAATGTATTACAGATGTTATTACATGTAATTACTAAGTCAGGCAGAGGAACATCTGCTGCAGGAGAGTTAACCAAAACTTCAGGCTTTACACCTGTGATTGCAGCTTCCTTTAGGCATTCCATGTAGCCCATGTTTACTCTACCATAAGAACAACAGTCAATGTTGTAGCCTTTTCTGTCTGCAACTTCCAACATATCCATAGCGCCTTTTCTTGCGCCGATGCCTGCAGCATGGGTTTCAGGATAAATCATCGCAATACCCATTGTTACGCAGAATTCAGGGGGAGCTACGGAAGCAGACCAGCAAACAAGATCGCCTCTTGCTTTTGCTTCTCTTGCATCCTGATCAGCCTTGTTCTGATAGTAGGCTAACAACTGTTTTGCTTTCATGCCTTGTGTTAAACTCATTCTAATCCCTCTTTCTTATTTTTTTTGAGCCGCTTCATATGCGAACAACGCCGCACCCAGCGCGCCTGTCGTTTGTGGATTTGGTGCCACAATTACGTCTGTTTTCAATACACCAGCTACCGCTCTGACTACGCCTGCGTTTTTTGCAACGCCGCCTGTCATTACTACGTCTTTTTCCAAGCCGCCTCTGTAGGCCAGACCGCAAGCTCTGCTGGCAACTGAAAGGTGAACACCTTTAATGATGTTATTTCTGCTTACACCGTTGGATAACTGAGAGATAACCTCAGATTCAGCGAATACTGTACAAGTACTGCTAATAGGTGCAGTATCCGTAGCTTTTTCATCCAATCCGGCCATTTCATCCAGGGTTGTTTCCAGTACTCTTGCCATTACTTCTAGGAAACGCCCTGTACCTGCCGCACATTTATCATTCATAAAAAACTGCTTGATACCACCCTTGTCATCCAAGCGGATTGCTTTTGCATCCTGCCCGCCAATGTCAATAATGGTGCGTGCAGTGGGTACCAAAAAATAAATACCTTTTGCATGACAGCTAATTTCACTGATCTGTTTATCGGCATCAGTAAAATTAAATCTGCCATAACCAGTTGCGACCACAAAAGAGATATCCTCCCTTTTCAGTCCGCTTGCCTGATAGGCCAACTCAAGAGCCCGCTGAGGACCCGTAGAGCCTGTTCCTACCTGAACAACCTCTGCAGCTACAATGTCTTTTCCATCCTTCAAAATTACTGCCTTTGAAGAAGCGGATCCAACATCTATGCCCATTGTGTACATCTTTTGTCCTCCTCCATATATCTAACTGTATTTACCATGCGATTATGCACTCGAATATTTAATTTAATAAGTTTCAAAAGCACCCCGTTATTTTGCTCCTAAAACTTTCCAAATTAACTATACATTATAATTATAATAAAGATAAATTACTATGGCAACAGAAAAAACTTATACTCAATAATTATTAGGGTAATTATTAAAGAATATAAGCAATTGCCCATAAATAAAGAATTTCATCATGCTTTTGCATGAATCTTCCTGTTATCGTCTTGATTATAACACTATTAAATTTTTATTGCAACCCAAATTGTTAAAAATTTATTATTATCAAAAAAATACTAAGACAAAGGAAACGTGTAAAAGTTTTATAGAAATATTAATTCCTTATTTCGCAAAAAATCCAGATATAAATTCATTTTTTGTCAATCCCAATTTTGATCTAACTAAAAATCTCTTACGTTTATTAAATCCGACTTCTCTAAATAAAAAACCAACTTCACTATAGGGTCTTTTATCAAAAATATGCATCAAAAAAAAATCGTTAAATCCCCCAGTTTTTTCAGGCTTTCTCATAAATTTAGTGATACAATAACCATTTGTTTTTTCTTTGATAATGGCTTATCCCTGAGTTCATAAAAATAGCAGTCTATGCTTTTTGCTAAAGTAGATTTGTTCATTCTGTTTTCCATAGAAAAACATTGATGTTTTATAGTTTTCTAGTGTCAATTTAAACTTCTCAACAAAAAAAATTCTTACACCATTGTGCATAATTAAAAACCTACAGCACCACTTTCCAAAGCATAGAAGTTTTTTATTTCACAATTTTTTGTTAAAAAATATGCAAAATTCTTTCGCTTATTCTGTTAAACCTGTGCTAAAAACTAACTTTTTCCTAAAAAAGAAGCATAGATTGCACCGTTGCTTTCATTGAAAACCCCTTTTGTCTGAGAAACGCATGCAAAAATAGTTTTATGTCCTTTTTTTAATACAAAAAACAATATGATTCTTTGTTCATGTATAAAAAATATACATAAAATGAGTTTTTTTCCTTTCGAAACTGTAACATTTTTCAATACAAATGCTATTCTTTATTCTCCAACTGATTAAGCGCCTCACGAATCACCTTTCCGGCGATGGGCGTCGCACTGCCATATGCATTGGAATTTTCAATTACCACTGCCACCGCCACCTTCGGGTCCTCCGCCGGGGCAAAGCCTACAAACCATGAATGATCGTTTCCCGTGGCATTCTCTGCAGTACCGGTTTTTCCGGCAACCGTCACTCCATTTACGGATGCAGCCCTTCCTGTTCCGTTCTCCACAACGGAAACCATCATATCCTGTAAAATTGCCGCCTCGTCTGTTGTACAAATTTGAGTCAGCTTTTTCGGTACAGTGTATTTTCCCGCCTTGCCGTTACCATACTGAATATGATCTATAATGTAAGGTTGCATCATAATTCCTTCATTGGCAATAGCCGATGCAAGCATAGCCATATATAAGGGTGTAACTGCCGTTTCCCCCTGTCCAATGGAAGTTTCTACCAGTTCGCTGTCCGTTGCATCCCCTTCCAGTCCAATTCTGTTTTGGCTATAAGCCAAATCAAATCCAGAGGGTGTTTCCATACCAACCCGATCCATCATCTCCCGCAGTTTCTCGGGGCCAATTTCCGTCACCATTTGAGAAAAATAGCAGTTGCACGATACGGTCAAAGCCTGTTTTAAGTCAACAGTTCCATGTGCCTTGTTGTTGTAACAGTGAATCACTTTATTTTCGAAAGTTGCTTCCCCTGTACATTCATAGGTTTTCGTTTGCCAATCCTGAATATTTTCCATAATAGATAGAGATGTCACCAGTTTAAACGTAGACCCCGGGGGATATAGACCCTGGGTAGCCCGGTTAACCAGAGGACTGTTCTCGTCATCCTTCAAAGCATCCCAATTCGCCGCAACGGTATTCGGATCAAAATCAGGGTACGCCTGCAATGCCAGAATTCTCCCCGTAGACGGCTCCATTACCACAACTGCTCCCTTTGCATTACCAAGCAAATTTCCCGCTATAGTTTGAATATCCATATCCACCGTAACCACAACGCTATTCCCTACCAGTTCCTTTCCTGCGGCAATTCCCATTACTCGCTGAAGGAACTCATTGTGCAGCGTAATCATCTCAAAGTTTTCAGCCGCTTCCACTCCTGTTTTACCGACACTACTATACCCTGTAATATGGGCTGCCATACGAGAACGTGGATATTTTCTGGTGTAAGTTCCATCATCCTGTAATACACTAGTTGCCAAAACTTCCCCATCTATATCAATAATATCTCCTCGGCGGATAGTATTATCCACATAACGCAGTCTCGTGTTATATGCGTTGGTGGAAATCCCCTCCTTATCTATCAGAACCAGTTTACCCACGTAGCCTAATAAGAGGAAAAAGCACAGAACCAATAGCCAAAAAATACGCCGAATACTTCTTTTCATATTATTCATAATTCTGCCCCCCTTCCGCTTCTAAAATAGAAGGGTTCTCTTCATCTGCATCGTGCTGCTCACAGTAAACGCAAACCCATTGCAAAAGCCCCATCATCATCAGGCTGACTAAAACGGAAGTACCACCATAGCTTACAAAAGGAAGAGTCACCCCTGTCAACGGAATGAGTTTAATAACACCGCCGATGATAACAAAGGCCTGAAAACACAGCATTGTTATCACACCTACCGCTAAAATACTATAATATCTCCGTTCGCAATCTAAGGCAACTCTTACACCTCGGTATAAAAGCATGATAAAAATACAAATTACCCCTGCGCCAAACAGCGCGCCAAACTCTTCACAAATGGCAGCAAAAATAAAATCACTCTCTACTACAGGGATACTTTTTGGCATTCCTTTGGTCAGTCCACTGCCCAAAAGCCCCCATGTTGTAATAGCAAACAGAGAATTTACAATCTGATATCCGCCGCTATCAATATCCGCCCAAGGATTTTGCCATGCAGCAACACGTACCCGTACATGGGAGAAAATTTTGTATGCTAAGGTAGCCGCACCTCCTGCGCCAATCATCCCTAAAAAAAACAAAAACTCATTTGCCGTGGCAATATACAACATAACCATATATGTCATAAAGAAAATCAGTGCACTCCCCAGATCCTTTTGCAATACCAAAAGCAAAACAACGCCTGCACTAAGCGCACCGGTAATAATAAATTCCTTCCATTCAATCCTTTTACGAAAAACGCTGGCAAGGTAAAAAATAAATAAAAATTTTACCAACTCCGAGGGTTGAAAGGTAAAACCAGCAATGCTCAACCAGTTTGTTGATCCATGGCGTTCCACACCGAATATTTTTGTACATAACAATAATCCAAAACAGATGCTAATAAATGCCCATTCAAAAATCTCAAAACGTGGAATCAAACGGAAAAAGGCCGGAAGCATAAGCATACCGATCAGCCCAACTACCATCCACATTAATTGCTTGTATGCTAAGGTGGGGGCAAGCCTCTGCAACATAATCAGGCTGATATCCATTAAAAACAGCATTCCTGTCCAAATAAGAGGGCAGCCTTCATAATAAAAGCGATCCAAAAAATGAATGGCTGCCAATAAAAATATACAGCCCGCACCACCAAATAATACAGTTTGCCAATCGTATATCCTCGTGTCACGATTATAAGCTAAAATCAAAAAAGCTGTTATGTGCATCAAAATAATAAGGCGTCTTTGAATTGAAATTGCATGATATGGACTACCCAAAAAACCGCCCTGTTCATAAGCAATATAAACAATGCCCTGCCATAAAAAGAAACCAATATAAAAGATAAACAAATATCTGCTAAGCATAATCAACAGATCTAACATATCCTCACTCCACTCCGCGGAAGAAATGCCCCTTTGTATTTCCTTTTTCCTTCATTTCCTCCAAAAGGTTCCTCGTTTCTGCACTTATTTTATTAGGATTTTGTGTCATTTCAGCATAAGCTTTCATCACTTTCGCCGCACGACCAGGGCCTTCTTTCGTAAAATCCAACCGAACACTGCCTGTTACACTTTCCAAAATTTCATCATAAAATTTCAGAGTAAAAAGAGGTTTACTGTTCAAAACAGTGCACACACAGCGTTCACAATCCGTCATTAAAGGAAATTTCATGCCCTTTCTATCCCTTAAGAAATAAAGTTCTGTTTGATTTTTTTCAGAACAAAAGAAATGACCTTGTTTTCCCCCCACATAATTACCTATAGGACATTGCTGCGTTTTCATTAAGGGGAGATATCCATATACAACCATTTCACAGGTCCGATCTCCCATGGTATTGATTTCTTGCAGATTTGCCTCCACAGAAAGACAAACTTCATCCACACCCTGCTGTTTCCAAAAAGCAACGCCTTCTTCATTCATTACATTCAAAGTATAGTCCATGGTAATTTTTTTGCCACTACTCTTTACCATGTCAAATTGCCCTGCAGAACGTACCAAAAATCCGTCAATATCACTGTTTTTCAAGCGCTCAACAGCTGTATCTTCAATGTCCTTGCGCCATTGTCTGCTGATTTTTGGCAAAGCAGCATATAGGCTTACCCCAAAGCGCCGACAAAGCTCCAATGCAGCATCTAAATTTCCCTCCATATCTGTGGAAACCTCATAATAAATCACCTGCAAACCTTTTGTACGAACAATCGCTTCAAGTTGCAAGAAATCCGTCACCAAAGCGTGCAAGCTTTTTTGAAGTAAAAATTTTTTCTTTTCTTTTACCTCTTTCTTTTCTTCCTGTGGATTTTGTCGCTTGGATTTTTTAAGAATCGCCGCTTCTAGGCTCTCTACAGCGTTCCTCCTTAATTGATTCAAGGAACGAATATTTACAAAAACATCGCTATCTACTTCCAACTCCAAGCTTTCCAAAACAAAGGGGGTAGCCCCCAATTTTTCAGTCTGTTGTTTTAACTTTTCCGGGGCAGTAGGACGTTCTTCAGCCTTTTCCACAATATCACCTGTAACATAAACACTGCTGCCATCCATATCCCAAAGCTGTAATGCCAAAGGCTGACCTTTTTGGGCCTTTAATAACCCCCAAACAGACCTTTTACGTGTATCCTTTTCCCATGTTTTTCGCAGAGTATCATTTAAAGATTTATCATACGTACGATAAACAACATTGTTTTTCTGAATATCCCCCACCATAGTTAATGAGATAACTTCCCCCGCTCTGGACGGTCTGGATATATTCGTCCCCACATGGGGGCCATTGGACGTCCAAATCTCAATGCCATCCCCTGGAACCAACGGTTCACGAGTACGAATGGTCACTCGCTTATGTTGTGGGTTAAAATTATCAACAAAACCAATCTTTAATCCCCATGTTTTCGGCCGCTCAATACTCATCATATCCTTGCCGCCGGCAGAGGTATAATAACCTTCCGAAAAACCACCACGATTAAAAAGCTGTGTTAAAGTTTTCATATCCTCAGAGGATACCTCATATTGCTCAGGATTTTCAAAATACAAATCGATATACTTTCTATAAATCCCAGTAACACCTGCCACATATTCAGGATTTTTCATACGCCCTTCAATTTTAAAAGAAGCAATTCCCGCTTCAATTAATTGTGGTAAAATTGTTACCGTTTGAATGTCCTTCGGAGAAAGGAGATAACCTTCTTGCAGTTTGTCTGCACCCTTATATAAGGTATAGGGTAAACGACAGGTCTGAGCACACCGTCCACGATTGCCGCTTCTCCCCCCTAAAATGCTGCTCATAATACATTGTCCGGAATAGGATACACACAATGCACCATGAACAAACGTTTCGATTTCCGCTTCGCATTGGGCAGTAATTTCTCCTATTTCCTCCAAAGAAAGCTCCCTGCTTAATACAATTTTGGAAAATCCCAGGCTTTCCCAATACCGAACATCTCCCAGAGAATTGGCGGTCATTTGGGTACTTGCATGCAAAGGAAAGTCAGGATAAAATTCCCGAATCAACTTAGCCCCACCAGTATCCTGCACAATTAAAGCATCCACGCCTATTTTATATAACTTACCTATAAAATCAATAAATTCTTTTAATTCCTTATCTTTATATAGTATATTTACTGTTACATATATCTTAACTCCCCTAAGGTGACAATAATCGCAAGCCTCTTCCAATTCCTCCAAAGAAAAATTTCCGGCATATTGTCTGGCACTAAAAAGCTTTCCTCCCAAATAAACTGCGTCACAGCCATTGTTAACTGCTGCTTTCAAACTCTCCATGGAGCCTGCCGGAGCCAATAATTCAGGCTTAATCCTTGCCGACATCTTCATTCTCCTCTCTTTACGAACAGATCTATTTCAATTTTAATTCCTTCTCTATTATTGCCAAAAAAACAAAACGTCCTTCCCATCTCTTAAATAAAAGGCAAAAATGCTGACAACATCAACATTCTTTTAAAAATCCGAGAAAAAAGTCGCTTTGCAACGCAGACTTTTTATTCTAAAAAGCCTATTTACCAATTAATTCTATTCTCCTAAAAGTTATAAATTTACTTGCTTTGTGCTCCAAACAAATTGACTTTGAGGTTATATGGCTTAAAACAACAACCCAGAAACATCAGTTTTATATTTAAAACGATTTTATTAGAAAAATTACTACTCTTTTCAATCTTCCCCCAACAACACAGTTCATTTACATCGCTTCATCACTTTTTGCGATATTTATCTCTAATTGCCTTTCTCGTCATATTTTTTTCAGCCTGTCCACCCTTTAACCCCATAGGATAGTGGTTGTGTCCCACCCCGTCATCAACAGTTTCTTCTTTATTAATAATAATGCTCTGGACAACTTCAAGCTGTTCTTCTTTGTTCTTTGCTGTTGGTTGACTTTTTCTCTCATCTTCAGCACCATATGCTTCTAACATCGCCTGCTTTGCCTTTAATTCAGCAATCTCCGCTTTTGCGTCATCTAACTGGGAAACCATTTCTTTCAGCCTTGTAGTTAAACCTAAATTACGCCCTTCCAATTCTGCATTTTTTTCCATTTCTTTATAATAATCATCTGCAACGTTTATAGCTGTCAATACATATGCAAGGCTGGCATCCATCTTAACCGCCGCTGCATTTCTACGAACTTCTGTTATTTTTTCATGAATATACTCAGCCACCGCCTGCATATGAGATTCCGTTTCCTCTCCCATTAAAGTAAAAGACTTTCCGTCCACGGAAATTTTTATTCTGTTTTTCAAAAACTTACACTCCTCTCCAGTGCCTTCTTCGAACATAATTCAATAAATGGGTATACAAGCATCAGTTAGAAGATTCTTCCTTCTTAAGTGACTGCGTCAATATCTTTTTCCATATACAACAACGTGTATTGCTGCATCTTCATCCATTTTTTCCGCCCTCAGGGTATTTCCCTGCCCAATAAAATTACTTAATTATGGAAACATATACATGTTTCATTATATCATATCAATTACGGGTACGGAATGTTTTTTTACAACAAAAAAAGCCTTTTGGCAAGGTTGCCCCTGCCAAAAGACCGTCAATATTTAGGAGATTCAAATATCACTTGTTATTTTTTGCGAATGCAAAGCCCATTTCAAAAGCTTTCTTGTTATCGGGAATAAATTTTGCTTTGCTTCCCCCAAATACATGGGTAAAAGCATCATCAACGCTTTCCACCTTTACAGGACTGATTGCCTGAATCACAGCACCCAATAAAATAATGTTAGCTAATTTTGCACTGCCAAATTCCTGAGATGCCATTGTATTTGCAGGTACATTTAATACCTGAATATCATCCCTGTCCTCTTTTAAAGCAGCCAAATCAGCATTTGCAATTAAAGTGCCGCCTTTTGCAAGAATATCAACAAATTTATCCAAAGAAGGCTGATTCATTGCAATAACGCAATTTGCGTCTCTGGTAATTACGGGAGAACCGATAGGTTCATCAGATACGATTACATGGCAGTTTGCTGTACCACCACGCATTTCTGGGCCGTATGAAGGGCACCATGAAACCTCATGTCCCTCCAACATACCTGCATAAGCCAAAATTTTACCCATAGAAAGAGTACCCTGGCCACCAAAGCCTGCACAACAAATTCTTTGTGTATTCATATTATTTGCCCTCCTCTGCAGTGATGTCTTTATAAACGCCAAGAGGATAGTAAGGGATCATTTTTTCTCTTACAAATTCCATAGCTTTAACCGGTGTCAAGCCCCAGTTTGTAGGACAGCTGGAAACAACCTCAATAAATGTAAAGCCAAGACCTTGTTTTTGAATTTCTAAAGCTTTTCTAATGGCTTTTTTCGCCTGTGTAACCTGAGCAGGTGTAGCAACACTTACTCTTTCGATGTAAGCAGGGCCATCCAAAGTTGACAGCATTTCGCATACACGAATAGGGTTACCGTTAATTTTGGGATCACGGCCACTTTTTGCTGTTGTAGCCTTCATGCCAGGCAATGTTGTAGGAGCCATCTGACCGCCTGTCATACCATAAATACCATTATTGATGAAAATGGTTGTAATCTTTTCACCTCTTGCAGCCGCATGAACGATTTCTGCAGTACCAATAGACGCAAGGTCACCATCACCCTGATATGTTACAACTAATTTATTGGGATGTACTCTTTTGATACCTGTTGCTGTAGCGGGAGCACGACCGTGAGCACACTGAATAGCATCGAAGTTAAAGTATTTGTTTGCGAACACCGCACAGCCAACAGGCACAGCTGCGATTGCGTTTTTGTCATCATTCATTTCTTCCAAAACTTCTGCTAAAAGTCTGTGAACTATACCATGTGCACAACCAGGGCAATAATGCAATTTTACATCAGTTAAAGCTTTGGGTTTTTGAAATATAACTGCCATTATTTGTCACCTCCCATAACTTTCTTACCAAACTCAACGATTTCATCTACAGCAGGAACGATACCACCTGTTCTGCCATAGAACTCAATTTTGTTTTTATCATTACAAGCATAAGCAACATCCTGAACCATCTGACCCATGCTCATTTCAACGTCAAGATATTTTTTAATGTTCTTATCCCATTTATCAAAAGCTTTTACAGGGAAAGGCCACAATGTTTTTGGTCTAATCATACCTACTTTGTAACCTGCATCTCTCAAATAGCTGATTGCTGTTCTAACAATTCTGGAAGAAGTGCCATAGGAAACAAATGCATATTCTGCATCATCCATCAAATATTCTTCCCAAGCCTGTTCATTGGCTTCAATCTTCGCATATTTTTCAAAATGTTTCTGGTTCCAAGCTTCACATTCAGAAGCTTCGATAACCAAGTTTTCTACCATATGCTTTTCGCCATCACCCTTACCTGTTAATGCCCAAGTTTTAGGAGACAGTTCTTTTTTACAAACATAGTTAAATTCTACAGGCTCCATCATCTGACCAATCAAACCATCGGCCAAAACGATAACAGGTGTGCCATAATAGTCAGCCAAATCAAAAGCTTCCATAACCATGTTAACAGCTTCCTGAACGGACGCAGGAGCTAAAACGATATCATGGTAATCACCGTTTGAGCCACCCTTTACTGCCATGTTATAGTCAGCCTGACCGGGCTGAATTGTACCCAAACCAGGACCACCACGCATCATGTTGATGATAACTGCAGGTAAACCTGCGTTGGAAATATAGCCGATACCTTCTTGTTTCAATGCAATACCGGGGGAAGAAGAACTTGTTAATACACGTGCGCCTGCACCGGCTGCACCATAAACCATGTTGATTGCCGCAACTTCAGACTCTGCCTGAACAAAAACGCCGCCAACCTTAGGTAATTCACTAGATAAATATTCTGGCACTTCGCTCTGAGGAGTAATCGGATAGCCGAAGAAATATCTGCAACCCGCCTCAATCGCTGCTTTACCAACTGCTTCGTTGCCTTTCATTAAAACCTTTGCCATTGAATTTTCCTCCTCTCTTAATCGAGCTTTTCTACTGTAATTGCGCAGTCGGGACACATCTTCGCACAGCTTGTGCAAGCGATGCAGTCATCATTTACTACTTCCGCAGGGTTGTAGCCCGATGCATTAATTTTTGTTTCAGAAAGTTTCAGCACATGCTTGGGACAAACGGAAACACAGAGTTCACAGCCCTTGCAGAGCATTTCATTGATCGTTACCTTACCTTTTGCCATTCAAATACACCTCCATAAATATTTAAATTTACATCCAGGTTTTTCTCATATATAACTTCATAGGGAACAACTCCCCGGCAAGCCCAAGCGGCACCTTTTCGGTCATTAACTCTTCCACAAAAGAAACATACCTCACAGGGACGCCTGTACGTTTTGTTACCTCGCCCAAAACAGCATCCCCATTCAAAAGGCATTGTGCATTGGTCTCTCGAATCAGGTTTGTGTTGTTGATGAAGCCTGTCACTTTCAGCCCCGATGAATACTCAAGCTTCTCCATCTGCTCAATTACACCCTCAGGTGTAGACGTATCGGGACGATATGCATTGACTACCATAAAAAAATCCACTTCCGCAGGGTCCAAAATCGGTTTTAACCGACCAAGCACCATTGTGCCAACGTCATTGCCCCCCAAATCGACAACGTAGTCAAAGCTACGCTCCCTTGCCGGCATAGTCATGGCAGCAGAAACCGCAGGTACATCCAGCCCATCCCCCTCTATCGAAGATGATATGACCATGATACCCGCTGCTTCCATTTCCTTCTTTTTTTCCCTAGAGCGGAAATAAACATTTACAATATCCAAATCGGCAATGGCGACCTTGCGGCCCTTTTGACTGAGCTGCATGGTATAATTTACCGCAAACTCCGTCTTTCCACTACCGTAGTGACCCGAAATAATACGAATTCTTTTATCGTCAGTGAGCATTGTATTCACCTCATTTTTAAAATACACACTGAATTTTGTATCGGTAAATGTGCAATTTGTATAAATCAAGTATTTTTATGTTTATTTTACACAAAAAATGATAATATTACATTTTTTTTTGATTCATAAATAAAGAACATCTCCTAGGTATTTGTATACATTATAGCGCATCCATATTTCTTTTGCAATAAAATCAGTTAGATTTTTGACGAGTATCTAAAAAAAAACATTTAACCAATTTTTTCTCCCTATAAAAAAACGCTTAGTCTGCAAAATATTTGTTTATTTTAGATATTTCAGTTTGATTTTTGTCTGTATTTTTATAATTATTTTCTTTTGTCTTACAAGGTAACTTTTTTGTTTGCAATTCCCTTAACACTCATGTTTCTGCAAAAAAAACCATCCCTCTTACAAATAATTTGTAAAAAGAATGATTTTTTTGTCAGAAAATATTTTGTTGTCTTACATAAAGATTACACATTATACAGCAATTCTCCGTAAGTAGGGAAAGGCCAAGCCTTTTCGTCTACCAAAAATTCCAATCTATCCGCGGGCGCACGCAATTGTTCCATGGCAACAAAAACAGAGTCCCGATAGAACATGGCTTGTGCTCGGCTGTTCCCCTTTAGCATAGCCGCCTCTTTCGTAACCTCCGTGAGGTGTTTTAAAGCTTTATGGAAAGCCTTAATATTTTCATTCATTTCCTGCAACAATTCTTCCTCAACGCAAGTATCAAAGCCCGCAACTTTCATAGCTGTGAAAGAAGATGCCACCTCTCCTGCATATTTTACAACAGCAGGACGAATTTGCTTAGAAGCAATGTCAATCATTGCCTTCGCTTCAATATTGATTTGTTTTATATAAGTTTCATACATGATTTCCGAACGCGACTGCAATTCCACACGGCTTAATACTTTATGGCGCTCAAACAGCTCTATGGACTTTTCTTCCACCAAATAAGGAACAGAATCTACCATATTTGTTATGTTGCTAAGACCTCTGTTCTCTGCCTCTTTTAACCAATCATCAGAATAACCATTGCCATCAAAAATAATTCGCTTATGGTCGATATAGGTTTTGCGTATCAATTCATGTACTGTAGTATTAAAATCTTGTGCCTTCTCCAGTTCATCAGCAAACTCAGCTAAAACGTCGGCAACAATTGTATTTAATACAAAGTTCGGGCCTGAAATAGAGCCTGAGGAAGGAGGCATACGGAACTCAAACTTATTGCCCGTAAAAGCAAAAGGTGAGGTTCTGTTTCGATCCGTTGCATCTCTTTTCAAGTAAGGCAGTGTGTTTACACCAACCCGCATTTTTCCGCCCTGAATGCTGCTGGTTGCCTCACCATGCTCAATCTGATCAAAAATATTCAGAAGCTGATCTCCAAGGAAAATAGAAATAATAGCAGGTGGTGCTTCCTGTTTTCCCAAACGATGATCATTCCCGGGGTTTGCCGCCGCTAAACGCAAAAGCTGGGCATATTTGTCCACGCCTTTGATAATGGCAGTCAAAAATACTAAAAACTGCGCATTTTCGTGGGGTGTTTTTCCGGGGTCCAAAAGGTTCTGTCCGTCATCCGTCCCCAAAGACCAGTTGTTATGCTTGCCGCTGCCATTTACTCCTGCAAAGGGTTTTTCATGAAGCAGACAAGTCAAATCATGATGTCCTGCAATACGTTTCATTGCCTCCATAATTAACTGATTGTGGTCAGCAGCACGGTTACAATCATCATAAATAGGTGCAAGTTCATGCTGTGCAGGTGCTACCTCATTATGCTGTGTCTTTGCAGTCACACCAAGCTTCCAAAGCTCAATATTTAACTCCCGCATAAAGCAGGCAACCCTTTCTTTAATACAACCAAAATAATGATCGTCTAATTCCTGTCCTTTTGGCGGTGCCGCTCCAAAAAGTGTCCTGCCTGTAAAAATCAAGTCTTTTCTCTGATTATATAAATTGCGATCAATCAGAAAATATTCTTGTTCTGCCCCTGAATACACATTGATTTTCTTGGCAGTTGTGTTGCCAAATAAGTGTAGAATACGCATTGCCTGCTTTGAAATGGCCTCAACAGAGCGTAGCAAGGGTGTTTTTTTGTCTAAGGCCTCTCCTGTGTAGGAGCAAAAAGCCGTAGGAATATATAACGTGATGCCTGCAGCATCCTCCCTCAAAAAGGCAGGTGAGGTGCAGTCCCAAGCTGTATATCCCCTTGCCTCAAATGTTGCACGCAATCCACCGGAGGGAAAAGAAGATGCATCCGACTCTCCTTTGATTAATTCCTTGCCGGAAAACTCCATAATTGCTTTTCCGTTGCTTGGTGGTGCCAAAAAGGAATCATGCTTTTCCGCAGTAATCCCTGTCATTGGCTGAAACCAATGGGTATAGTGAGTTGCCCCTCTTTCCACTGCCCAATCCTTCATGGCATTGGCAATAATATCTGCGATGGAGGAGTTTAACATTTCCCCTTTTTCAATGGTGTTTTTTAATTCCTTATAGACTTGCTTTGGCAAATGTTCACGCATCATTGCGTCATTGAACACATTCATGCCGAAAATTTCGGGTATAGAAATTTTTTCGTACATACACTTGTCCTTTCTGGGTTAACTTTCATTCCTCTTCATTTTACCATACCTTTTATTATACAAGCGCGAAAAGGGTTTTGCAACGATTTTGCGCCCCACACTTTGGAGAAATCCAGCTTCCATTTGCATTATTTTTTGTATATCATACAAATATTTTTTATGCAAATCCATTCCTAAATATACAAATTTTTATTTTATGGACAATAAAAAACGTTCATTCTCATTTTGGTATAAATTTGCCATTGATAAGGAACATAAGTTCTGTTATAGTAATATTAAGTTCTTTTGAGGAGGCACCTTACATGAAGCTTTTAAATAAAAATATTGATATGATTTCCTGGACATCCAAAGATGGGGCCGTTACCCCCGTACGTTTTCGCCTGGAAGAAAAGGGAGAAACGATAGTCATTAAAGTGGATCACATCATACAAACAGAAAAAAACAAATTCGGCGGTAGCCCAACCCTTTCTTTTCTCTGCAGCAGTATTATGGATGGCATGGAAAAAATCTATGAGCTTACTTGTAATTGCGATAGCCAGAAATGGCTGTTACGAAAAATGTAAATGAAAACTTTGTCATTTACTGATTATATGCTCCCTTATTGTATCTTCTTCATAAAATGTTCTCCTTGAAACCGACAAATAAAACTTAATGTTGTAACAGCCCCATAAAAAAACCGATTATCTATAAAGATAGTCGGTTTTTTTAATCCCCCCCTACTTTTCTTGTCTAAATCTAAGATAAGATCACCCCAGCGTTTCATCTCTCATAGGGATGATGGCTACTTTAGGTGCAACTTTGTTTTGCATCAAAACCATTCAAGCTTCCGTTTATAGAAAAAGCATAAAAAATACGGGCATTGTAAAAACACATAATACCGTGCTCACAAAAATATACTTGCTTGCTAATGCTTCATCTGCACCAAATTCTGCCGCCAATATTGCACAAAATGCCCCAATGGGTGTAGAAAGTCCCACCACAATCACTCCCAAGATCAATGTATCATGGATAAAAGGCTTCAATATAAAATAAGACGATAAAGGCATAAAAATCAATCGAAAAAAAGAAACAGGGTATGCCCATTTTTCCGTAATCGTTTCCTTAAAATTAAATTTCCCAAGAATACCCCCAATATAAATCATTGCCAAAGGAGAAAGCATCCCTCCCACCATATCCACCGTGTCCTTCATAGGCCCCGGTAAACGGATATTTAACACAAAAAATAAAATGCCTACTACCGTTGCCACGTTTACAGGGGCTTTTAACAGCTTTAACATATTCACCTTATTACCGTCAGGATTCTCCGAGCATTTTTGTAAAACAACAGCCCCTAAAGTATAAGACATCATATTAAAGGCAAAAGTGGCAAACGCACAATAAAATACACTGCTTCCCCCAAAAATCATAGCGATAACAGGAATGCCCATAAAGCCAATATTTGCAAACATACAGCTAAAAATCCAAATGCCCTTTGCTTTTTGGGGTACCTTCAAAATTCGAAAGGAAATCCAGCCTACAATCAGCCCCCAAAGGTGCATAATCACGCAAACAATAAATACCATTGCACCTTCCCGAAACAATTCAGGGGTGTAGTCGATTTGCAAGGAAGAAATAACAAAGCAAGGAATAATGATACGGGTCAAAAACCCAGCAAAATCTTGCATAAAGCTATCACCAAAAATGTTTTTCTTCCGACAAAAATATCCAATTAAAAGAAGAAAAAATATAATCATTAATTTATCCAATACCGTTAAAATCGCTCCCATGCCATCGACCTTCCCCAAAAAACGTTTTTTGTATACAATTTTATACCTTTATTGATCCACTGTAAAGCTGCATTTACCTTTCTGAAAGATATCCAGAATATTTTGCGCCGCTAGGAAACCCATTTTGCTGCTTGCTTCATAAGTAGCCGCACCGGCATGAGGGGTAATGGTACAGTTGGGAAGCTCCAATAATGGACTACTGTATGGAGGCTCTTCCAGCGTTGCATCCAAACCCGCTGCACCGATTTCCCCAGTTTTCAAAGCTTTATATAACGCAGCCTCATCAATAATCCCACCACGGGCAGTATTTACAATAACCGCCTTCTTCTTCATTTTACGAAAGATTTCATCATGAAACATATTTTTTGTTTCCTCGTTTAATGGTGAGTGAATGGTAATAAAATCTGCCTCTTTTACAATCGTTTCAAAATCAACATATTTTGCCCCTGTTTCTTGGGCAAATGCTTCATCCTGATATGTATCGTAACAAAGAATATTCATCGCAAAACCCTTGCATCTTCTTGCTACGCCTTTTCCAATTCTGCCTGCACCAATAACCCCAAGGGTTTTTCCAAACATCTCCACCCCTGTTGGCCTTTGCTGCCTGCCTTCTTTGATGCAACAATCCATATAGCCCACGTTTCTGGCCGCCGCCAACATCAAAGCCATTGCCATATCCGCCACAGAATCACCATTTGCACCAGGGGTAATGGTAACCGCAATGCCTTTTTCCTTTGCCGCCACTAAGTCAATTTTGTCATACCCAACACCATAACGGGAAATTACCTTAAGCTTTTTTGCCCTTTCCAAAAGCTCTGGCGAATAGTCCTCCAAACCTGCAATCATCGCATCAGCATCAACAATTTCCGTTTTCAACTGTTCTGCAATTGGGCCGTCAGCTGCTACCAACTTTTTCACTTGAAAACCATTTTCCTCCAATAATTTTTGAGCTTTATCATCGGCACTGCCGAAAGATCGTGCTGTAACTAATACTTTCACCTTATTTTTCTCCTTCCATCCAAAGGGTATGAAAACTTCCCTTCACATCCGTTCTTTCATAGGTATGGGCTCCAAAACAATCTCTTAACGCCTGTACTATGTTTACATTCATTTTTTCCGTACGACAGCTGTCATAATATGAAATGACCGATAGGAATGTAGGAGCCGCAACGCCTGCTTCTATGGTTTTAGCTGAAATTTCACGCAAAGCCTCTTCTCTCCTGCCTAAATTTCCAAAACTTTGGGAAAGAAGAATATTTTTATCACTTTCTTTTAATGCCTTTGTGATATCCTTCAAAAGTTCACTTCGAATAATGCAACCCTCTCGCCAAAGGGACACTGCCAAAGGCAGATCAATTTCCCAACCGCAATCTTCGGATGCCTTTTTAATCAAAGCAACACCTTGGGCATAGCTGACAATCATACCAAGGTACAGAGCATCTTTTAGCTTTTCTTCATAGTTTTCTAAGATCATAGGCTTGGTGGTTGCTTTTAAAACTTGACTACCATCTTTTCGCAACTGCTGATCTACAGAAAAATACCTGGCAAAAACCGCCTCACAAATGGTTGGAACATACACCCCTCTGGCAATAGCTTCCTCTAAAGTCCAGCTTCCCGTCCCTTTTTGCTGTGCCACATCCAAAATTTTCTCCACCAAAGGCTTGCCGTCTATGTCATTTTTGGCAAGTACCCCTGCGGTAATATCAATTAAATAAGAATTCAATTCCGTACCCTTCCAGCGGGTAAAAATCTCTGTAATTTCTTGGCGACTTAAGCACAACCCCTTTTTCATCACCGAATATATATCGGCAATAAGTTGAATTAGCGCATATTCGATACCGTTATGCACCATTTTCACATAGTGCCCCGCCCCCTCTTTTCCAAGATAGCTACAACAATATTCCTCTCCCATCTTTGCCGCCATTTTTTCCAAAATATGGCCACAGGATTTCCAAGCTTTCTCACTGCCCCCAACCATCATACTGGGGCCCATGAGGGCACCTTTTTCTCCGCCGGAAACCCCTACACCTAAAAATTGAATTCCCTTTTCCAAAAGAGTATGGCATCTTCTTTGGGTATCTTTAAAATGAGAATTTCCCCCATCAATTAAAATATCCCCCTCATCCAGAAAGGGTACGAAACCATCAATAACACAATCTACAACACTTCCAGCCGTTACCATCATAAATATCACTCTGGGTCTTTTCAGGCTTTTTATCATTTCTTCTTCCGATGAAAAAACAGTAAACTCCCCTTGGGCGTGGAATCGTTCTCTTTCCTCTTGGCTTTTTCCGAAAAGGGCAGTACGGAAGCCTTTTGAAATCAGATTTTTTGCCAAACTGCTTCCCATGACACCAAGACCGTAAACGGAAATTTCAAAATCCTTCATAACATCCATCCTATTTTCCCCCTATATAAAACAGCCGGCATAGGCTGGTTTCGCCGCTACCGACCGTAATATTTTTTATTCTCTTACCAGTTTTACAGCTGAAGCAGTCAAACGCTGAATTTCATGGAATTTCTTCTCTTGAATCAACGTATCCTTTACCATCCAACTACCGCCGCAAGCAATAATTTTTGGATTTACCAAATATTCCTTAATATTTTTTTCACTAATTCCACCGGTGGGCATAAAACGAATGTTACCAAAAGGGCCCGCCAAAGCCTTAATGGTGTTCAAACCACCATACGCTTCTGCTGGGAAAAACTTTACAACTGGCAACTCTAATGCAATGGCTGCCATTACCTCTGTAGGTGTGCAAACCCCGGGGAAAACAGGGATATTGTTTTCTTTGGCAAATTTTACAACCTCTACACTCAGGCCGGGAGATACAATAAACTTTGCACCTGCTTCCAGTGCTAATTTCGCCTGGTCTACATTTATTACTGTACCTGCCCCCACCAACATTTCAGGAATTTCCGCCATGGCTTTAATGGCCTGGTAAGCCGCTTCCGTACGGAAGGTTACTTCCGCAATGGGCAAGCCCCCTGCGATCAGGGCTTCTGCCAAGGGCTTTGCATCTTCTATGTTATCAATTTTCACAACGGGTACTATTTTCAGTTTTTCAATTCTTTGATTTATGTCCATAATCCTTCTACCTCTCTTTTTTAAACAATTACAAAACTTGGTTTCTCTCCATTTAATACCTTGGCAACGTTTTCGGCACAAACAACGCTGACGACACTGATGGCCTCAATGGAATACATTCCGATATGAGCCGTTACCACAAAATTTTCCAATTCTAATAATGGGTTGCCTTTTTCTATGGGTTCATGCTCTGTTACGTCCACAGCACAACCGCCTAAATGACCGTTTTTCATACATTCGTATAAATCCTGTTCTTGAATGATTCCGCCTCTGCCTGTGTTAATTAGGTAAGCTTCTTCCTTCATTTTCATAATGCGCTCTTTGTTAAACAAATACCTTGTACTATCTGTCAGCGGCACATGAATAGAAATAATATCGCTGTTTTCTGTCAAGGTGTCCAAATCTGTAAGAGTTACAAAATCTTGAAACTCCTCTGGTATTTCCGTTATAAATGGGTCATAAACCAAAACCTTCATGGAAAAGCCTTTTGCTCGTCTGGCTACATTTTTTGCAATGGAACCAAAACC
>NZ_DAOUQB010000049.1 GCF_030625865.1 Anaerotignum sp. | reverse complement strand
ACAATGACTTTATTATGGGTGAGGTTCGTTATTCCTCTTTGGTTCGTACCTTCCCTGAAACAGCCAAAATATTGTTGAAAGAAGCCGCAGAACAGGCAACAGAAAAATACCAGTCTTACAAAAAGATGTCTGAGTTATTCTGATTTCAATTTAAAACATAATAAAAACCCCGTATCTAATTAGATACGGGGTTCTTAAATCAAGTTTAAAGAGTTAATTTAAAACCTACTTTATGCATTTTATCTTGTAATGCAATATTAAAAAGGATATACTGCTATTATCATAGCAGAGGTGATAAATATGAAACCCCTTAAAGTAAAAGTAAGTATGACCTTAGATAACGATATTGTTGAAAAGATAAAAAAACTTGCCGAAAAAGCCGATCGTTCCTTTTCACAATATGTAAATGTCCTGCTTAGAAGGCATTTAGAAAACCACGAAGATGATTCTAAAGATACTCACTAAAAGCATGAAATAAAAAAAGCTGCACATGGCTAAATCAGCACTCTGTGCGGCTTTTATTCTTACTTCATTTTATTTTCATACATTGCTTTGTCTGCCAGTTCCACAAAGCTTTCCATGTCCCGGAACTCTTCCGCTTCAAAATCCGATGTTCCTATACTTAAGGATAAAATAACTCCCTCATTATTTGTCCCGTTATATTCATCTAAATATTTGTAAATGCGCTTTATGATCTCATCTTTTATTGCCGTCTTGCAGAACACATAGAACTCATCACCGCCATATCGGCCAATAATTGCTCCTTTTTCTTCACATGCCTGTCTCAAAACACCCGCTACTGCAATTAATACTCTATCTCCATAAACATGACCGTAGTAATCATTAATTTTCTTGAATTTATCCACATCGATAAACACAATAGAATATCGTACCCCCCTGGTCATACCTCGCTGAATACTTTGTAAATATACATCAAATTGACACCGATTATTCAGTTGTGTTAAAGGATCCGTTGAAATTCTTTTGTTTTGAAAATTGATAAATATTAATAATAATGATAGCACTACACAAATCCATATTAATGAAAGTCCATAAAATAAATTTTGAATAATCACACCAATAATAGGCAGCACATAAATTTTTGCTATTATGGCACAACTTTTTTTCTCAATTATATTATCAGACATTCGATAAACCCGCAGACAGTAATAAAACGGAATTATAAAATACGGCAGTACAATGACAAATGCGATAAAGAATAAAGAGCCCCTTGAATAAATATTATATTCATTAATATAAAAGTAAAATTTATACTTTAAATTTAGAAAAATTAGAAGACTATTCAAAATCACAGGTATTGAAATGATTTTCCAAAATTTCCTGTCTTTTATTTTTTTATCATAAAATAATAAAGACATGTAAATGAACCAAACAAAGCCAATAAAGCAATTAAAAAAATAATACATGCTGGACACAAGTAAATTTAAGGCCCTAAAATAAGGTAATTGCTTTCCATCAATTAGCCACATGCCAGAATCTAAAATCAAAATTGCAAAAACCGAATAAATCAGACAAATAAATGCTTTTTGCCGGCCTGTACCATCGTTTATATTTTGTTGATTCATGAGGATGATGCCTAAAATCATCATACCAATAATATTTATTTGCAAATACAAAACGTCAATCATTTTTTTCACCAAATTTCTATAGAGTAAGGGTTGGCTTCGAAGTTAAATATATAAAAAATAAAAGAGGTTTTTCTATTGGTTAACACTTTAGATAAGCTGTTTCGTATTCACCGTTTCCTTACTAATAGATTACCAAAAGCCAGACATAAAAGCAATAAAATAGATTGCCAAAAACGTTATTCTTCCGTTTATTTATAACTAAATATTCTTGTTTTAAAACCAATTTTCCTAAGTTCTTCCATATTTAAAATTACTTATCAAAAATTAAGCTAGCCTTTTCTTATACATAGAAAAAATGATTTTTCTTTCCCTTACGAAAAGACAGTAATACATAAAAATTCGATCAATTTTTCTGCTAAAAAGGCTTACATTTTTAGGAAAAAACGAATTCATCTTTATAACGATTAAAAGCTGATGCTCTTTCGCATCAGCTTTTTTTAAAATAAAATTATTCCCATATACAGCCATTATGGTAAAACAAAAAGGAGTTGTGATTTTATCTTTATTTATGCTCCTTTGCTTCCCCTTCCTCTGCATCTTTTTTTGTAGCTTGGACAGTACCACTTGGATGATGGGGAGGGGCATATATTGTATATACCTTTAATGGCATACTCCCCATATTAATAACATTGTGCCATGTTCCCGCAGGAACAAAAATTGCAAATCGCCCATCCACATTTCCCTGATAATTTAACTTATCCTTATTGCTTCCCATTTGAACAACGCCTATACCATCTTCGACACGGATAAACTGATCAACATCAGGATGCATCTCTAAACCAATATCTCCACCGGGAGGAATACTCATCAACGTTGTTTGTAAATATTTCCCTGTCCATAGCGCAGTACGATAATTTTGATTTTGTTTGGTTACCATATCAATATTTACCACAAAAGGATCAGGCCCATAGTCAGTAATATTGGTCATACCCATCCCAGCGTTTTGCATGTTCCTTCGCGTATTATTTGGATACATTTCTCTTCCCCTTTTTGATTATTATACTCTCTTTATCTTTATGCATTTAAAAGAGAAATTAGAAACCATTCTTACAGAAAGAAAAATATTTTAAGAGCTATCTTTTATTTCTTTTGGCCAATCGCTTTATCCTTTGCCAAAACTGCATCAAAGGCCTTCACCAAAGTGGCCTCAAAGCCTTCCGCCTGTAAAGCAGTAACCCCCTCAATGGTAGTTCCCCCGGGAGAACAAACCTGATCAATCAAAGGCCATGGTGCCTCATTGCTTTCTAAAACCATCTTTGCAC
Source organism: Anaerotignum sp. (assembly GCF_030625865.1). Taxonomy (GTDB): domain Bacteria; phylum Bacillota; class Clostridia; order Lachnospirales; family Anaerotignaceae; genus Chakrabartyella. Next base: position 13,895 of record NZ_DAOUQB010000049.1, on the reverse strand, counting down.
TACCCAAAACAGTTTCTGCCGTAATTTGTAATGCCTGTTTTTTGGGCATGCCCGCTTTTAATGCAGCATGGGCTAAGGCATCCATGTATAAATAAGCAAAAGCTACCGATGCACCGCCAATAACGCTGAATATGGAAAATTGACTTTCCTCTATCTCTGCAACGGTTCCAATTGTGGAAAAAACATCCCCTACCAGTTTTCTTTGCTGTTCACTTACAAATTCATTGACACAAAGCCCTGTAGTGGATGCACCGATTTTTGCATTAATATTGGGCATTACTCTTACAATTGGTGTTTTTTCAGGAAAAAAATCACTTAAATACTCTAAGGTTTTCCCTGCAGCAATGGAAACCACAAGGGGCTTCTTTTCTGCAAAATCCCCTTGTAATTCCGGGAGAATAACCGATAGTACATTTGGTTTTACACCGAGAATGACCACATCGCTGTTTTGAATCACCTCTCTGGAAGTATTGCAAGCATTTGCACCACATTCTTCCGCTAATTTTTTTGCAGATGCAACACTTTTACTGCTTATAAAAATACTTTTCCCCTCATAACTTCCGGTTCCTAATGTCATCCCTTTTACAATTGCACTGACCATATTGCCCGCTCCGATAAATCCGAACTTCATATTACATTCCTCCTCTATTCCACAATGATAATGTAATTATAAATTATAAACAAATTCATTTCTCATAAACGCTTCCAAACTTTTTCTCATTTTACAGCTGTTTATTTCAAAATGCAATCCCAACCATTCTTGCAAATACCAAGGAAGCCGTATTATAATGTAAAAAAGGAGGTATGCGTATGAGTCTTATGTTTTTACATTACCCAAAATGCAGCACGAGTAGAAAGGCAAAAAAATGGTTGGATTCCGCTAATGTGGATTATTTTGAACGTCATATGGTTGAACAAAACCCCTCCGCAGAGGAATTGGAATTTTGGTGGAAAATGAGTGGTTTGCCCTTAAAAAAATTTTTTAATACCAGTGGACTTTTATATAAGGAAATGGGTTTAAAAGATAAACTACCTCAGATGAGTGAAGAGGAACAGCTTCAACTGTTAAGCACAAATGGAATGCTGGTAAAACGACCTCTACTCATTGGCGAAAATTTTATTTTGATAGGCTTTAAAGAGGACGAATGGCAGAAAAATTTATAAACTCTGCTTATCTCGTGGAACTTCATGCTTAAAAATACAAGCTTTATCCTATTCATGTGAAGCAAACTTAAATAATTACTCAAAAAAACATCCTCTTTTACCAAATGGTGTAAAGGATGTTTTTTTTATTCATCTAAAATCCAACCGTTATCATCATGATAGATCATCTGCCGTGTCATTCCGCCGTCAATACAAATATTTTCACCTGTAATAAACCCTGCCTTTTCACTGCATAAAAACAGTACCATATTTGCAACGTCCATGGGGTTGCCCACACGCTTTACAGGATGCTGGGTTGCATCCGCACCATCATAAACAGTATATGCCGTATCTATCCATCCGGGCGAAATAGAATTTACCCTTACTCTTCCCCCAAGGCTCACGGCTAAGGCATGGGTCAAGGAGGAAAGGTCACCCTTTGCCGCCGTATCGCTTTCTGTATTGGGCTGGCTCATCCGATCTCTGGAAGATGATATATTTACAATTGCACCGCCAAGGGTAAAATAGGAATTAAATAGTTTGGTTAAGTAATATGGTGCAATCACCCCAACACGCAGTGTATAATCAAAAGCACCATATCCGCAGGCATTCAGTCCACCCATGGAAATCATTGCATTATTAATTAAATAATCTACCCTTCCATAGGTATCAATTACTTTTTTTGCGAATGCTTCCAGAACTTCTTTGTCCCCAATATCCCCTATAAAAAAAGGATTTTCTTCTCTATCAATGATACAAACCGTAGCCCCTTCTTGTAAAAATGCATCTGCAATCGCTTTCCCTATTCCATGAACGCCCCCTGTAATAACGACGATTTTCCCTTCAAATTCCATAACTTCATTCCTTTACAAATTCTATCAACGCCTCCGCTTGAGAAACATCTACAAAATCCACAGGCACATCTCGACATTTCAACATCACTTCATCCTGGGCACTATGTTCCTTTTTACGTTTTAAAGCCTGAAAAACAACAGTCATAATACCCTTATGGGTGAATTTTAATTTCTTATAATCTAATGCTCCATGGAAACAAAAAACCTTAGCATGGCAAACCAATTCTTCCGTAAGATTCTTCTTCAAATAAGCATGAATACTTTCTAAGTTTTTAGGCTCTTGAGGATCGCTGATCCCACAGGTAAAAATAATCAATTTTTTATGCAATAGTGCCTCTTTATTTTTTTGCAACCAGTCACTTCCGTTTAACGCACCGGCATAAATACCACCACCGTAAACAATGGTATCATACACAGAAATATCTTTCACCTCATCTGTACTGAAAAGATCAGCCTGCAATTTTTCTGCTATGTATGAAGCATATCTTTTTGTACTGCCATACTCGGAACGAAAAACAACTGCCGCTTTTGCCATAACCAACTGACTCCTTTCTCATTGTACCGTCAAAAATTCCTTTAATTTACGTAAATCCTCCTGATATACCTCCGATAACGCTCGGTTGTATATCACTGCCGCCGGATGGTATAAGGGAAACAGAACCCTTTCCGCTGTCAAGGGATATGGTCGGCCATGGACGTCGCCAATAGTAATGCTTTTGTCCCCGGAAACTGCCTTTAACGGAACATTTCCCAATGTAACAATGACTTTTGGTGAAATTATAAGAATTTCTTCCTCCAAGAAAGGAAGAAAAAAAGCGATTTCTTCTTTGGAGGGGGGGCGGTTTACCGCTTTCCCTGTTTTGGGACTTGCCTTAGTGGGGCGCAATTTCACCACGTTGGAAATATAGATTTCCTCACGCTTTAAACCAATGACTTCCAAAAAAGAAGAAAGGTTTTTCCCTGCTTTACCTACAAAGGGTCTGCCCTGTTTTTCCTCCTCTCCTCCGGGGGCCTCACCGATCATCATTAATAACGGCGTCGCTGCCCCTTCTCCAAAAACTAGTTTCTTTTGGTCAAACCCAGAATTATTAAAATTTTGCAATAATTTTTTTTGAAAATCCAGTTGCATTTTACCTTCTTACCTTCCTTTATAAACATAGTTATCCACATCTTGACAACGTTATCCACAGGTTTTTTGTTGATAACTTTTTATGTATACCCCAATATGTAGTGCTAAATTTCTTGCTTCGACATTTTAACATCAAAAAATCGTTGTAAATTGGGGAACGTTTATTATTCACCTTGTGGTGCATATTTTTCAAGTGGATAACCTCCACATTATCCCCATAAATTATGTGGATAACCCGCCTTTTTTCTCATCATATTTCCCGTAAATTAAGAATACCAAAATTCCACCAATAAAGCCACCGATATGGGCAAAATTATCCACTCCTATATCCAAAAAGCCAAAGCCTATGGAGGTAACGGCCAAAAGCAGCATAGTAGAATAATTCATCCCTGTATATTGAGAACCGTTTTTCTTTGTCAGCATCAGCATGGCACCCAGTACTCCATATATAGCTCCGGACGCCCCGATGCCCAAAACATTATGGGCTATTATGCTAAAAATTCCACCACAAAGACCGGAAATAAGGTACACGCCTAAAAAACGTCGTCTTCCTAATATATACTCTGCCCTAACACCAAAATAGTATAAAAAAATACTGTTTGAAACCAAATGAAGGATTCCGCTATGTAAAAACATAGAGGTTAAAAAACGATAATATTCCCCTTCCAGAATGCCGCTTCTGCTAAGCCCAAGGGCTCGTATTGTGCTTGCTCCATTTCCGGAAAGGGTAGTGTACATAAGGGACAACAAGCAAAGCATAAAAATAGCAATACATACCCATGGCTTTCCCCTTCTAACTGCCGGCTTAAGAGGTATTGCCGCAACCTCTCCCTTCGAGGCAGATAACAATAGCTTTTCTATTCCAAAAAGGCGATTCGGTTCTCCTTCTCCTGCAAAAACTTTTTTTTCTTTTAATGAATATCTCCAATTTACTCCATGGATTCGACTGTCTAAATAAACCGTTGAAGGCTTTTCCCCTTCCTCCTCCGCCACCAGTATTCCAAGGCTAACCAAATGATTACACCTTAGATCTTCCAGTTCTTCCGACATTTGTTTTGTATAGGCAGTTAATATCTCCGTTGTTTTTTTCTGCGTCTCTTTATCAAATACACCCAAGATATACAAAACGGGATTTTCCACACGGATATAAATTCTCGGTATGCTATCTCCATTTACACTTTTTACCTCCACATAACTGTGTGCCAATAGTTGTTCATGAAATTTTTCTATAAATTTTATTAAGTTATCCACAATTTTCACCTGCTTTTTCTATGAAAAAACTCACTGCAATGCAGTGAGTTTTTTCATAGATAAGAAATGGGGTTAAATCTTATCATCTAAGGATTTTTTTCGTGTGGATCTGCAAATAATCAAGTTTTATGCACAGGGAAGCCCTGATTATCCACAATATTATCCACAGTATTATCCACAAAAAAATATAACACATTTCTTCTTAAATGTCAAACAATAACTCTCTTTTATAAAAAAAAACTTAAAACCAACAGTCCTACAAATCCCGGCGCCCCCAACAGCCCAACGGTGCATACCGTAGCAGGGTTCACCCCGACCTGAAGACCAAACCGATTACAAAGCCATAGGCAACAACCGCCAACTGCCGCCGAAAGAATGAATCGAAAAAATATTCTTAATGGTTTTGCCAATGTAGCCAACGCCAAAATGAGCAAACAACTAACAATTATAATCGCCAACACATTTGTCATACTTCCATTCTCCCCCTTTTGCGTATCCTAACCTATCTTGCGAAAAGGTCCCGTCAACCCCATTTCCTTTGCTGTTTTTATAAAATAGTCATATTTTTTTTGCAATGCAGTAATTTCATAAATATAACTATCCACCAATGCTTCCTCCGTTGCCGTTTCAAAGCCTTGTCTGGCACAAATTAACTTTGTCTGAACTTCCTGTATGGCAAGGAGTATTTTTTCCCCTTCCGTCAGCAAATTTTGTTTGCCTTTTCTCATCTGCTTGCCTCCTTCCTATTACCCTAAATATAAGCAAAAAAAACCAATTTTATTCCTTTTGAAAATTGATTCCCAAAAAAAGAAAGCATTTTGCCCTTGCTTATCCCTCGCCCAAAAATCCGGCTTGGAAACAGCTTTGCAAAAATGCTTCCTTATGTTTGTACTGTATATTCTTTCAATATTGGAAGTCAGACTGTATTAATATCTTGTCTCTCATTAAAAAAACGAATCCTAAATCCCGGTAAATTCTGCCGCAACAGGGCTGTCATTTACCATGATAATCAAACGATATTGCGTACCTTCAGTAGTAGCTCCGCAAAAAGTTTTCCAGTTATAGCTTAACGCTATCTCTTCCCCTGCTTCCAAAACAGATGTTTCATCACCCCAGTTGGATTCGGCTGTCCCGGTAAATTCCTTCCACTGCCCATCATTCATCTGTTCAAAATGGTATTCATTTGTACTGTAATTAACAGCCTCTTCTGTATTATTGGCAAGAAGAAAGGTTGCTCGGGAACTCTTTAACGTATCCTCCTCTAGGGTCAAAGTGATTCCTTCTTCTACATTTACCTCTGTATAAGCAGTACCCGTATCCTTAGCACCACCACAGGCAGTTAAAAATATTAAAAAAACCGAAATCAAAAATGCCAAACTCTTTTTCATTTTTTCTTTCCTTTCCATTCCTATTTTCTCCACTCAAAAGGATTACATATTTATGGTAGCACAACCCATTCCATCTTGCAAGCAATCAAAAAAGCTTGATAAAATATTTTTACCAAGCCTTTTATTCATTAAACAATAATATGATCATCCTTCTAAGGATTGGCAACATTCTTGTTTAAGGAAAACCAACTCTTTTTTATTTTCTTAGGTCATCTAAAAGCTGTGTCTTACTTTCTGTTTTTTCATCTTTCATCTTAATTACTTTCGCGGGAGAACCTGCAGCCACTGCGCCCTCAGGCACATCCTCTGTTACAATTGCCCCAGCCGCTACAACAGCATTTGCACCAATCTGAACGCCTTCTAATACCACTGCATTAGCGCCAATTAAAGCGCCATCACCTACAATAACAGGTGTTGCACTGGGTGGCTCCAAAACCCCCGCCAATACTGCGCCGGCGCCGATATGCGCATTTTTCCCTACAGTGGCTCTTGCACCTAAAACGGCATTCATATCAATCATGGTGCCATCGCCAATCTCTGCACCAATATTAATCACTGCACCCATCATTACAACGGCATTTTTACCGATTTTTACCCGATCACGAATAAAGCAGCCGGGCTCAATACGTGCCTCTAAATTGGTAAGATCCAACATAGGTACCGCTGAATTTCTTCTGTCATATTCCATGTGGTATTCCTGAATTTCTGCAGCTTTGGCATCCAAAACTTCTTTCACTAAAACAAAATCACCAATCATCATCCAGAAATTTCCGTTTCCGAATATTTTTACATTCTCTTTTTTCACGCCACTTAAATCACCATTTACAAAAACCTTTACAGGTGTAACCTTCTTTGCATCCTTAATATATTTTGCAATCTCATAAGGATTTGTCATATCATAATTCATCTTTCGTTCCTCCATTCATGATAGTATGATACATATTATATATGAAAAAAAAACATTTTCCAAGGTTCTGGGTAGTTTTTTGTGATACAATAATAGAAATTATGAAAAAGGAGGGATTTTTTTGCGTGAAGATATTTTAAATATGGAGCAAGAGCTAAGACAAATACGGCGAGACTTGCATCAGATTCCCGAGTTAGGCCTTTCAGAGCATAAAACCGCCGCTTACATAGAAAATATGCTGAAAACCTTGGGTATTGACAAAGTGGAACGTTGTTTGGAAACGGGTATTATTGGGTTGATCAAAGGGCAGGGGAAGGAAAAACCCATTGCCTTTCGTGCCGATATGGATGCCCTGACTGTGCAAGAACCACCTCGCCCTTACGCATCCTGCCATGAAGGCTTGATGCACGCCTGCGGACATGATGGGCATATGACCATCCTCCTTGGCTTTGCCAAATACCTTATGGCGCAAAAAGAGCGTCCAAAGGCTGATATTATTTTGATTTTCCAGCCTGCCGAGGAAGGCCCCGGTGGTGCTCAGCTTATGGTTGAGGCAGGAATCATTGAAAAATACAACATCTCCAAAATAATCGGTTGTCATATCTTCCCGGAAGTTCCCCAAGGCAAAATCGCATGCAAATCCGGAGGAATGATGGCAAGAAATGGGGAAGTTTATCTGCATATTCTTGGGAAAAGCTCCCACGGTGCTCAACCCCATTTGGGTGCAGATGCACTTTTGGCGGCAGGGGCGGTTCTCTGTGGTCTGCACACCATTTTATCCCGCAATATCTCTCCTTTGGACAGCGGCATATTATCCTTTGGTTCCATTCATGGGGGAGAAGCTTGTAATATTGTGGCAAAAGAGGTTCGTATCGACGGAACCATGCGTGCTTTTTCCGATGAGGTTTATGAAAAAATGGTTCAGCGTGTGGAAGAAACGGTAAAATACATTGCCGAAGGCTATGGCTGCCAAGGCAACGTTACGTTTAACCATATGTATCGCGTAGTAAATAATGATCCTGACTTGGTTCGTGCTTTGGAGACAGCCTGCGGCGAAAACTATATCACAACAAAGCCCTATATGCTTGCAGAAGACTTCTCCTTTTTCCAACAAGCAGTCCCCGGCTTATTCTTCTTTTTAGGTGCAGGAAACCAGGAAAAAGGCTTTACCCATCCCTTGCACAGTGCAGATTTTGATTTTGATGAAAAAATTCTGTGCTATGGTGTAGAAACATATACGAACCTACTATCAACACTAAATCTATATTAAAGATACCTATACAGCACAAAAGGACAGAAATCTTCTCTGTCCTTTCTCTCTGTTATTTAAAAGCTTCCTCTTCGTTATGCGCTCCTAAGCCAGTATGTACATTTGATTAAAAAATAAAATAATCTCTTCTGTTTATCACTGCACCTGATTCCCTATGCATCTTGACATCTGTTAAGCTGTGTGCACATGGCTTCCTTGATCTCCGCTGAATGGTTTAAGAACTCTTGAATTAGGGCAGGGTTAAAGGTTCCACTTTCTCCATTGACAATCATATCCATGGCTTTTTCATGGGAATATGCCTTTTTATATACCCGCTTGCTGGTCAAGGCATCATATACGTCCGCTAAACCCACAATTTGGGACCAAGGTGAAATTTCATCTCCCTTTAAACCATCAGGATAGCCATACCCATCCCAGCGTTCATGATGATGTCTGCAAATATCGTATGCAAAACGATACACAGAATTATGATGGATTACAGGAATCTGGCTTAAAAGCTCACATCCCCGTACCGTATGAGTTTTCATTATATCATATTCTTCTTTTGTAAGTTTCGAAGGTTTATTTAAAATATAGTCTGGAATTGCGATTTTTCCCACATCATGCATAATGGATGCCGTTGCAATCTTATCAATCTCTTGCTGGGTTAAACCTTCGCCAAACTTTGTTCTTTTCAATAGAAATAAAGTTATATCATGTATACGTTTAACATGCTCGCCACTTTCCCCATCTCGAAACTCAATTGCAGTGGCCAATGCGCCAATCATAGCATTATTTAAACTCTGAATTTCTTTTGTTTTTTCGTTGAGCTTTTTCTCCTGCAATACAACCTGGTCATTTAATTGATTACGCATGGTACAAAGCTCGATGATGCTTTCAATCCGTTTCTTCACAATATGGGCAACAATGGGTCTTTCTATAACATCCATAACCCCTAGTTCAAAGGCACGCAGCGTTGCCGCCTCTGTACACTCCGCCGTAATGAGAAAGACCGGGACTTTTTCCATAAAATTATGCTGGTGCAAAACTTCCAAAACGCCAAACCCATCCATAATTGGCATAATAATATCCAATAATACAGCTGCCAAATTTTCGGCATAAGCATGAATGAGCTCCAGTGCCTCTTTCCCACTTTGCGCCTCCAAAACCATGTAATCTTCCTTGAAAATTTCACGGATCGTTACACGGTTCGCCTTAACATCATCAACAATCAGGATCGCTCTCTTTTCTTGTGCCGCCATGTTTCTCCCTCCGTAACAGCGTTTATCCGATGTAAAATTAATTTATAATCCAATATGAAAGAAAATGCGTTGAAAAATTCTAACGAAATTTCCCACGCTCCTCTTATAATTAAAACTGCTCAATATCAATAATTTCTGGGTTATAACCTTGTTTTAATGCCTTTTGGCAAATGGAATAAAACATATCTGTATAATCGCTTAAATAAAAACTTCTTTCTCCCGGAGCTTCCCCAAAGTTTTCAATTCCCTTTTCCCGTAAAAAAAGCTTTACCTGTTTTGCGGTTGCTTTTGCTGGGTCAACTAGTTTTACATCCATACCGGCTACTGTTCCAATACACCTTTTAAGCAAGGGATAATGTGTACAACCTAAGACCAAAGAATCTATCCCTTTTTCCAACAACTCTTCCAGATACCTTTCCGCAGTCAGGCGAGCAATTTCATTATCCGTCCACCCCTCCTCTGCCAAAGGAACAAAAAGAGGGCAAGCCTTAGAAAACACCTGCAATTCTTTATCTTCTTTACAAATCATTTTTTCGTATGCGCCTGAGCGCACCGTGCCTGCCGTACCAATCACACCGATTTTTTTATTTTGTGTGGTGCCAAGGGCTTCCGCCACCCCTGCATCCACCACACCAAAAATAGGCACATCAAAAGTTTTATGCAACGCTTCCAAACTGTTGGAACTGGCTGTGTTACAAGCAACAATAATTGTTTTTACTTTCTTAGTAAGCAAAAACCTTACATTTTGCTTGGAAAATTTCGTTACTGTTTCCTTTGACTTACTGCCATAGGGCAATCGTGCCGTATCACCAAAATAAACAATATTTTCATGAGGCATGACCTTCATCACCTGTTTTACAACGGTCAGCCCCCCCACTCCTGAATCAAATATACCAATCGGTCTTTTATCCATAAGGTTCCTTCTTTCTTCTCAGCCTCGGATTCCATTATCACGCAGAAGCGCCAACTCAATCAGGTGATCCATCAGCTTCTCTTTCGCTATACCCGCTTGGTCCCAGAGCATAGGATACATACTAATGGAAGTAAACCCTGGCATTGTATTAATTTCATTAAATAAAACACGTCCTGTCTCTTCCTCCATGAAAAAGTCCACACGGGCTAAGCCACTGCCATCAACTGCCTGATATATTTTTGAGGCAATTTTTCGTATTGTCTTTTCTTCTTCCGCCGTAATCGGGGCAGGAATCAATGTACGGGAATCACTGTTGTTATATTTTGCATCATAATCATAAAATTCAGCTGCGGATAAAACTTCTCCCACACCACTTACCATTGGTGTTTCATTACCAAGAACAGAGCATTCAAACTCCCTGCCAACAATGGCTTCTTCTACAATTATTTTTCTGTCATATTCTGCGGCTAAGCGTAATGCTTTTCTTAACGTCTCTTGATTCTTTGCCTTGCTGATTCCCACGGAAGACCCTGTATTTGCCGGTTTCACAAAACATGGGTATCCTAACTTCTTTTCCACTCGGTCAACAAGTTTATCCATTTCATCCAGTTCCTCTTTTTGAAACCAAATATATTTTGCCTGAGGAATGGAAGCATTTTTTGCAATTAATTTTGTATAAATTTTATCCATACAAACTGCGGAAGATAAAACACCGCAGCCTACATAAGGAATGCATGCCATTTCCAAAAGCCCTTGGATGGTTCCATCTTCTCCCCATGCACCATGCAACGCAGGAATAACCACATCAACAGGGATTACCTTCACATGACTGTTCACAATTTTCAAAAGCGCTTTCTGTTTTGCATCAGGGCTTATAATTGCGGGAGTCGCATACTTTTCCCACTGACCCGTGGTAATATGCTCTGTTGGACCTGTATAAATAAGCCACTGCCCTTCCTTTGTAATTCCAACGGGGATGACTTGATATTTCTTACTGTCTATTGCATTGATCATTGTTGTCGCAGACATTCTGGAAACCTCATGCTCTGATGATTGCCCACCGAATAATACGATTACAGTTTTTCTATTCATATAAAAACCTCTTTTCTGCTCCTGCAAGCTGAGTCCAATCAGTACCATTATATGCAATCTATCTTTCTCTGACAATAAAAAAATTGATAAATCATTTTTTCAGCCTGTATATTGCAAAAAAAGAGGTCGTTCCTTTGACTTGATAAAAGGAACGACTCAGACTGTCTAAAAACCTATTTTAAAAAACGGAAGGGTTTGGGAACCACAGCAACGGTTATTTCTTTTCCCGTTTATTCATTTCCCTTTAAAAGATGGGAAATAGATTTATAGAGAATAAATGTTGCTGTGCAGTTGATTCCTGCCTTTAATAAATTGAAAGGAATAATGGCGGGAACCAGCATAGCAATTACAGTTTCTAATGAAACATTCATAAATAAAGGTGTTAATATCATATTCATGATAACCATGATCGCCGTCTGCACCAAAGCGCCGGCTACCAATGCAGCAATAGCTGTTTTTCTACTTTTGTTTTTCTTGTAGATACTGCCGGCAACAACCACACACGCACCCGTTGCAATAATATGCATCACAATCCCGATAATGCCACCGCCTGCACTTACTGTAAACCCCTGAATGACAGATACAACAATTACAAGTAATACGCCTGCCATCGGGCCAAAGGCAAAAGCACCAATCAAAATAGGGATGTCCGCAGGATCATATTCTAAAAATGCAGCTGCGGGAATCAAAGGAAAGTGAATTACCGCTACCAAAACAACAGAAATTGCCGCCAGCATTGCCAAAGACACCATAATCCTTGTAGACATTTTTTTCCCACTTCCTGAGACTGTTACTTTTGAAGATATATTTTCCATTTTATTTCTCCTCCATTTTCCGTTAAAATTTTCAGGTTGATCGCCAAAGAACAAAAGCGAACTTTTTCTATTTTTACAAAAGAAAAAGCCTGAAAATCTTCAGGCTAAACAAGCAAAATAAAGGCTGACCCATTTTCGCAACAATAACCATTTTTCCATGCGAAAAACATCAAACTTTTATTCTTCTTCCATCCAGACTATACTGTCGGTTTTGGACTCTCACCAAATCCTGCGCATTGCGCTCGCGGACTTTACCGCCGATCGGGAATTTCACCCTGCCCTGAAGAATTTCATATATTCAATTACAAACACATTATAAGGCCATGTGAAACCATTGTCAACCACAAATAACAAGATTTTTCTGTGTTGTTCTGGATATTTCCCCATATTTGCCCTTAAAATTCAAGGTTTCTGTTGTTTTTCTTCTTTGGAATCCAGCGCCTTTTTGTGATGCTCAGCTTTTTTTCTTCTAAAGAAACTAATTGCCAAGTTCAGTAAAAACATTGCCAATAAAAACCCCAAAAACCAAGGCAAAATCTGGGGCTTTCCCTCAAGCTGTTGCACCGAATCACTTCCTACAGATAATAAAAACATCTTATAACCTCCCCTTTGTTTTTTGTCCGGTGTAATCCAAAACCCTTCGTCATGTTACTTTTCTTATCTTAATAATACGTTTTGTTTTATGTAAATCTTTCATCCCGTACCAAATTAATCCTTATTTTTTGAAGTCTTATCAATACTTTTTGCATCTTCCCCCGTGGTCTTCTGCACAAGCTTATTTACACCAAACCCCAAAACCTTCATTGCTACTACCATACCAATCACCCATGGTATTAACTCGGGATAGTTTTTTGCCAAATAATACAGGGTAATTAATAAAATCAAAAGTTCCTCTATAATGAAAGCAACAGACATTTCCAATCCCCCTAATGATTTGTCAATCTCAGCTTCAACTATAATATAGCACGCATTATTGTTTTGGGAAAGAAATTATGGTAATTTTTAGAAATTCCCGTTCTATTTTTCCACCTTGCAAAAGAATAACAAAAAAAGACGGTATAACCGTCTTTTTTATATTTTTTAGTCCTGTGAATAAGGCATCAGGCACATATGTCTTGCTCTTTTGATAGCAGTTGTCAAAGCTCTCTGATGCTTTGCACAGTTGCCTGTAATTCTTCTGGGAAGGATTTTTCCTCTTTCCGAGATATATCTTCTCAGCTTATTTACATCTTTATAATCGATTGTTGCTATTTTATCAGCACAACATTGGCAAACGCGTTTTCTTCTACGACCACGTCTTTTTTGAATCATATCTAAGTCCTCCTTCTTTACTGGATTTTAGAAGGGCAGATCGTCATCTTCGATGCTTTCATCAATAGGATAGAAACCATCATCTTGGGCTGTTTGCTTAGGTGCAGCAGTAGTAGTAGCAGTAGCGGCCTTATGACCTTCGAAAGATGCTTTGCTTTCTGCAAAGTGCTGTTCTTCTACTACAACGTCTGTACTCCACCGTTTTTTGCCCTCGTTATCGTCCCAGGAACGAACCTGAAGTCTACCGACAACGCTAACCATCTGGCCTTTTTTGAAGTATCTTTCCGCGAATTCACCTGATTTACCAAAAGAAACACAATTGATAAAATCAGCATCGGGCTCGCCCTGGCGTTTGAAACGGCGGTTTACCGCCAAAGTGTATCTGGCAACAGCCAAAGGTTCACTCCCCTGAGAATATCTTACTTCGGGGTCTTTAGTCAGTCGGCCCATGAGAATCACTTTGTTCATAGGATTACCTCCTTCTTACGCCTCTTTACGGATAATGAGATAACGCAAAACGTTTTCCATAATACGCATACGTGCTTCGATTTCTGCGGGAGCACCAGCGGGAGATTCGAATG
>NZ_DAOUQB010000033.1 GCF_030625865.1 Anaerotignum sp. | reverse complement strand
TGCGTATTAGAACCTAGACCATATATTTTGGAAAGATAAGATGTTCCCCCTTTCCCATCCAAGTGTTCTAAAACAATTTTTTTCTTAAATTCAAAACTATGTTTTGCCATAAAAAAACCGACCTCCCTATCGTTAGATTTTTAGGTCTAACTTTTGGGGGTCGGCTCAAATATGGGTTTTCAGCACCTTTTTATAAGCATCGATGCGACAGGATTCGAACCTGCGACCTCGGCGTCCCGAACGCCGCGCTCTACCAAGCTGAGCCACGCATCGATATTTACAACAGTTTTATTTTGCACTTTTTTCCCTAAATTGTCAAGACAGATCTATTATTTTGGTTTTAAAATGATGTCCATTCAAAAAATAAGGGCAGAGAGTTGACTCTACCCTTATTCTATCAATCCTGATACTAAAAACGCATAGAGCCGCTATTTTCTAAAACATCCGCCACCGAATAAAACCGTAGAAAATGCATTATTCTGCCGTTTCCGCTGCTTTCACAATTTCTTGGTTTATACAAATTGCAAGCTCGTCCAGCTGTTTCTCATCCACAAAAGTGGGGGCATCCGTCATCGGGCAAGAAGCGTCCTTCACCTTAGGGAAAGCAATCACGTCACGGATACTGCTTGCACCACGCATAAGCATAATAATTCTGTCTAAGCCAAAGGCAAGACCGCCATGAGGAGGCGCTCCATATTTAAATGCATCTAAGAAGTAACCAAAGCGCGCCTGTGCTTCCTCCATGGTAAAGCCCAAAAGCCCAAACATTTTCTGCTGAACATCTCTACGATGGATTCTGATGGAACCGCCGCCTAATTCATATCCATTTAAAACAATATCGTATGCCTTAGCACGAACCTTGCCGGGGTCTGTTGCCAACAATGGCAAATCCTCATCCATCGGCGCTGTAAACGGGTGATGTACCGCCACAAATCTGCTTTCTTCCTCATCCCATTCCAGCATAGGGAATTCGGTAATCCAAAGGAAGCTAAAGTCATCCGCTTTTGTTAATTCCAGTATCCTGGAAAGTTCCAAACGCAGTGCTCCCAAGGAATCAAATACAACCTTATCCTGATCTGCGCAAATCAATATCAAATCGCCGGGTTTGCCTTCCATTTTCTCCACGATTTCCTGTAATTTTTCTTCCGTAAAGAATTTTGCTATCTGGGTTTTCAGGCTGCCGTCTTCATTAATAGCAATCCATGCTAAGCCTTTTGCCCTGTAGGTTTTCACAAACTCAACCAATTTATCAATTTTCTTTCTGGGGAAAGTGCCGCATCCCTTTGCGTTAATGGCACGTACACTGCCGCCTGCTTCCAGAGCCGTTTTAAACACTGCAAAATCCGTACCGGTAACCACCTCTGAAATATTTACAAGCTCCATGCCAAAACGAATATCAGGCTTATCAGAACCAAAACGCTCCATTGCCTCTTTGTAAGTCATTCTCTTTAAAGGCAAAGGAATATCTACATCTAAAATATCTTTAAATACCTTTTGCATCATTCTTTCGTTGATATCCAAAATATCCTCAACATCAATGAAAGAAAGTTCCATATCCACCTGGGTAAACTCCGGCTGACGATCAGCTCTTAAATCCTCATCACGGAAGCATTTTGCAATCTGATAGTAACGATCCATTCCAGAAAGCATCAGTAACTGCTTGTACTGCTGGGGAGATTGAGGAAGTCCATAGAAACTTCCAGGGTGTACACGACTGGGAACCAAATAGTCCCTTGCACCCTCGGGCGTACTAATTCCCAAAATGGGTGTTTCAATTTCTAAAAAGCTTTCCTGATCCAAGAAATTTCTCATCACCTGAACAACCTTATGTCTCAATACCAGATTGTTTAACTGGCTGGGACGGCGCAAATCCAAATAGCGGTACTTAAATCTAAGGTCGTCCTTTACCGTAATATTGTCCTCAATCTGAAATGGTGTGGTTTCAGCTTCAGAAAGGATACGAAGTTCGGAAGCAATAATTTCAATCTTCCCTGTTTTCATATTGGGGTTAATATTTCCCTCGGTTCTAGGGGCAACTTGTCCACGAACTGCCAAAACAAATTCGCTTCTCACGCTTTCTGCCTTCTCAAACAGCTCTTTTTCCGCCACATTTCCATCAATGGCAATCTGTACCAAGCCGGTTTTATCTCTCAGTGCAATAAAAATCAATTGTCCAAGGTCACGACGGCGCTGAACCCACCCCATAACCGTAACTTCTTTATTAATCATACTTTCATTTACTTCACAACACATACAGCTTCTTTTTAAGCCTGTTAATGCTTCGCCCATTTTTAATTTCTCCTTCAAATACAAAATTTTCTTCCTATATCATACCATTTTTCAAGAAAAAGTAAAGTTTTCCCGTAAAGTTTCATATTCTTTTTGTCCAAGAAAATGTTTCTATAGAAAATTCTCTTAAAGCTCTTTCTGCAGTTTCTTTTTTTTTACTGTTATGATATAATAACAAAATAATAAATGGTTATTTCTTTTCCTTTATTATAGAAGAAATCCATTTTTTCAGCAATGTTTCGTAGGATAATTTTATATAGCTTTTGTCTTAATGATAAATAGGAGTGATGCACATGAACAAGAATAAAATTATTACCATAAGCCGTCAATATGGTAGCGGCGGTCGTATTGTAGGCAAATTATTGGCAGAACGTTTGGGCATTCCATTTTATGATAACGAATTGATTTCTTTGGCCGCAGAAAAAACAGGACTCTCCAGGGAATGCTTTGTCAACGCAGAGGAAACCTCTGCAGGGAATTTATTCCTTTCCTTGACAACCTTGACCCCAAGTATGGAATCCTTCGGATTACCTTTTAATGAAAAAATCTTTCTTGTGCAGTCCCAGATCATTAAAGAAGTTGCCGAAAAAGGCAGTTGTGTTATTGTAGGGCGCTCTGCTGACTATGTTCTTTCCGATATGGAAAATTGTGTTCATGTTTTTCTGCAAGCAGACCTCAAAAATCGCATTGACAGAGCAATCACGGAATACGGTTTGCCTGTTAAAAACGCAGAATCAACCGTTATTAAAACTGACAAGAGACGTGCCAATTACTACAACTATTTTACAGGTCTAAAATGGGGAAAAGCTGAAAACTACGATTTAATTCTGAATACATCTCGTATGGACTTAGAAAAAATTGTGGACGTCATTGAAAAATATGTATCTTTAGTATAAAACAAAAGGACATCTGGATTCAGATGTCCTTTTTAAACGTATTCTTACATTACTTTTTCCACCGTTGTATTTGGGAAATACTTCTCCACAATTTCTGCACCGCTAAGGCCTTGTGCCGCCAACTCCTTCGCACCATATTGGCTTAACCCAACGCCATGGCCACAACCGCCACCGTAAAGGGCAACCCCAGTGAGGGCTTCTTCATCATTTTTCATCTCTTTTACCGCAAAGAACGCGCTGGGGAGCATCTTCTGTCCTGTCAGCGTTCCTCCGCTGATTCTTTGCAAATTAATGTTCTCGCCAATTGTCAACTTTGTAGGAGAGAGGACCTTTCTGATTGCATTTTCCGTAAGAACCCGGACGGCTCCTTTTTCAAAATCCATTTCTAAAATTTTAATTACGCCGCCCTCTCCTCGTTCTGCCACCTTCATTCCCGTTAATTTTCCCAGTTCCTTGGGTGTTTCTGCTTTCCAACTGCCATCCCCTTGTTTCACTTTAATCAATGCTGCATTGGAAGCGGAAAGCTCTGAAAAGGTTTTCTCTGTAATCTCAGTTAGCTGTCCTGCACTAAAATATACCTTCCAACGGTACCATGAAGAGTCTTCATCATAGCCATCCATCTGCCAATTCTGCCAGAAAGCAAGCCATTCTTCCTCGGATGCAGGCATTCCCTGGGATACACCATAGGGTTGCCCCTTCAAATAAGACTTTCCCTTGCCACTAAAAGTCCCATCTGCCGACCAAACATCCGTATCCTTTGTTCCAAAACCGCAGGAAGTAGAATAGAAATAGGTTTGCGCCACCCGATCTTCCGCAACAACACACATGCCTTCCGTTGCCGACACTGCATTTTGTGCCTCTAGGGCAGTATCAGCTCCATTAAATACTTGACTGGCAACGGTATCTGTTACATGAGCACCGTATTTCCCATAGGCATTGGCATAAAACTGATTATATGCATAGCTTCTTGCACAAATGGCCTGAGCCTCTAAGGCTGACTGCCCAAAGCTTACCGGCATTTCATTTGGTACAACACCAAGGAGATATTCCTCCATATCCAATTCATTTATAATTGCTATTTTATCCTCTATTCTCTCCATTTCAATCAAGCCGGTATATGTGCGTTGCACTCCATCTTCAAAGGTTAGTTGAACCTTTCCGGAAACCGTTACAATTCCATGGTCAAACCACGCCAAATCGGCAGTAAGTGTAGCTTCTCCTGAGGTAAAATCCTTCTCTCCAACTCCATTGGAAAGAGAAAATCCCTCGGCACCCTTGATTGTAATAGACTTCTGAAGTCCTCCACCTAAAAGAACACGGATTTTTTCGGGAACCACATCTTTTTGAATCACTGCACCCATTACCTTTCCATCTAAAACATAAAAATCTGCTAAATCAGTGCCGCAAATTAAAGCATTTTGGCTTTTAGCGGATAAGTCCTGATCGTAAACACGAAAGTCATCTGCCCATTGCATTTCTCCAAGACTACCAATATAAATTTTCTTTTCATCTACCCGTTTCACTACCTCACCACTAACCTTTGTTCCTTCTTTCACCGTCGCCTTTCCGTTTTCAATGGTCACGTTACAAAGTCCGTCTTCAAACTCCATACCTTCAAAAGCATATCCCTTATCTCCTGCTCCTTTTAAAATGATCTGATCGCCTTCCTTTTGGCAATATATATTTTCTACAACAGGCGTTGCTTCCTCTACAGAAAGTAATCCTACAATTTCTCCGCCTTTTTCCCAAAATGAAATCTTTTCATCGGTATAAACCGATAAATCATAGCCATCTCCCCCGTAAATTCCTCTATCAAAAAGATTTTCTTCCCCCGGTGTAAATAAAACCTGAGTCTCCTTTTCGATTCCGTAGGAGTACAAACTATCTTCTCCGCGCCTTGACATTAATGCCTTTTCAAAAAGCTGTGTCCAAAGGCTATACGCAACGGGCATATTTCTATTATCATCCGTTAAAACCATTCGTTTTTCATAATCCGGTGCTACACGATCCATTAAAATTTGTGCCTCCCATAGCACTAAATCATCATCAGGGCGAAAACCTTCTCCATCCCCGGAAAAGAATTCCAGCTCAACTGCGGCATTAATATATGGATATGCCCAATCCTCCTTTGCAACATCAGGAAAAGAAACATCATCAGGCAAATTTTCAATTTCCTCCGGTGTATAAAACGCAAGCGCAAGCATTTTTGCCGCTTGTCCTCTGCTGATGGGGATATCATCTCCAATGGCGCCTTGAGGGGCTTGTGCAGTGGGTTCTATTCGGGGCACCTTCGTGCACCCGCTAAGTATAAAAGCTAAAGCAACTATCCATATTAATAACCGTTTCATTGGTATCACTCTCCCATTGGACTTTGTACAAGTCTATGCTTTTGGAACAAAAAAAGAACAAGCTGTTTTCAAAATCCATCCAACTTATGATGCATTTTGAATTAAATAACCTTATCATCTGCTTTTGCAAACCGAAAAACATTGGGAAATTTTACGAAAAACAGGTTAATAATGTTTTTTATAAAACCTTTTCTTTATGTATCGTTTCCACATCACCCTACCAGAATACATGGGCATTCTCTTTTTATTTTTTACATCATCCTCATTTATTTTTGTTTTATCTCTTCCCTTACTGTTTTTTTACATGCTTAAATTGCAAAAGTTAATTTTAAAAAGGCCGTAGTATTGAATTTTCCTTGTTTTTTCTGTTTTCTTTATATAATTGCTACGTTTTATTGAAAGTTTTTAAATTTTATTATGAAGTTAATGTATTTTATAATTATTTTTTTGAATTTAATTCTTCTTGATGTACAGAAATATGTGCACAAAGAATTATGTATTTATTTAAAAACATACAGCACATTAACAAAAAACTGCTCTCGTGAAAAAAAAATCAAAAATTTGTATTGACAAAAAAACAATTTAGTTTTAAACTTCCAATAACAAATTTAAACGAAAGGGAGAAAAAATCATGCATAACTTTGTTCAGACAGTTAACTACATTATTATTAGCATTATTAGCCTCGTCCTCGTGCTTCTCGGTGGGGTTATTTTTGCTGGTAAAAAGTGGTTAGCTGATGATAAAGTCAAATTGATTGAGATTGCATGATAAAGAATCCTTAATCGAAAGGCTGTACAGTGTATCCACTGTACAGCCTTTTTGTTTCACCAAAATTTGTATATTAAAAAGTTAGGAGGAATACGAATGGAGCGAAGCGGCTGCCAAATATTGATAGAAACTCTCATTGAACAGGGTGTTACCACTATTTTCGGATATCCGGGAGGGCAAGTACTCAATATTTACGATGAACTTTATAAGAATAATCATCGAATCAACCATGTACTAACAGCCCATGAACAAGGCGCAGCCCATGCAGCAGACGGCTACAGCCGTGCCAGTGGAAAAGTTGGCGTATGCATTGCTACCTCTGGCCCCGGTGCTACAAACCTGATTACAGGGCTTGCCACAGCAAATTCTGATTCCATTCCGATGGTCGCAATTACAGGGAATGTCCCCATGGAACTTATCGGTTCCGACAGTTTCCAAGAGGTTGACACCTTTGGACTTTCCATCCCTGTTACAAAGCATAGTTTCCGTGTTGATAACGTGGAAAACCTTGCAGAAACAGTTCAAGAGGCCTTTCGTCTTGCAAAAAGCGGACGCCCAGGCCCCGTACTGATTGACATCCCGAAAAATATACAATTAGATAAAACCGAATATTCCCCAACAGGGATTGCGGAAAAAACACCTGATCCCAAGCCTGATACAGCACTTTTAGATCAAGCCTTGGAAATGATATACGAAAGTAAACGCCCCATCGTATATTGCGGCGGTGGCGTAATCAACGCAAATTGCTCGGAAGCAGCAACAACTTTAGTAGAAAAAACAGATGCTTTTATGGTGTGCAGTATGATGGGATTAACAGCAATGGATAACAGCCACGCCAGATATCTTGGCATGAGCGGAATGCACGGCAGATTTGCCGCAACCAAAGCCATAAGCGAATGTGATTTGGTCATTGCCGCCGGGGTTCGTTTTACTGACAGAGCCACAGGCAACAAAAAAAAGTTTGCCTCTAATGCTAAAATTATTCATCTGGATATTGATTCTGCCGAGCAAGGAAAAAATATAGATGCGACTTTGCAAATCCCCGGGGATTTGGGTTTCGCACTGAACTACATAACATCAAAACTAGAACCACAAAAACATCCCCAATGGGAGGAAACAGTAAACTCCTATAAAAACAAAACAAAAGATTACACAGCACCAAATGGCTGCTTATTGCCTTGGGAGGTAATCAATGCCGTAAACGAAAGAGCTACACCCGAAACAAATATCGCAACAGATGTAGGACAGCATCAAATGTGGGTGGCTCAATACTATAACTTTAAAAACCCAAGAACATTCCAAACAAGCGGCGGGCTAGGTACAATGGGCTATGGTATGGGCGCTGCCATCGGTGCCGCAGTGGCAACAGGCAACAAAACAGTGCTCTTCACAGGCGACGGTAGTTTTGGTATGAACCTAAATGAACTGGCAACCGCTGTATCTCAGAATCTTCCCCTAATCATTGTTATTTTGAATAACGGTGTGCTGGGTATGATACGGCAATGGCAAAATCTTTTCTTCGATAATCACTTTATAGCAAGCACCTTAGAACGAAAAACGGATTTTGTGAAACTGGCAGACGCCTTTGGCGCAACGGGCTTGCGGGCTTCAAATCCCGAAGAGCTAAATGAAGCTTTGGATAAAGCTTTTGCCCTCAGTTCTCCCGTTGTAATTGACTGTTTGATTCCAGATGAAGAAAACGTATTCCCTATGGTACCGCCAAATGGCTCTTTTGATAACATTATTTTGAAATGAGGTGATTCGTATGAGTAGTGATCAGCAATTTGCAGTTTCCATTATTGTTTCAAATCAATCGGGAGCACTTACCAGAATTTCATCTCTCTTTAGTCAACGGAATTTCAATATCGACAGCTTTACCTGCGGTGTGACGAATAATCCTGAAGTATCAAGAATGACAATCACCGCCACAGGAGATGCCAATAAAAAAGAGCAGTTGCTTAAACAAATTTCCAAACTATATGACGTAAAAAAAGTTGAACTGATGACCCCCGAAAATACAATTTTACGCGAGCTTTTAATCGCAAAAGTCAATGCAACAGGCGAGAGCCTTCAAACCATCTTAGATGCAGCAAATGTATTCCGCTCCAAAGTGGTGGATATGTCTCCCGAATCTGTTTGCATTGAAATGACAGGTGAAAGTAGTAAGCTAAACGCTTTTCTTACTTATATAGCTCCATACGGCATTCTTGAGTATTGTCGAACCGGGCTGGTTGCCGTTGAACGCGGCAGTAAATGTTTATATGTTGTAGATTAAAAAAAATATATCACAAAGGAGAAATGAAAAATGGCTAAAATGTATTATGAACAGGACGCAAAGAAAGAAATGTTGGCAGGAAAGAAAGTTGCAGTTGTTGGTTACGGTTCCCAGGGGCACGCTCACGCTCTGAACCTCAAAGATAGCGGTGTTGACGTTGTGGTTGCTCTTTATGAAGGCTCTAAGAGCAAAGCCCGCGCAGAAGCAGACGGCTTAACTGTTATGACAACTCCCGAAGCTGTAAAAGCAGCTGATATCATCATGATTTTAGTAAATGATGAAACACAGGCAAAAATGTATCAGTCTGATATTAAGCCTTATTTGAAATCCGGCTCCACACTGGCATTTGCCCATGGGTTCAATATCCATTATGGCCAGATTGTACCTCCTAGCGATGTAGACGTTATCATGATCGCTCCTAAGGGCCCTGGCCACGTTGTAAGAAGTACATATCAAGAAGACTTCGGCGTACCCGCTTTGATTGCTGTTTATCAGGATGCCAGCGGAAACGCAAAGGATGTTGCTTTGGCTTATGCAGATGGCTTGGGCGCAACCAGAGCCGGAGTTTTGGAAACAACCTTTAGAGAAGAAACAGAAACCGACCTTTTCGGCGAACAGGCAGTTCTTTGCGGCGGTGTATCTGCCTTGATGAAAGCCGGTTTTGACACATTGGTTGAAGCTGGTTATCAGCCTGAAAACGCTTACTTCGAATGTATCCATGAAATGAAATTGATCATTGACTTGGTAGTAAAAGAAGGTCTTTCCTTTATGCGTTACTCCTGTAGTGACACTGCTGAATACGGCGATTATACAGCAGGCCCTAAAATTATTACTGAACAAACCAGAGAAGCAATGCGTGGGATCTTGAAGGATATCCAAGATGGTTCCTTCGCAAGAGAATGGATTCTGGAAAATCAGGCTAACCGTCCTAACTTTAACGCCATGAGAAGAATGCAGAAAGCTCATTTGAGCGAATCCGTTGGCGCAGAATTAAGAGGACACATGAAAAAACACTAATTTCTACCTATTTAATATAACATTTTTACGGGTGGGCCTCTCAACAGAAACTTTCTGTTGGGGGTTAATAAAGCAGGTGTCTATAAGACACCTGCCCAGGGTGTCGATTTTATCGACACCCTTTGAAAAAAGCTCAGTTTCTTCAAGCTTTTTTCAAGTTAGCAGAGGACAAATAGATGTGTTCCTGCGACCAAAAGGTCTTGAAACGCCCTATTTTCCTCGGATGGGCAAAGCTCATCCTGCGGATTCCAATTGGGAAACTTTTCGTTTCTAAGCCCTTTCGTTTTATAAAATAGGTTTGTCTACAGTCTTAGCAGGTGTCTTATCGATACCTGCCTTTCTTTTCCACCTATTATTTTAAGTATGTTTTATATTCTTCTAGATTATGCCATTGTATTCCAAAAGTATAAGGAGTATCATTAATATTCTCTAATTTTACTGGCTCACCACTGTTTAACTTGGGTATTTCAATTTCGAATGAATTATTCTTACCTAATATAATATCAAAATCTGCTTTATCTCCATCAAATTGATATTGAACATCATCCATCTTTTTAAAAGTTCCCTGATTCACTTGACGGTTTGTAATAAACTCTATGAATTGTAGATTTGCAGTATCTTACTTTCTAAATTATCTTTATCGCTTACCCATTGGCTTTGGTAGGAACCCTTTAAAATCGGGATTATTGTTACTTTCACCGCAATTGCATTTAATATATAATCAAAATTAATAAAAAAGCTTATTCGATATTGTTTTTTAACCGTTACAAAAAAGCCTCCTCCCCTTTTTACAATAATTTTTTACAATATTTTACATTACGCATTTGTTTTAACCAACCAATAACCACTCATAATTACATTATTATATTTAATAGAAAGCAACAATAAAAATTCCAGAAAACCACTTCGATATTTTTTCTTGTTAAGCAGATACTATATTAGAGGTGATTGGATATGTCCATCTTAAATGATAAAGAAATACCTATTGGTCTGGGGATGGCTCTTTCTCAAAATTTAGATGCTATGCAAGTATTTGCATCTATGGATGAGGGCACACGTAATCGTGTTATTCAACGTTCCCATCATGCGCAGTCAAAAAATGATATGCAAAATATTGTTAGTGACTTGCTTAAATAACCTGCCTAAGTGCAGGTTTTTTTAATCATCGACAAATAAAATATACTTCCCAGGAAATATTTGCTTATTTATCAATTTTTCTTTATAAGGCTATTCGATTAAATATAGCCTTCATATCAGTATTTTTTATAGACTTTTATGCCTTCAAAACATCACAGATCTCAAATTATTGTTTTTTTTGCTAAGAATTCTACTTTTGAACACTCTAAAAAAAAGTATTGACAATTGTTTTTTCATATTGTATTATATAGAAGTCGTCGACGAGGCGTGGCTCAGCTTGGTAGAGCGCTACATTAGGGATGTAGAGGTCGCAAGTTCAAATCTTGTCGCCTCGATGACTTATAAAAGGTGTTGAGAATGTTGGTTTTACAGCGTTTTCAGCACTTTTTTCTTTTTGTTTTGAAGGTTTGATTTTGCGGTAAATCACGTTAAAAACACTAAAAAATGTTACCTATGCATGGCTTTTTTTATCAAAGGCAGTGCGCTATAAAAAAAATTTACGACAAACGGATTCTTTTCCATTCTCTATCACCTCCCAATATTGGGTTATATGCTAATGGATATAAAACTCTCTTTTTTTTGCCATTAGACATTTTCCCTTTCGTTCACAAAGTCCTCGAAACCATCCTCTTTCACTTCCGGTACTTTTTCACTTTTTGGCATACAATCAATTAAAATTTTTGTTGCCTGGGTAAGCTTTTGGGAAAGCTGCAAATATAATTGTGCATCGGGACTTTGTTTTTTTCCATATTGATTTTCTCCATTTTTGTAAGTAATGGTGGTGCCGTCACGTATTATTTTTTCTCGTAAATCCTGCATCGTTATTGTCATAAAAGCAACATCATCCACCGTAGAAAATACCATTTTTTTATTTTCGTCTATTTTTGCAAACAATTTCTTTAAACGGCGCACCTCTTTTTTTATTCTTTCTGTTTGCTCCATTCCTTAACCATGAATTCACCTCACTTTTATTGCACTAAAAAAGGACACCTTCAGGCATCCTTAATCAAATATCTACTTATCGTATTCAAATATTTTATAGCAATTACTACACTCCTGAGTTCCACTCTTCGACCACTGTGGCTCGACAGTTAATTTTCTACAATATGGGCATCTAAGATATTTAAGTCTAATAATAAGCACAGCAACCCAAAGAACCAGCAACGTCCATGAGAGAATTTCTCGTAATACAGATTGCTTGTCAATAAAAAAAGAAATGATAAAAATAACAATAACTATATAGTACAAAACGATATATGCTCTAGCATATGACCTTTTCAGCATATTTCTCCCCCCATATATCCTTAATCACTGGTATTTCAGGCAACTATTTTTTATATTTGATTTGCAAATATGTGTGGCATTTATGTTCCACAATGTCAATAAATTGTATTGACATCTTACTGACCGCTACTTTCTCCTGTAAAGTTGTGATAATAAGAGGTACTCTTTTATCATTTTTTACATGATACATGATATAATAGCTTTTTTCTAATGAAGCTGACTCTGTATTCAATGCCATAAAAGCAATAATCACCGAAACAACCGTTAAATCAATTCCATGTAATTTAATATAACTATTAATTCCTATCGCAATATTCGCCACCAATGCCACAAATGCCAATACAACAATAATACTTACTAGTATCTTTATCATCTTAAAAAAGCCTTTCCACGAAATAACTTTTTTAATTTTTATTTTTGTCTCATTTATCATAATATCTACTATCAAATTAACCTCTTGCCGTATACTTTCGTCCATATTACACCTCCTTACATTTACATTTCGACATAAAATAGTAATTCCCTACCACTTGCCGAAAAATTTAGGGCACCAGCTTACGCCAATGCCCCAGGAGGTGTTATACAAATGTCTACGCTATCATAATAATATCATGAAAACACGCCCCGTTTTTATCATTTTTTCTTGTCCAATATCCAGAAGAATTTTCTCCACACTCTGTAAAAACTTGCTATACTCGCCGGCACTTCTAAATATTAATATATCCCTTTCTTTCCCCAACAGCATCCTTCCAATCTACAGTTTTTTAATTATACTATCATTCTCTTGCATCCACAATTGCTTGTCCACCTTGAACAGTAATCCAGCCATGTTCTAATCTAGCTTCTGCTTCTTTCATATCAATAAGTTCTTGAGTAATACTTTGAGCTAGAACTCTATTTGCCTCTGCTTCTGCATTTGCTTTTGTAATTGCAATTTCTGCTTCATTTTGTGCTTTAATTAACTTAGTTTCTGCCTCAACTTTAACTGTTTCTTGTTCTGCCTCTGCCTGTTGTTTCTTTTGCATGGCTGTAACTTTGTCCTTAATTGCTTGTTCCAACTGTGCGTCTGGGTGAACATCAATAATACTTGCATCAATTACTTCAATTCCAAATTTCGACCCTAATTCATCATTAAGAATTTTAGTAATGGTAGCATTAATTTCCCCACGGTTACCGCTATAAATATCCATCATAGTATATTTGTTTGTAGCTTCAGAAATTTTAGCTTTCAATACAGTTCTTACACGTTGATTAACAATGTCTGCCCCACTCATGCCTTTGAACTGTTTATATGTATCTACTACTTTATCAATTTCGTATCTATAAGACATCTGAAAAGAAATCTTGATATTTGCTTTATCGCTAGTAGACACTGCAAAACTCTCATCTACTTCCGAACCTTCTCTTGAGTCCGCACTTAAAATCAACTGCTCATTACCAACCGAAAATTCTTTCACTCTTTTCGTGGGAGATACTAAATGAAACCCTTGTGTAAGAAGTTCCCCGTTTACACCTCCACTCATAGAATACACAACGCCAACATAACCCGTTGGAATTCTCTCTAAACAAGCGTACGCGCATAATCCCCCTACAATCAATACAACACCCAAAACAATTGCTCCAATTTTACCTTTCATAGTCACATATCCCCTTTGTCTTTTTTATTAATTTCTTCTACACTTTTATCCCAAATACGTTTAAATAATGAACCAATAGGTTCATATAAAAAAGATAATAAAAACCATACTGCAATTAAAGCAAGAATAACCAAAAATATAAATACCGGATTCAATTTATTCCCTTCTTTCTTTTATTGAAAAATTTACCATTTTTCTATTTTATCTTAAAATCCAAGTTTTTTCTACATTTAATTACTATTTTTCATCCCCTTCAACTTCAACCCTTGTTCCAAAATAACCAACAGGCCTTGTAATATAAACAATTGCCATAAAATAAGCCGTTACCGTAATGAAAATTAAGTCGAAAATATAATAGTTCTTTTGTTTTCATCACCACCTCATCTCAAAAAGGCAAGTCATCTTCTTCATGTTTTGATTTCCAAACTTTAGCTCATCCTGTTACTTGCGCCTCTTAAAAGGGCTGGCTTCTGTTATACACAATTGTTCGCCTGGTTCATCCTCTTCCAGTTGATTGGATATACTACATCGGTATAAACCAGTACAATCCAACACAGGAAATTATCTTCACAGCAATAATGAAATGAAGTCCTAGAAGGATAATACATCTCTATATTCACTTGTCCAATCCCAGTAAATATAGGTGCTTACACAAATATTTACCACAAATCCGACCAACAGTGTTTTTCTCCAAAAGGTTCCGGATGGTAATTGTCATGCACCATCTCTCTACGAATTTGCTCATGTAAATCAGAAACAGTAGTAATCTGATAATGTTCAAATTCTATACTATTCATAATTACAGCACCCATTCGTTGAAGATCATCTATATTAGCCCTTTGAATCTCCACTGTCTGTGAAGAACAACAATCTTCCAGAATAACCACATTATATTCCAGCGCATCTGCATCAAAAGCTGTTGTCCGGATGCAGTTAGGCGTTGTTGTTCCCATGAGAATAACCGTCTTAATATCCAGGCGCCGCAAAACTAAATCTAATTCCGTATGAAAGAAAGCACTCCATCTTGGTTTGATAATGGTATAATCCCCGGGAACAGGCTTTAGCCCTTCAGGCGCCTCTGCACTATTAAAACCTGTTGAACCAGGTGTCATGGCACGTCCACCTGCTTTCCATTTTTCATAGCGAGTTAGTTCCACGTCACTGCCATCTGTGCGATAAATTCTTTTAACAAAGAACACTGGAATCCCAATGGAGCGCGCTGTGCAGATTGCTTTTCTGCATTCAGAAACTGTTTCTGCTGCCCCCCTGATGCAATGAGGACTTCTTGGATCAATAAAACCGTTCTCCATATCTATAACAATTAACGCAGAGTGCGTTGTATTTTCTTTCATAGCTTCTCCCCCCATAATCTGTTAAATTCTAATTTACTAACCTCTGTTCACTACATAAATGTTCAACCTTAAAAATTCGATAAAACAGAATAAACTATGCCTATATAATTATATATAATACCACCAAATATTTCCACTATTACCAAGCCACTATAGTTTTATGTGTATTTCTTATTGAGAACATCTTTACCAATATTATTGATTATATTAATTAAGGGATGGAATAAAAATCGCATTCAAGACCGACCCAAGGAAGCAGACAATCGCCAAATCATCGGGCTTTGAGAGGCTGACACTGTTGCAAGAAGAATTTCTAAGCGCTATTCGGACTTACTAGCAGACAAGATGATTGGATTACTTTTGTCAATTTCTGATGAGCGCCTAAAAACCATTACGCCTGACCATGGAAAAGCGTTTGCCAAGCACAGAACGGTTACTTCCGCTCTTGGCGAAGTGCAATTTTACTTTCCAGACCCTCATGCACCTTGACAGCGGGGCACTAATGAAAACACCAACGGCTTAATCAGAGAGTATTTGCCCAAATCGTTTGACGTTGCTCTTTGTTCCGACTTGCAAATTGCTGCTTCCGCTGATAACTTGAATAAACGCCCTCGTAAGTGCCTGAGTTGGAAATCACTCTACAAAGTTTTTTTAAATCAATCGTTGCACTTGACTTGACAATTCAAGATATTAAAAATAGCCTGTCACTTTGTTGTCTTATTTGGGTTTGCCATTTCATATATTACAATGAGGTGATTCCATGGAAAACTGTTCCGATATAATAGCAATTACAATGCTTGCTTGTCAAATATCCGCATGTCTTACCTATGATGAATTGGAAAAACTGGCGGCAGATTTAGATTTATTTAGTGATACCCTAAGTGCTATTTTGGTACGCAAATCTCCAAACTAATGAATTTTTATTGATTGCCAAATAAAATTGAATATCCTTATTTTAATTTTTGATTTTTACATTGACATTTTAACAAATACGGTATATAATAAGTTAGTTTCGTATATATGATTATTCGCTCTTAAGTCCTAGTCGATAATTAATATTGACTACGATTTAAGAGTTTTTTATTTATATGCTCGAGATAATATTTATTTAGGAGGTACTGATTATGAATAACGGTACAGTAAAATGGTTTAATGCAGAAAAAGGTTTTGGATTTATTACACCCGACAATGGTGGAGATGATGTATTTGTACATTTTTCTTCCATTCAGTCAGAAGGTTTCAAATCCTTGAATGAAGGACAGAAAGTATCCTTTGATACAGAAGCTGATCCAAAGGATAGCCGCAAAACACGTGCTGTTAACGTTTGCGCAAACTAAACCTTTTACAAGGCCACTCTTCGGAGTGGCTTTTTCATTTTGTCCATACCCTCCTAAAAAAAGTCAAGTCAACCAAATAACATATTTTCACCCTTTCTGGGCAATCTAAGGCTGAGGTGAATAAGATGGATGAAAAAAAGCGACAGCCTACAATAGACGGAGATCCGGAAAAGCCTATTTCCAAATCATACCCTGTAATCGACACTGATCTTGCGCGGGATAATATCGAAAATAACATGCCCGCAGCAGACCTGCAAGACCTATAAAACGGAGGTGCTTTCATGGATAAATATTATGATATGTATGAATTGTTTAAAAGCGATAAAAATGCCAAACAATATTTCGACAAACTCCCTGTTTATGTCAGAGAGCAAATCAGCACCCGTGCAAATGGCGTGAATTCTTTTGAAAACCTAAAGGATTATGCTGAAAACTTGCTTCGAGGAGATGATTAAAGAAGGAGCTTCGGCTCCTTTTTTTATTGTCTGCACTTCGCCAAAACAAAAAAACAAAACTACTCCTACATTAAATTTATCCCTCGATCCTTTTTTGTCACTTCCAAGAATATCTCTTTACCCATAATATTTTTTTCATATTTCTCCTATTTTTCTAATATACAAATAAAAACCTATCCTTAGCGGCCTACAAAAATTCACTAAACATGGGTGTTAAATCCCATAGAAATTCAAGTATTTCTGACTCAGAATACCATATTTTTTTAGATGTCCGAAAACTTTAAGAATTGACCAATTGAGTAAAATACTATATAGTTAAATTTACCAATACAATTCCATATTGTGCACATAAGGCAATTACGCAATTTATAAAATTTAAAAACCTAGTATTAAACTTATTCTCTTATGCAATACAAACCATTGCAACAAGCTCTTTCATAACAGTAAATTTGAAGAACTTTTGGATAGTAGCGCGTGAATTAAGAGAAATAATGAACAAACTCTTACAATACAGGGGAATCCATTTTATTTAAAAATTACATGGAATAAAAAAATCCCCCTCAGTACCGCAAATACTGCGAGGGAAAGGAAGTTATGCTAACCAGCAAACTCCATTTTGTAAAATATTATATCATTTGTTAATATTTATCAAAAAAAGGAGGGATTCTTAAAAAAATGATTAGTACCAATCGCACTAACACTAGTTTTGCTTTATCCATTTGAAGAGACATTTTGCACCAGTCTCTTTCGAACAAACAGCTTCAATGAAAATAGGGAGGAAAAAAATGTTTAAAAAGTTTTTAGCAATTTGTTTTATTTTTATCTTGTCTTTTAGTTGTATTAGTTGTGGCAACAAAAGTGATTCACCTGAAACAGTAGTAGCAAATTATTTTAATGCCTTAAAAAGTGGTGATCTTGAATCTGCAAAAGCTTACGTTAAAGACGGAAATGACCAAATACTTAATGATACCGAAGAGGAAGAATCTGCTACTGAAATGAATTATATCTTAGGAACACTTTCCTACCATGTAATCTCTACAGAAATAAATGATTCAACCGCCACTGTAAAAACCACAATTACTAATGTTGATATGAAACCTGTGATGGGAGAATTTGTGACCCAGCTGTTTTCCCTTGCCTTCTCCGGCCTCGATGAAGAAGAATTAGAGGCAAAACAAAAAGAAGCATTTGCCAGTGCTTTTGAAGCAAATAAGGATACAACCATCGATACAGAGGTAGATATCCAATTAGAGAAAACCGAAACAGGATGGGTAATCAACCCCACCGACGATCTTGCAGATGGAATCACCGGCGGCCTTTTGTCCGTTGGAAAAGACCTTGCCAACTCTTTTGGTGCAGACGTTGAGGATAATGGCGATGAAAGTACCAATTAAGTGAATTAAAAATAAAATACCCTCTCAATACTTCAAAGGGGTAGCATAAGGTTAAGAAAAGCCTTTTTCAAGAAATCAACGTTTTCCGACACTTTAAATCTTAGGAATGGAGACTTACAAGGTAAAACTTATAATTTGATTCCTTATGAGAGCGTTAGAAACGTTGATTGAAAAGGCTTATTTTTTTATTCCTTTACAAAAATCCCGTGGATTTCTCTTCAACTAAATTCCTATTCTTTTACTCCTTTTTGTGCCGATTTTTATGAACAAAGAGAAGATAACGTTTAAAAGACCCCCTTTGATTACTTAGCTGGAGAGGTAACTATTTTGTAATCAAAAGGGGTCTTACTAAAATTGTTTCTCTGCGTCTATAGAAAAGGAAAATTCTAAAGAGTTTATAACCCCATTGACGCCAAAGGAATGAATACAGCTAAAGTTAGAAAAGGAATTAAAATCTGTGTAATTGCAATATCAAAATAAGCTTCTTTATGTGTTAATTTACAGATATTCAACAACGTAATCTGCGCACCCTGATGAGGTAGCGTATCTAACGTACCCGCTGCAATAGCCCCAATTCTATGTATATATTCAGGATTAACACCCATTTTGCTAAAGATTCCCCCCAATGCATTGAAGGCAATGCCCATACCACCGGATGCGGAACCACAAGCACCAGCACAAACGGCGACGGAAATCATAACAAATATCATAGGAGAAATGTTTAAATTTTGAAGATTACCAATCAACTCTGTAAAACCCTGGGTGTTTTTCACGACACCACCAAAACCAACAACAATGGCAGTATTTAAAATGGCAACCCCTGAATCTGACGCACCTTTATTAAATACCTCAATCCAGGAAGAAACTCCCTTGACTCTTTTAAACATCAGAACCACAGAAAGAATAACACCAACCATAACGGATGTTTCTACTGGCTGTTTGAAAACATTAAAGGTAACTAAAATTGCTATAATAGGAATAAAGGAAGTTAAAACGTTAGGAAGATTTTTGTTCTCATTTTCTTCAAGCTCAGAAGGTGCTAACTGATACTTTAATGACGAATCATCAAATAAACGCCCTTTTGAAGTAAAAGATCTGGAACGGTATTCCAACCAAATAAAAATCAATAAAAATTCAACAACAGTAGCGATCAACGAAGGTAAAAATGCCGCCGTAGCAGGAGTCCCCAAACTCTGCATAGCGATTTTATTTTGAATAGATGGAGAACCCGGTGCCGTCATAGACCATGTCCAACATCCCGCGGAAATAGCCGCCGGAATTAACATTCTAGTGATATTTGCTCGCTTAAACATTTGTAATGCAATGGGATAGACGACAAAGAAAACAACAAATCCGCTTACCCCGCCAAATGTTAAAATACCTGTAATACACATAATAACCGGCGCTACAAATTTATCCCTTGAAATTTTGCTAATGTATCTAGCGATAGACTCCGCCGCACCTGTAAATTGATAAATTGCTCCAAACAACGCACCCACAAAAAATGTAAGGAAATATTTTGAAAAATATTCCGCAGCCGCTGGCATAAAAGCATCCAAAAGGCTCTCTAAAATGGGCATTCTCGATAAAACGATAACAAAAACAGTTACAATTGGCGCCAATATCAGTGCATTGATTTGCTTAAAAGCTAATACACCAAATAGGATAAGTGCCATTATAAGAATCAAAATATGAAAGTTCATTTATAACACCCCTACTAATTCA
The DNA here is from genome assembly GCF_030625865.1 of Anaerotignum sp. GTDB lineage: Bacteria > Bacillota > Clostridia > Lachnospirales > Anaerotignaceae > Chakrabartyella. The sequence continues at coordinate 4,838 of NZ_DAOUQB010000033.1, read as the reverse complement.
TAGTTATTTATTAAATAAAAACAATTTTACTTAATTCCCATAGTTTCTTGCTGATAGATCCTTGCATCCATCACTTTTACTTTCCCATCTATTTTGGGTATAAATCCCATTAAATCAATAATTTGTGTTTGAATATCAATTCCCGGTGCAGCCTCCAAAAGATACATCCCGTCTTTTCTTAATTCAAATACCGCCCTCTCGGTGATATACATAACAGGCTGATTGGTTTTATTGGCATATTCCCCACTGAAGGTAATATGTTCTACTTGTTTTACAAATTTCTTTCCACTGCCTTCTTGCTCAATTGCCAAAATTCCGTTCTCAACTTTTGTTTTTAAGCCCCCGCCAGTAAAAGTTCCGCAAAAGAATACTTTCTTTGCATTTTGTGTTATGTTAATAAAACCGCCGCACCCCGCAATTCTTGGCCCAAACTTACTAACATTTATATTTCCCTGCTTGTCCGCTTCCGCCAATCCTAAAAAAGCAAGATCCACACCACCACCATCATAAAAATCAAATTGATATGGTTGGTCTAAAACACAATCTGCATTCATACTACCTCCAAAACGGGTTCCACCTTGGGGAAACCCTCCAACTGGGCCAACCTCAACGGTAAGGGTCATAAAATCCCCAATTCCTTCTTCATTCGCAACAGAAGAAACATACTCAGGAGCACCGATCCCCAAATTTACTACGGTATCCTTTTTCAATTCCATTGCTGCACGTCTGGCTATTAATTTTTTGCATCCAAATTCAACGTGGTCATATTATCCGTAGGAACTCGGATCTGTCCCGAAAGGCTTGGGGCATATTGGTAATTCAAGCACTGCTGATGTTCTTCATCTTTGGATAATACAATCCCATCAACATAAATACCGGGGATTTTCACAAGCTTGGGATCCAGCGTTCCGCCCCGTACTACAGATTCCACTTGAACAATGACTTTGCCCCCACTGTTTTTTGTAGCCTGCGCCAAAGAAGTAACCTCAAAAGGTGCTACCTCTTTTTCCAAAGTAATGTTACCGTACTCATCCGCATAGGTACCTCGAATAAAGCAAATGTTTATAGGAAAAGCTTTATATAGGAGTTGCTCTTTCCCATCAACCTCAATCAACTCCACCATATCCTCGGTGGTTATATCATTTAACTTACCGCCCTGGTTTCTGGGATCAACAAAAGTATTTAAGCCTACATGGGTCAATGTTCCCATCTTATGTACCGCAATATCACGATAAAGCTGACAGAGTGTACCTTGTGGAAAGTTGTACGCCTCAATTTTATTTTCAATGGCCAATTGTCCAAGCTTAGGCGCTAGATTCCAATGACCCCCGATCACTCTTTTCGTCATACCCTCGTGGGCAAAATGATCTGCTCCGCTGCCATCACGATTTCCAAGACCCACTGCATAAAAAAGTGTCAAATTGTTCGGTGAATTGGTTTCCAAAAACCTTTTCTCAATTGCAGTGTTTAATGTTTCCGGCAAACCACAAGCCACAAAACCACTCACACTTATGGTGTCATTATCATTTACCAATAAAGCGGCTTCTTTTGCACTATAAATTCTAATTTTTTTCATGTGAATACCTCGAATCATTTTTGGAATATTGGCTTTACCTCAATAATGAGGTAAAGCCCAGTATGATGATTATCTAAATGCAGGTGTTGCTTTGTTTAAAAATGCAGTCATACCAATTTCTTTATCCTCTGTGGCAAAGCAAAGGCCAACCAAGTCTTTTTCAAACTCCAGCACATTAGAAAGATCCAAATCTCCCCCTTTGTTAATGGCAAGCTCATCCGCAGCACTTTGGCAATTCCATCCGTTTCTTTTTAATGCTTCAATGATAATATTCTTTTCGTAAACGTCCATCACCTGGCTTAGTTTTTTCCCATTATTCTCTTGAAAAGTACCAAAACGATGCCTGGAAACCATTTTGCTAGGCAAATCTGACAATTGAATAATGAAATTTTCACACGCTGCATAAGCGCTTTTTATAACATTATCCAGTTCTCAAACATTTCCCGGCCAAGAATAGTTTTTAAAACATTCTTTCATTAAAAATCGTAATAAAATGAATATTAAATTCTTTGACTTTCAAAAAATCTAAATATCAATCATTCATACCAAAGATATTTTCCATTTGGAGAATCAGTTCTCCATTTCGGGACACGATCCCCATTTAGAGACATTTTTCTCTATTTTTCTACAAATATCGTCTCTATTTTATAATAACACAATACCACCAAATATTGTTTTCTTTTAGAAAAATCTTAAAATGAATGATTCTAATCGCTATGACTTATACAAAAAATTATAGTTTTTAGGTTATATTAGGTTTTTTGAATGTTTTAAGTTTAATATTCCTCATAATAAAATTTCCTTTCCGTTTTATTACTTTCAATGAAACCTGTTTAACAAATGATAACAGAAATATTCATACATATTCCTTCATGACCATACTTATCACTTCACTTAATATTAAAAACAATTATCGTGGCAAAATCCATGAAACCTTTTTGTTTTTTATTTGTTTCTCACAATTTTTGTAGAGTCACAACAGGTTAAATTTGTGAATTAATTATCTATAACCACTTATCTAATTCTCATCCTGATTTTCTTTCTCTGAAACATATTAAAAATTGTCTCCAATTAAAGATTTTAAAACCTTCTCTTTTCTTCACTCAATCACATTTGCATACAAAATAACAAAAAAAATTTGGGGTGGCATATCGCCACCCCAAATTCATTTTGTTTCTAATATCGGCACTCTGCCCTTACTGCCAACTTCCACCCCCAGCAACTCAGCAATGTCCCTTGTCTTGATATACGTTGTTCCATCCTTACGAATCATATCTACCTCATACTCTTTTCCATTAACGATAATTTTATCCCTTTCTACCACTTCATCAACCTCCTCTACATATTCAATATCATTTAGTTTAAACCAGTGTGTAAAATCCCTATCTTTTACCTTAGTTCGCACGGTTCCATATGCGCTGCCTCTGGCTTCTATAATCTCGCCGTTGCCAATATACACCCCGATATGTCCTTGCCGCCATACAGCCACACCAATGGGCGCAGATGTTATAGTGCTGATAGGCTTTGCATCACTCTCTACCATAAATTGAGTAGAACCTTTCAGCCGACCTGTATACCAGCTAATTAGCCCTGAACAATCCACGCATACCTTGCCAACTTTTTTTATATCACTGTTCCAAACTACTTTCACCCCATATCGTTCTTGGAGATAACGAAAGTTTGCAAGCGACATTACAGTGCCCTTCATACCGTAAACATACGAGGTACCTAGTTTGGTTTTCACAAATTCAACCAGTCCCACATTTGTTAATTTCATTCTGTATCCCCCTTTACAACCTCTTGAATTGCCTTATTTTGTGTCAACAACTTTCTCATTTCCTCCAACGCTGCATCTACCCAGCCGGAAAACATTTCAAATGAAACAACCTTTGTTAAATAAGGGAATCTTGCAATAAATAAATCCCATACATACCTCAGTTTTAATTGCCCGGTACCACCACCCAGTTCCTTTTCTGCCTGAATGCAAGCATATAACAGCCATTCCTTAATTGTTTCCACCTGTTTTTCCGTAGGTAACTTATAAAACTCATATGCAAATGAAATACCTATCACCACAAGAGCAACACCTATCACCAATAAAAACCAATTCTCAACCAGCCACATCATTTTCATTCCCCTTTCTTATATTCTCAACTGAAACTTGCTTTTCTTCCCTTTCTCTCTTTTGTTCAATGAGCCTGACCTTTTCTTCCTCTTTTGTTTCTTTGAACGACTTCATGAAATACCCCAGCATTACCGCAATCACACTTGTCACAACAGTAATAGACAAGGTTTCGGCAATCTGCTCCCTCCCTAGAAAAGCAAGAAGATAAGAAAGCTGTAAATCAAATAGAGCGGTAATCAATATCCATTCCACCGCCTTTTTAGAAAATGTTGCTTTCTTTTTTCTCATGCCATCACTTCCCATCCAAATCATGCAGCCTTAGACCGTGTTCCTGTAGTAGCTTGTCTTGCTCAATGTTATGCTCCCATATCTCCCTGTGCTCATCATTGTTATCCTTATCAAACTTACTAAACTGTTTTGCCAATGCTTCACAATTGGCGTTTAACAAGGTAATCGCATTTGTTAAAGAGACAATCGGCTTTACAATCGCAACCACAAACCCAAATAAAGCAATAATACCCAACACAATTTCCCAAGTCATATAATCACGTATAATCCAATTATCCTCTAAGATGTCAGTTGGATTATTTCCTTTCTCCCAACGAGGTTGGGGTATTTTTATTACTCCTTTATAATGATAAAGCACTGTGGATTTGTTTCTATTAAATTACAGCTATGACTGTTTTGGGGTGACTCAGACCACAGTTTTTCGTCTCCACTGGTAATTAGCTAGTTAACGCTTTGACGTTTAAATTTACGTGAAAACACAGTCGGAATCCTTGTGGAAAACAACAGTGCAATTATTATTTTAAGGAGGTATCACCATGTACTTTGTCGGAATCGACATTTCCAAGTACAAACACGACTGCTTCATCACTACTGAATCAGGCGATGTTGTATTTAACTCATTTACCATTAAAAATAATCATGATGGTTTTCAACAACTTCTTACAGTTCTCAATTCTCTTGATTATCAAGAACACATAAGGATAGGGTTTGAAGCTACTGCCCATTATTCCTTAAACCTGAAATTATTCCTCGAAAAAGCCCACTACAGCTTCATGGAATTTAATCCTGTTCTTCTAGCGAAGTTCAACAAGTCTCAGACTCTTCGGCGTACCAAAACAGATGCAATAG
>NZ_DAOUQB010000075.1 GCF_030625865.1 Anaerotignum sp. | reverse complement strand
TCAATGGTATCTGTAATTTTGTTGAACAAAAGAAAATACATATTTTTATAATCTGTCATAATATCACCTCAAATATATAATAGCATACTGCACATATAAAAACAAGTGTAAATAAAGTGTGTATATATCATATTATTTTAGCACTATACTGTATATGTGAGGTGATATCATGTTTGAAATAAAGAAAACTGAATTTATAAATAAAACATTTAGATTAGAAAAGACATTAGTAGAGAGATTGTCAGAATGTTCCGCCGCACATAATATATCTGTAAATTCTCTCGTTGCTCAGTGCTGTGAATATGCCCTTGACCATATGAAAATAGCGGAAAAGGATGAATAAGAATGCAGATGGTTCCCTAAATCTTTGTGGAAATAAAATTAAAGTATTAAGACAAGCCTTAACCCCTACCGTATCACAGAGAATGCTTGCAGATCAGCTTCAACTTATTGGAATTGACCTAGATAAGAATGCTATTCAAAAAATTGAAAGTGGCAAAAGATTTGTAACAGATATTGAAATTGTTGCTTTCGCTAAGATATTTAATGTCACAACAGATGAACTATTAAAATAGGACTTATGGAAATCTCTTCATAAGCCCTATTTTTTAATATCAGGAATGTTTCCTGCGTATCATCTCTACAAAATATTTATGCACAGATATGTCCTGGGTAAGCTCTGGATGAAAGGCTGTAACCAATTGATTTTTTTGCTTTGCGGCAACAATTTTACCGTTAACGGTTGCTAATACTTCCGCATCATCCTGAACCGAATTAATATATGGTGCCCGAATAAATATCATTGGAATCTTACCAATCCCCTGAAAATTTTCTTCAATTGTAAAACTCCCCAACTGTCTACCGTAAGCATTTCTCTTTGCCACAATGTCCATAGTAGCTAGATGTAATTTATCGTCATTTTCAATATCCTTTGCAAGGAGTAAAAGACCAGCGCAGGTACCAAAAACAGGTAAACCCTGTGCAATCAATTCTTTTATTGGGTCAAAAAGTTTTAGCTCACGAAGCAATTTACCCATGACTGTACTTTCTCCACCGGGAATAATCAATCCATCAAACTCTGTTTGTATATCCTTTTTTTGTCTAATCTCAAAACTTTCTATATGAAGTGCATCCAAAGTGTATTTATGTTCAATAAAGGCGCCTTGCAGTGCCAGAATTCCAACTCTCATATCATTTCCCTCTTTCAGCCATGAGGAGTTCAATTTCCTGTTCATTAATGCCAACCATCGCTTCTCCCAAATCTTGGGAAAGTTCTGCCAATACTTTTGCATCCTTGAAATTTGTAACTGCTTTTACAATGGCACTTGCACGTTTTTCTGGATTTCCGGATTTAAAGATTCCTGAGCCAACAAATACCCCCTCTGCCCCAAGCTGCATCATTAATGCTGCATCAGCAGGTGTTGCGACCCCGCCTGCCGCAAAGTTTACAACTGGAAGTTTCCCATTTTCATGAACATATAAAACCAAATCATAAGGAACTTGCAATTCTTTCGCAACATCAAAAATCTCATCTTCACTCATTGACGTGATACGTCTTATTTCCCTTTGTATCATGCGCATATGGCGAACGGCTTGAACCACGTCCCCTGTGCCTGGTTCACCTTTGGTACGGATCATAGCTGCTCCTTCATTGATTCTACGGAGTGCTTCTCCAAGGTCTTTTGCTCCGCAAACAAAGGGCACATTGAATTTTGTTTTATCAATGTGATATTTATTATCAGCAGGAGAAAGGACTTCGCTTTCATCAATATAATCAATTTCAATGGCTTCCAAAATTTGTGCTTCCGTAAAATGACCAATACGGCATTTTGCCATTACAGGAATGGAAACTGCGGCTTGGATGCCCCGAATCATTTTGGGATCGCTCATACGAGAAACACCACCGGCTGCACGGATATCGGCAGGAATACGTTCTAAGGCCATAACAGCACAAGCACCAGCGGCTTCTGCAATTTTTGCCTGCTCCGGTGTTGTAACATCCATAATCACGCCACCCTTAAGCATTTGTGCTAAATTTTTGTTTAATTCCCATCTCTCGTTTTTCAAGTCAATTCTCCTCTCGGTTTACAAAATAGTTTAACTCTATTATAATGAGAATTGATATTATATAAATAGCCATTTTGATAAAAAATGATAATACCAGATTTAAAGGAGAAAAAGGAATGTTAACCTATAATCTTGAAAATAGAGGGAATACAACGCTATATGAATTTCTTTATACCAGCATAAAAAATGATATTGTAGAAGGAAAAATCATAGCCTACGAAAAGCTTCCCTCAAAAAGAACTCTAGCTGATCATTTAAAAATAAGTACTGTAACCGTAGAAAATGCCTATATGCAATTACTGGTAGAGGGATACATTTATTCTGTTGAAAAAAAAGGATACTATGTTTCAAAGCTACAGAAAAATTTCTTTCACCAAGGAATGGATAGAGGAAAAGTACCCATAAATACACCCAAAAAACAAGACTGTTTTATGGACTTTAAGGCAAATTCCATCAACGCCGAAAACTTCCCTTTTTCTGTATGGTCAAAACTGACACGGGAAGTTTTAAATGAAAAAAATGCGCAGTTGTTACAGAAAATGCCCTTTAACGGAATTGAAGAGTTACGCCATGTTATTGCAGAATACCTATATCGATTTCGGGGTATGGTGGTTTCCCAAGATCAGATTGTTATAGGGGCAGGAACGGAATACTTATATAATTTGCTAATTCAATTTTTTGGAAAAGATATTATATTAGGAGTTGAAAATCCAGGATATTCTAAAATATCTGAAATTTATAAAGCCAATGATGTTGCCTGCGAATACATTTCTTTGGATCAACATGGATTGTCTATTTCGGATTTAGAAAAGAGCAAGTCAAATATTATACATATTTCACCAGCCCATCATTTTCCTACGGGGATTGTTATGCCCATTCAGCGTAGGCAGGAGATTTTAAACTGGGCGAATGAACAAGAAAATAGATATATCATTGAAGATGACTATGATAGTGAATTTCGGTTTACAGGTAGACCAATTCAAACATTGCAAAGTATTGATGAAAATGAAAAGGTCATATATATCAATACATTCACAAAAAGCATTGCTCCAACCATCCGTATTAGCTATATGGTGTTACCGCCCCATTTAATGGAAAGTTTTCGAAAAAAATTGGGGTTTTATTCCTGTACTGTATCCAGTTTTGAGCAATATACTTTGGCTCGTTTTATGGAAAAAGGATATTTCGAAAGGCATATCAATCGTATGCGAAATTTTTATAAATCTCAACGAGATTTAATACTGAAAGAGATCAATGAAAGTGCTTTAGGAAAAAAAGTAAAAGTTTTAGAAAAAGATGCAGGGCTTCATTTTATTTTGGATGTAAATACAAGGCGTACGGATTTGGAAATTATGGAGATGGCACGTGAAAAAGGAATAGAAATTTCCTGCCTATCTGAATATTATATGGGCTCAAAAGAAGATTTGCGTCACAGAATTATCATTAACTACTCCAGTATTGATGGAAAGAAAGTTAGAGAAGCAGTGAATCAACTATTGTGTATTATAGAATAAAAATCTAAGGAAAAATTCAGGTATCCCATTGATGTAATTCTCAGTGAAAAAGAATTTTATGATAGACTAAAATTATAGGTATTTTTGCTATGATAAAAAGTTATATAAACATCATAAATCATAAGAATAAATTATGTTATGGAACTCATATATGTTTATTTTTGCTGTTCTCGTTTAAATTAGCAATTTTTTTATTAAAATTAAAACCACGTGTTAAACGCGTGGTTTGTACTAGCCCTAGAAGGGCTTTTTACTGGCACAGCGTCTTAAAGCGCCAAAAATAGTAGTCAATATTATTATTGACTACCATTTCTTGATAAAATTTAATTAAATAGCAAGTTCAGCACTTGAAATATCCAAAACTTCATCTAATGATGATATTAGTTATTCCCCAACGGTTGTTGTTGTAGTGTCATCTCCTGAAGTCTCAGTCGTTGTCACTGTATTGTCATCTACTGACGCTTCAGTCGTTGTTGTTGTGTCTTCTGATGCTTCAGTTGTTGTTGTATCTTCTGATGCTTCTGTACCATCACTGATATCGATCAATTCATTTTCACTATCCCATTCAGTATTGAAGCCTAATGCTTCGGATAAGAAACGAAGAGGTACATATGTCCTTCCGCAATCCTTAGTAGCCGGTGCACTTATTTCGATAGTCTCACCGTTCACTATACAAGTTGTGCTATTTTCAGTAATTTGAACCACTGTATCACCATTGGTTATTGTTACAGTCTTTGTCTCGGCATCCCAAGACACGTCTCCGCCCAATTCTTCAGATATAGCTCTAAGTGGTACTAATGTTACTCCATTTTTGATATAAGGAGGTGTATCAAATTTAATAAGGTTGTTATTTACTGTTACACTGCCAGCTGATAAAACTTCAGCATCCGCATACATCTGAGCAATCAATTCTTCTGCACCGGAAAATTCCGCAAGTTCCTCATCAGTATACATTGTTTTAACAACCATATAGCGTTCATTAATCGTTTCTTTTATTCGAGCTTGAACACCCTGGATCTGCTCATTTAGTTCATTTATGTTGTCCAAGATAGCTGCCGCACCTTCCTCGTCGCCAGCTGCAAGCATATTTTCATACTGTAATTGAAGAGCTTCTACCTGTTGATTCAAAGAACTTTTTTCTTTCTGTAATTCTTTCTTTTGCTCATTCAATTCATCTTTAAATACCTTTTTGTTCGCTTGACTATTTGATTTTGTTTTCTGACTTGCAGTTTCTGCATTGTTACTTTCCTCTGTAGTGTCTTCAGCAGAATCCGTTGCTGCTACATTACCTTTTGCTTCACTTTTAGCTTCTTTTTGTGAAGAAGAAACCCCAGATTTCCCATTACCAGGTTTCGCCACAACTGGAGTAACTGCCACTGACAATACCAAAGTAAGAGCAAAAAATAGTCTTAATCCCTTTTTCATTTTGCATGCACTTCCCTTCCGTAATAAAATAATTTGAAATAAGTAATAAAAAAACTGCATGCCGAAATTGACACACAGTTAATTACCCCCGTGATCTCTTCGGTAACCCGGCTATCATAGCAAAATGCTTTAGACCCGTGGCTTTGCGTCCTTGGCTTTTACCAAGTTTGCTTTTATCTGAGATATCTTTGTATGTAATTATAACAATTTCGACATATTATGTCAATATTCTCAAAAAACATATTTCTTATAAATTGGAAATTACGCTAGACTCTCTACTTTCTTTCTTATGGCTACGATACCCGAGATCATTA
>NZ_DAOUQB010000010.1 GCF_030625865.1 Anaerotignum sp. | reverse complement strand
AGATGTTTTTTATGGCGGCGGCGTGGTAAATGGCGCAAGAAGCATTACCCTTGCCAATGATGCGGCGAACCGCCTGATGGCAAAAGTATATCAGAATACAGGACATTGCATTGAAGTAAGAAAGGTACGGCTGTATGAGCCATGTTTTGCCGGGGATTATATGGAATTTATTGCAAAGGTGAAAAAAATGGACGGAAATCGCGCTATCATTGAAGTTCGTTCTTTTAAAATCATCGAAGTACCTGAGAACCCGCCTTATCCAAGCTCCATAGATGTACTTCCTGAGCCGCCTTTATCTACGGTAGTACAGTTCGTTTACGAAGCATACTAAGCTTATGAATACCATAGAATGCATTAAAAAGAGAAGAAGTGTACGACGGTACTTGCCGAAGAAGGTGGAGCACGAGGTGATTGAACAGCTCATTGATTGTGCCAGATGGGCACCTTCGTGGAATAATTGCAAGGCTGTAAGATATACGGTTTTAGAAAAAGAAGAGCAGCTTCAAAAACTTGCCAATACACTTGTTGCGTCAGAGAACATTCATATTGTGAAGAATGCACCATTGATATTTGTTATTTCCAATGTAAAAAAACGTTCAGGATATGAACGGGACGGTCATCTTTCCTCATCCAAGGGGGAGAGCTGGGAAATGTTTGATGCAGGTGTAGCTTGTCAGACCTTATGTCTTGCTGCAACGGAGTTGGGTCTGGGTACAGTGATAATGGCGACGTTTGATGAAGAAGGTATTTCAAAGTTTATAGATTTGCCTGAAAATGAGGAAATCATTGCATTAATTGCTTGTGGTTATGCAGATGATATGCCGAAAGCACCCAGAAGAAAAGAGGTAGCTGAAATTTTAAGGTTTCTATAACTGATTGAAAAAGAAAATATTGGGTTGAAAATAGTGAATGTTAGAAGTCCCCTGTCAGAAATGACAGGGGACTTTGTAATGCATTCAGTTTGAGCGGGAGTGCATGTTTTTTTCATTAATTGAAATTAAACAATGATTTTCCAATGATAATCCTTTATAATAACGTTAATGGATGGATGATTGCGGTGAATTTAAATTAGCTATTGTTGTTTTTTTTCGATTGGTACAATAATTTTTGTGACATGCTCATCTATATTATTGATGTCAAGAGGAGAAATAATAAACTCTTCGGAAACAGGACCAATGATTTTATACTGATTTTGGTTAATCCATTGAACCAAGCGAATATGCGTATGAATAATATCGGCATAATTTCCAACATGTATCGCAGTGGCTGCGGTGAAATTTCCAAAGTTCCTAAAGCAATCTCCTTTGCCTTTTGCGTCAACAGTGATACCAAATTCAATGTCGGTATCTGTATATAAAAATTGCTCCAAAGGGTTGCAGTAATATGTTACCACAATGGTACCTTTATTTTTTATATTTAATTTCTCGCAAAGATTAAGGATTTCCACCCATCTATGAACCGAAACGTCAATATTTGAGTAATTATTCATAGTTTTTCTTGTGAAAACCAAGTTGGTTTCGGGTATCTCTTCTATGGCAATATCTTCAATTGCTATATCATCTTTAATATTTAAAAAGTCTACACCTGTTTTTAAGCGTTGAAGAAATGCGCTGGTCGAAGAATATTTTTTTTGAAGAGAATTGATTTCTTCCAGTAACTCTGTTAACTTTTGTTCAATATTCTTTTCAAGATCGTCTGCTTTATTTCCGGTTATTATAGTATGTATTTCTTTTAGCCCAAAATCCATGGAACGTAGTTTGCGTATAATGCATAAAGTGATTAACTGGTTTTTACTATAGTATCTGTATCTGTTAACTTCATCTCGATATTCGGGAACAACGAGCTTTATTTCATCATAATAGCGCAATGTTTTACTGGGAATATTACAAATTTCAGAGACTTCTTTTATAGAGTATTTGTAGTCTTGACTCATTTTCTCATCCTCCCCATAAATGATATAGAGTATTATAGCATAACCCATTGATTATTTCAATTTTAAAGAATAGTAGAATTGGACAAAAATCGTTGTTTCATTGGGACGGTCTTTACATTTCCATAATGGTTACTGTGTAAGAAAATACATTTTTATTTATAAGATACAGCAATAGGAAGGTTTCAACAAAATAATAAGTAATTAATAGAAAAAATTGTGGGAAATAATATTGACATTCCCCTTGCGGCAATGCCTATAATCAGGCTATGAGATTGTTTAAAAACACCAGTTTTTTGTAGAAATATTAAATAAAATTGACGCAGTAATGCAAATTGTGAAACGTAGATAGTGTTTTCGGGTGGGATTATATCCAACTTTTTTTCCGTAATTTAAAGCGAATTGTGTGTTTTTTCTTAAGGGAAGGAAACGTTGGAAAAGTAAAAAAATTAACAAAAGAGTTTAGCTAAGTAATAATTTTTACAGACTTATTGCTATGATTTATTTTTCATAGATTTCAAATAAGTGTAGGCAATATTACATTTCATAAAAAAATAAATGAAGGGAGGTAAGAAAAGCGAAGCAACGTTTGATAAAGTAAAAAAGCTAATTATATGATTAACAAGGAAAGGTGAGTGTTAATGGACTTATTAATTAAAAACGGTACTATTGTAACAGAGAAAGAGATGTTTCGAGGCGATATTGCTGTAAAAGATGGAATTATAGTTTCAATTGGCAACGACCTCTCTGACATTCCTTGTGAAAATGTTGTTGATGCAACAGGAAAGCTTGTTTTACCAGGAGCAATTGATGCACATACACATTTGGCAATGCCTTTTGGCGGTACGGTTTCTGCAGATGGGTATTATGCCGGAACAAGAGCTGCTGCTTGTGGCGGTACAACTACAGTTTTTGATTTTGCTCTTCAAGACTTTGATGAAACAATGATGGATGTAATAAGAAGAAGAAATGCACTTGCAGCACCGGAAGCAGCAGTTGACTATGCATTTCATATTGGTGTAAAAGATGTTCATGGAGATCTTTTGGATTCTATGAAAGAGGCTGTGGATTACGGCGTTCCTTCCTTTAAAGTTTTTATGGTTTATGATTTTGGCGTAACAGATGGTGTATTTTATAGGGTGCTGGAAAAGGCAAAAGAGATTGGCGCATTGATTTGTGTTCATGCAGAAAACAATGAAATGGTAAACACTTTGGTGGATAAATACATTTCCGAAGGAAAGACCGATGCATGGCATCATTATATGTCTCGTCCGGAATTTGTGGAGGCCGAAGCTGATTCCAGAGCAATTGCTTGGGCAAAATCTTTAAATGCTCCCTTATATATAGTGCATCTGGCAAATAAAAAGGGCGTTGAATATGTAACCAAAGCAAAAGAGGAAGGCTATCAAATTTATGCTGAAACATGTCCTCAATATTTGAACTTTACATGTGATGTTTATAAAAGAGAAGACGGAAGAAACTTTGTTTGTTCACCTCCAATGAAGGGGCAGGAAAGCCAGGATGCCATTTGGGAAGCACTGAAAAGAGGAGATATTGATACGGTTGCTACAGACCACTGTCCATTCCAACAGTCTGAAAAGGATTGGGGCAAAGATGATTTTAGAAAAATTCCCAATGGATGTGCCGGCGTGGAAAATATGTATCCTTACATGCTTTCAAAAGCAAACGAAGGCATCATTCCTTTCACAAAAGTTGTGGAAGTTTGTTCTTCTAATCCTGCAAGAATTTTTGGGTGTGGACAAAAAGGCAGCTTAACTGTTGGAAAAGATGCAGATATCGTAATTTATGACCCGGAAAAAGATTTTACTGTAACTTGTGAAAACATGCATTCAGATTATGATCACACTGTTTGGGAAGGTACGAAGCTTCATGGGTATCCCGTTAAAACCTTCTCAAGAGGCCGCCTGGTTTATGATAATGGTGAGTTTAAAGGCGAACCGGGCTGGGGCAAATTGATAAAAAGGAAGTTGAGCCAATAAAATCTAAAGAAAATTGGAGAGGGTTATATGAGTAAATATACGCAGCAGGAACGAAATGGTCTTTTTGAGTTAACGCAGGAAGCAGCATCTGAACTTAGCAATTCTCAATACTATAATCCGGACTTAGCGCCTACTACTGTGACTGAAAGAACTTGGAATGCTTTTAGTATTTGCAACCTTTGGGTAGGTATGTCAATTTGTATTCCATCTTTGGCCCTTGCATCTTCTTTGGTTGCCCTGGGTATTTCACCAATGCTGTCTGTAATCAACGTAATTTTAGGCAACTTAATTGTATTGATTCCAATACAGTTAAACTCCAAAATCGGAACGAAATATGGTATTCCTTTCCCTATTTTCTCCAGAATGACTTTTGGGAATAAGGGAACACAGCTACCGACTTTCTCCAGGTCGATTATTGCCTGTGGTTGGACGGCAGTGCAGAGTTGGGTTGGCGGTGGCGCAATTGCTGCTTTGATTGGTGTGGCAATTCCCATGTTTGCTGATCAAAATGTTAAAGTAGCTCTTCCGGGAAATGACGGTGTTGTTGTTGGACAATTAATTGGATTCTTTATCTTTATGCTTTTAGTATTCTTAGTTGCTTATAACGGTATGGAAAAAGTAAGATGGGTTCAAAACGTTGGCGGTCCAATCTTAATCATTGTTATCTTAGGCTTATTATTGTGGTCCTTAAATGCAATTTCCGTATCCGGACATTCTCTTGCAAATGTATTTACAGCTGGAAATGATGAAGCTTTAATTGCACAAAATGGTGGCTTTACCTTTGTTTATATGGCAGGTTTAACGGGAAATATTGCGTTCTGGTCAACAATGGCGCTGAATATTCCTGACTTCTCTAGATATGCAAAGAGCCAGAAGAGCCAGTTTATGGGACAGTTGATAGGTATGCCTATCCCTATGGCATTGTGTGCATTTGTTGGTGCATTATTTGCTCAGGCAACAAAATATACAGTTGGTGAGGCTTTGTTTGATCCCACAAGTGTATTCTATTATGTAGATAACAAGGGCTTAGTTGTATTATGTTCAATTGGTGTAATCATGGCAACAATCACAACTTGTGTTGCTGCAAACGTAGTTGCTCCTGCAAATGGTTTCTCCAACATATCACCAAAACGGATCAGCTACAAGAAAGGGGTACTTATTTCTTGCCTTATCGCAACATTTGTAACTCAGCCATGGTGGATTTACGGTTCCGGTTCAAGTTATATTTTCAACTGGTTAAATAACTATGGAACAATTATTGCTCCTGTTGCTGCTATTTTGATTGCGGACTACTTTGTTTGTAAAAAACAGCTTGTAGACGTTGCAGGCCTGTATCAAGGAGAAGGCGGCAGATATTGGTATAACGGCGGTTGGAATAAAAATGCAATGATTGCTTGGGGTGTTTCCTTTATTATTCCTTTGCTGGGTAACACAGCATTGAAATATCATGCGGGTTCTGGTTTAAAACCTAATTTCATTCAATTTTTGGCAGCAAACGGTTATGTTATATCTTTCGTGATTGCAATTGTTGTTTATGTTGCATTAATGAAATCTGCGGAAGGCAAAGCGCATTATGGTTTTGTAAGTGAAGAAGAGCATGAAGCATTTACAGTAAGAGACTAATAATACGTAAAGAAATTCGAGTAACTTGGAGATTCACTTCATAATATGCTCGTAACGGACAAAGCAATAAATTTGGGAATTCTCTATGCTTAAGAAACGAGAATTTCTGAGAAGCCCGTTAAATAAAGATAAAAAATATAAGTAGGTAGAAAGAAGGAATGAATTATGTACAGATGCAGTCTTGAAAGAATGAGTGACAAAATCAGAACTTTTTCTAAGTTTGGTGACGCCGGACACGGTGGAATTACCAGATATTCTTTATCTGATGAGGCGAAGCAAGCAAGGGAATATTATACAGAAAGAATGAAAAAAATTGGCGCAACCATTGAAACAGATGATTTTGCCAATATGTATGCAACGTTACCGGGAAGTGATCCAAACGCAAAAAGAATTGTTATGGCTTCCCATGCGGATTCCGTTAAAAACGGTGGTAACTATGATGGTATCTTAGGTGTTATGGGTGCGATGGAAGTTTTGGAAACGGTAGCGGCCGAAAAAATTCCTCACAAACACCCCTTAACTGCTATGATTTGGACGAATGAAGAAGGTTCTTTATATCCTCCTGCAATGATGAGCTCCGGCGTAGTATGTAATTCTTATTTGCCAGAAGCAATTGCGAAAAACTTTAAAGAGGAAAACATGCTTGCTTCCAAGAGTGTTTTGGATAGAATAACAACTTTTGGTGAAGCCCTTGAAAAAAGCGGCTATAAGGGTGCAAAGGAAAATCGTTTGAACCCCGATAAATATAAGGCAATGTTTGAATTACATATTGAGCAGGGTCCTATTTTGGAAAATGCAGGGTTAGATGTTGGTGTAGTTACTTGTGTATTGGGTATGTTTAACACCAGAGTGAAATTCTATGGTCAAGCTGCTCATGCCGGCACATTCCCTATGGAATATCGTCAGGATGCTCTGTATGCAGCAGCACAGGCACTTTGCTATCTGCATACAGAAATTGATAAACTGGGACATCCCGAATTGGTGTATACTACAGGTGAAATTGTTGCACATCCTTGTGTACATACTGTAATTCCTGACTATGTGGATTTCTCCATTGATGTTCGTCATGAAGATCCAGAGGTGCTGAAAAAGGTATATCAGATTGTAAGAGGCTTGGACGGACAGGAATGGGCTAAATGTCGTTGCGAAGTAGTTGACCAGTGGAATCGTGATACAGTTTATTTCGATAAAAAATTGGTAGGCTATGTAAAACAGTCAGCGGAAGAACTAAACACAAAACATCAACTTATCAATAGTGGTGCAGGTCATGATGCACAGTTTGCGGCATATGTTTTGCCTACAACCATGATATTTGTTTCTTCCGAAAAGGGGTTGTCCCACTGCGAACCGGAACATACCAGTGATGAGGTTTGTACAGAGGGTGCAAGTGTATTGCTGAATGCTGTTTTAAAGTGCGATCAGGAATAGTCTGGTGAAAAAGAAATTGTCTTAGCTATAAAATGAGAGAAACATTTTTATGACTTAGACAGCTGGGAGGCGTCTGAAAATACTTTTGAGGCGTCTCCCTCTTTCATCACATTAGTTGAATACTCGGATTTTTATTATTTATAAAAATAGGATTGATTAAAAATTACTTAATCGCACGTAAGCAATAATTATGATTGGAATTGGTAAAGGTCTAGGCTGTTTTTGACAGTTCATATAAAGCTTAGATATGTGAGAGGAGTTGAAGAATTTGAGTAAAGTAAAGAAATCTACGTATATTTCTGAAGCTGTTGACGGATTCACGCCAAGAACGGCTATGGAAGAGGCTTCAAGATGCTTACTATGCCATGATGCACCTTGTAGCAAAAGCTGTCCTGCTGGTACAGATCCTGCAAAATTTATTCGCTCAATTCGTTTTAGAAATGTGAAAGGTGCAGCTGAAACGATCAGAGAAAACAATGTTCTGGGTGGTAGCTGCGCAAGAGTTTGTCCTTATGACAGACTTTGTGAGGAGGCCTGCAGCAGATGCGGTATTGACAAACCCATTGAAATTGGAAAATTGCAAAGATTTGCCGTAGAACAGGAAGAAGCTTTGAATATGACAGTATTAAAGGCTCCTGAAGTAAAAAAATCCGCAAAAGTTGCTTGTGTTGGTTCCGGCCCTGCTTCTCTTGCCTGTGCAGCAAAACTTGCAGAGAATGGATATGAAGTAACAATTTATGAAGCAGAAGAAAAGGCAGGCGGCGTGCTGACTTATGGCATTGCTCCCGCAAGATTGCCACAGCATGTTGTTGACCATGATATCGAAACAGTGAAAAATTTAGGCGTTAAGTTTGTTTTCAATACGAAGGTTGGAAAAGATATTACTGTTGAACAGTTGCAGAAAGAAAATGCAGCTATATTTATCGGTGCTGGTTTATGGCAGGAAAAACTCCCTGATATTCCCGGTACTAATTTAACAGGGGTTTTGGCTGCGGCAGATTTCCTGAAAAAAGCCAGAAAATCAGAGGGGAAATATAATCCGGGTAGAAGAGTTATCGTAATCGGCGGCGGAAATGTTGCTATGGACTGTGCGGTTTCAGCAAAACTTCTGGGCGCTGAAAAGGTTGATATTTATTATAGAAGAACCATTGAAGAAGCACCTGCAGATATGGCTGAGTTCCAGTATGTTCTTTCATTAGGTGTTTCCATCACCACTAATTTTGCCCCTGCTGAAGTAGTAGGTACGGACAAAGTAGAAGCTATGAAGTTCAAAGGTAGAGATGGTGAATCCGAAGCAAAAGTTGCAGTGGATACAGTTATCTTTGCAATTGGACAAGGTGCGGAGGATATGGGTAATTTGGCACCTTTTAGCTTGAATGAAAAAGGTTTGATTGTTGTAGATGAAGGCTGCAAAACAAATGTAGACGGAATTTTTGCCGGTGGCGACGTTGTTTTAGGCGGTAAAACCGTTGTTGAAGCTGTTGCATCCGGTAAAGCTGCGGCAGAGGAAATGATGAAGTTTCTTGCAAAGAAAGAGGTGAACTAAAATGAGCATAAAAAAAGACTTGTCAATTGATTATTTAGGCGTAAGATGTGAAAACCCATTTTTCTTGTCATCATCTCCCGTTGGCAGTAATTATGAAATGGTGGCTAAGGCTTTTGAAAGCGGCTGGGGCGGTGTTTTCTATAAAACCATTGGTATTTTTGTTGCAGATGAATGCTCACCTCGTTTTGACCATGTGAAAAAAGAAGGTATGCCTTGGTTGGGTTTTAAAAATATGGAGCAAATTTCCGATAAGCCAACAGAGGTAAACTTTGACAATATGTATAAGTTGAAAAAAGCTTATCCTGAAAAAATAATGGTTGCTTCTATTATGGGTTCTAATGAAGAGGAATGGCGTAAATTAGCAAAAATGTGTGATGAAGTTGGCGTGGATTTAATCGAAGGAAACTTCTCCTGTCCACAGATGACATCCCATGCAATGGGTTCTGACGTTGGTTCCAACCCTGATTTGGTAAGAGCTTATTCCAAAGCTGTTTCCGAAACTACAAAAATTCCTTTCATCGCAAAAATGACACCCAATATTACAGATATGACCATTCCGGCTATTGCTGCATTGGAAGGTGGCGCAAAGGGAATTTCTGCAATCAATACAATTAAATCCATTACAAATATTGATTTGGAGAATATGACAGCTATGCCTGTTGTAAACGGAAAATCCTCCATTTCCGGTTATTCCGGCGCTGCAGTGAAGCCTGTTGCATTACGTTTTATTGCTCAGATGTTACAAAATGAAAAATTGAAAAATGTTCCCATGTCCGGTATCGGTGGCATCGAAACGTGGAGAGATTGTTTGGAATTCTTATTACTGGGTTGCAGAAACTTGCAGGTAACAACATCAGTTATGCAGTACGGCTATCGCGTTGTTGAGGATATGGCTAACGGTTTGATGCACTGGATGGATGAAAGAGGCTATAACAAGCTGGATGATTTTATCGGAATGGCTTTAGGCAATGTTATCCCTGCTGAAGATTTAAATCGTGATTTCAAAATTCTTCCTGATTTTAACAATGAAAAATGTGTAGGCTGCGGTAGATGCTATATTTCTTGTTATGACGCAGGACATCAAGCAATTGATTGGAATGCAGAGAAGCGCAGACCTGAGTTAAATGATAAATGTGTGGGCTGTCACCTTTGTTTGAATGTTTGTCCTGTGGCAAACTGCATTACACCAGGTGAAGTTAAGTGGAAAGATGGCAGACAAAAAACAGAAATTGCTTCGAAAAAAGAATATGAATAATCCTATTTTTAAAAAAATTATTTCATGATGATAACGATGGAACGAAGAACAGGAAAATAGATAGTGGGAAAACACCCTTAATTGCAAGAGATGATTGTGATTAGGGGTGTTTTTTTATATGAAACTGAAATTCAAACAAAGAATCGGTGAAGTCCCCCCTTTTTAAATTCGTTGTACCTAGGAAAAGAAGAGATTATAGGCAACGAAGTAGGTAATTTAAAATTTCTTGCCTTGAATAGGACAAGAAATTTTTTTATATAAATGGAGTAAGAGAAAAGGGGGCATTTATTATGATTACATCAAAGCAATTGGAAGAAATGAAAAAAAATGACTTGCTCACCATTAATCCTGATGATTTAGTGGATATAAATGATGTTGTAATACATACCGATTTGCCAAAGGAAGAAAGAATTGCTGATTTTATTAGGCAAATTAAAAATCCTTATTTTTTTAAATGCGGGAATATTGTTGTTGAGTGTGTATTTTCTCAAACAGGGCCAACTTTAGAAGAGCGTATCAATGAGTTTAGGGGCTAGATTTAAGTAAGTTACCCTTTCAAGATATGTTTGGGAGGATTTTTTATGTATTTGGATGATGTGACGAAAATGTATAAAGCTGGAATATATTTGCGTTTATCTCGGGAAGATGGGGATAAATTGGAAAGTAATAGTATAAAAAATCAAAGAGATTTCATTGAGTTTTATTTAAAAGATAAAAAGGATATTGTAGTTGTCAGTGTAAAAATTGATGATGGCTATAGCGGTGTTACTTTTGAAAGGCCGGCTCTTAAGGAACTTTTGGAAGAGATAAAAATAGGGACAATAAATTGTATTATTGTAAAAGATCTTTCTCGATTTGGCAGAAATTATATTGAAACGGGAAGGTATATTGAACAAATCTTCCCTTTTCTTGGTGTTCGTTTTATCGCAATCAATGACAATATTGATACTGGGCGGGATGCCACACAAACGGATAGTATACTGATTCCTTTTAAGAATTTAATGAATGATGCTTACAGTAGAGATATTTCTATAAAGTCAAGATCTCAACTTAAAATAAGGCAAAAGTGCGGAGATTTTGTGGGGGCATTTGCTGTTTATGGATATTCTCGTTCACAGGAGGATAAACATAAGCTGGTTGTTGACCAAGAAGCTGCCGAAATCGTAAAAGAGATCTTTGCCATGCGTATGGCAGGCTATAACAATACATATATTGCGAAATCCTTGAATGAATTAGGAGTGCCATCTCCCATGGAATATAAAAAGTTACATGATTCCCCATATGATACACCTTTCAAATTAAATCCAAGAGCCAAATGGGTGCCTATGACAGTGGATCGAATTTTGAAAAATGAAATCTATACGGGGGTCATGCTGCAAGGGAAGGAAACCTCATTAAGTTATAAAATCAAAAAAAGAATAAAAACGCCAAAAGAGGATTGGGTACGGGTTGAGCATACCCATGAGGCTATCATTTCAAAGAAAAATTTTGAAATTCTACAGAAAATAATGCTTAACGATACCAGAACTTCACCGGAAAATGAGAAACTTTATTTGCTATCTGGCTTGCTAAAATGCGGTGGGTGTGGGAGCAATATGGTGCGAAAACCGGTAAAGGCCCCAGGGAAAACCTATGCCTATTATATTTGCTCAAAGAATAAAGAGGATAAAGATGCATGTAGCAGTCATCGAATTCGAGAAAATTTTATAGAAGAGATGTTGCTTGTCTTATTGAAAAAGCATAGGAGTCTTTTTTGTGAAATGGATGGGGAAATGAAAGAAATAGATAGATTAACGAAAAAACAAGAAGAAAAGCAAAAGGTTGAATTGCAGCTAAATAGGAAAAAAGATGAACTGGAAAGATATGAAGGTCTAAAAATGTCTATTTATGAAGATTACAGAGAGGGTGTTTTGACAAAGGATGAGTATTTGGAGATGAAAGCCTGTTATGAAAAAATATGTGGTGAGATTCAAAAAAATATAGATGCATTGTATTTAAAAGGAAAATTCATTGGAAAAAATGACTGTAACAATGATCGGATAAGATGGTTTTTGGGGGATGAAAGTGTATCAGAGTTAAATAGGACTACACTGGTTCTTTTAATAGAAAATATTATCATTTTTGATAAAAAATCTGTAAGGGTAATATTGCAGTACACAGACGAGTTTGAAAAAGAAGTACAGAAGTCTGAAATCCCAGTCTATAGAGAAGAAAATTCATTTTAATTCTTCTTAAGGAGGAATGATAAATGGCAAGAAAAAGCAGAAAAAAAAATCAGGTGGGTGTAACGGAGAAGAAAGAGAGGCAAAAATATTATTCTGCTATCTATGCAAGGCTCTCCGTTGAGGACACAAACCTTGATAATTCCTCCATAGAAAACCAAATATTACTGGTAGAAAAATACATGGAGATACATAAAGATTTGATTTTTATTGATACCTATATAGATAATGGACAAACAGGTACAAATTTCCACAGACCGGAATTTTTTAGGCTTATGCAAGATGTGGAAACAGGAAAGATCAATTGTATTATCGTCAAAGATTTATCTCGTTTTGGCAGAAATTATTTAGAAACAGGGAATTACTTGGAAAATATATTTCCTAAAAATGGTGTGCGGTTTATATCTGTCAATGATAATTTTGATAGTCTTTTAGCCGACCATCAGGATGGCTTAATGGTTTCACTGAAATCCATTTTACACGATAGTTATGCAAAGGATATTTCAAGAAAAGTAAGCACTGCCATTGATGTGAAGAAAAAAAACGGTAAGTTTATGAACAGAATCCCACCCTATGGTTATGTTCAATCAAAAACAGATCCATACAAACTGGAGATAGAGAATGAGCAAGCTGAAGTTGTAAGAAGTATTTTTCAGTGGCGCAAAGAAGGGGTAGGACCTACAAGAATTGCCAGAAGGCTGAACGAGATGTGTGTACCAACACAAATGAAATTTCGTTTTCTGGAAGGGTTTCCAGATGGAAAAGAATCAGCCCTATGGCACGGCTCAACGGTTACAAATGTTTTGAAAAACCACTGTTATATGGGGTGCCTTGTGGAGCGTAAAACGCAAAAGGCTTTGTATAAAGGGGGAACGAAAGATGTTATTCCCCCAATAGAATGGAATATCATAGAAGATACTCACGCTCCTATTATATCCCGGGAAATATTTTATGCAGTACAGGATATTTTAAAACAATCTGCATTACAGAAAAAAAATAACGCAAGTAAATATGCACATAGACAGAGGACAGAGAATGTTTTTCGGGGCTTATTATTTTGCGGTGCGTGTGGTAGTGCTTTACAACGGGACGGAGGGTATTATCGCAAGGATGGTACGTTGGTAGGCCATTTTTTTAATTGTCCCAAAAAATATCTGAAAAAAGGAGGGTGCACCGCCCGTTCTATTAGAGAAGATGAAATACAGGAGGTGGTTTTACAAATATGCAAAAGCCATCTTCTATTGTTAATTGATTCCGGGGGGAAAACTTTTTTAGAAAATGCAGAAAAATTTAACGGTGAGAAATGCCGTTTATTAATAGAAAAAATTACTGTAACAAATAATCATTGCTGTATTTCCTTCCCATATCAATCTGAGTATAATAAGGCAACTGACGAAATTGAAAAAATGCTTGATGGGGGAGGGGAATATGGAACAAAAAATAGGGATTTATCTTCGCCTTTCTGATGAAGATGAAAATCCAGAAGAGAGTGTTAGTGTGAAAGGACAAAGAGAGCTCATACAGCATTACATACTTCATCATAGGGATCTTTCATCATATGAAATATTAGAGTTTTGCGATGACGGTTATAGCGGAACAAACTTTAACCGCCCAGGTGTAATGAAACTGCTCCAAAAAGCCAGAAACGGAGAGGTTTTTTGTATCATGGTTAAGGATTTTTCTCGTTTTGGCCGCAATTATATTGAAGTTGGAAACTATATTGAGCAGGTTTTCCCTTTTTGGGGTGTTCGATTTATTTCAATCAATGATAATTTTGATAGCGGTAGGGCTTTTGGTAACGGTGATTTTATGGGGATATCCTTTCAAAATTTAATGTATGATCTTTATAGCAAGGATTTATCTCAAAAGATTACAAGCGTAAGACGGTCAAAGGCAGAACAAGGCAAATTTATTACAGCTTTTGCGCCGTATGGCTATGGAAAATCCAAAGAGCAGAAACTTGTGATAGACAAAGAGGCGGCCTCTGTTGTGCAAAGGATTTTTAAAATGGCGTTGGCGGGTATCCCTCAGATTGAAATTGCCCGTTATCTTAATTCTGAAGAGATACCAAGCCCTTTGAAGCTTCGTAAAATGCGAAAGGAGCCCTTTTTCTGCACCGGTGTTAGCAAACAATTCCTATGGAGCCCTGCAACAATAGGGAGGATACTAAATGATCAAAGATACGCGGGGGATTCGGTGTATGGAAAGGTAAAACCTAAAAAAATAGGAAGTAGAGAAGATAAAAAGGTGCCGAAACAAGAATGGATTATAGTACCGAATACCCATGAACCAATTATTGGAAGAGATATTTATGAACAGGTTCAGGCAAAAGGAAGAAATTATCAGCCAAGGAAAAAAGAAAAGCCTTATCCTTTATGGAAAAAAGTAAGATGCGGTGGCTGCCATTATATGATGTCACGGAAAATATCAGAGGAAAATGGGAGCAAAGGTTCTGTAGCAGTATATCGTTGTCCAAAGTTAGTGTTTACCAATGGGGTTCGTTGTTATGGTGAAAAAATTGCGGAACATAGCATAGAGGATGCAATATTGTTTTATTTAAATAAACTGATGGTAAGCAGTAATGCTGGTGAGTTAGAAGAATATTTTAATGGACAATCGAAAGAAAGAATTCAAAAAAATAAAAAGCTTATAAAACAACAGGAAGAAAAATTAAAGAAAATAGGTTTGGCTAAGATTGAGTTATATGAAGCCTATAAAGAAAACAAGCTGGGAAAAGATGATTTTTTAATGAAAAAAAATGGATATCAAGACCTTTACGAGAAAATAGAAAGTGCACTTTTGCTGGAGCAGGAAAAATCAGGTTATTCTCAATTCGATTTCCCCAAAAATCAGGAGGATATGTTAAGGCTAAATAAGATATTCCCTTATCCAAGCTTAACAAGGGAACTGGTTGACGTTTTTGTAGATGTCATTTTCATTGAACAAAATGGAGCAATCAAAATTCTTTGGAATTTTCAAGATGTCTTTACCAAGTGATATGCAGGAATAAAAATATTGGGTTATTCCTGCATATTATTTAAAAAAGTTTAGCCCTAAAATATCAGGAGAGTAAGAGCGGGATATTCCTAATCGTTCAGCGATTTCTTGTTGGGTTAGAATATCTTGATTCATCAAACCGTATCGGAGTATGATAACTGTCCTTTCTCTAGGGGATAAAACGGTTTTTACGGCATTTAGCATTTTTTCGGATTTAATAGAAAAATCAATGGTATCTACAAAATCAGGATTGTCGCTGTTTATGATATCCAGCATGACGATTTCGTTGCCATCTCTGTCAGTACCAATGGGTTCATGAAGAGATATATCGTTTTGAAATTTTTTTCCACTTCTTAGCCACATGAGTAATTCATTTTGAATACATTTGGCTGCGTAAGAAACCAGTCTTACATTTTTCTCTGTGTTATATGAATCGACAGCCTTGATTAGACCGATTATTCCGATGGAGATTAATTCTTCTGGTTCTCTTGCGTTGCCCGAATATTTTTTTGCGATATGGGCTACCAGCCGAAGATTATGAAGAATCAGATTATCCTTTGCTTCTTTCTTTTCCGCTTCATTTCCTGTTTGATACAGGTTTAAATAAAAGGCTTCCTCTTCTTTTGACAATGGTTTCGGAAAGGCCCCGGCAGAAGAAAAGGCAAACAAACATGGCAAAGCCATAAAAAAAACTAGCACATACTCACCCCCAAAATTTTCAAAAAACCAGTGAAATCGTGTTATAGATTTATTGTATGTTATAAGTTTTTCTTACGTGCGTGTCTGAAAGAAAGATTTTTTGTCCTTTTTTTCGAGGACATGTCGTGACAAGGGAGAATTTGATGATGGATTTTGAGAGCATGGGTCAAAAAATCATGTATAGTTATTTAGGAAGGAGGAATTTCATGGAACTTAAATTTTTTAAACGAAACAGAACACTGATTATCAAAATAGACGGAGAAATTGACCATCATACTTGTGAGACACTACGAGGAGAAACGGATCGTGCTTTTGAAAAAATGGGCGGTAAAAATATTATTTTCCGTATGGGGGACGTTTCGTTTATGGACAGCTCCGGTATTGGTGCAATCATCGGGCGATATAAAAATATCCAAAGGCTGGGGGGCAGAATTGCAGTTGCAGAAGCGAACCAACGGGTGGAACAGATTTTTCAGCTATCGGCGATGCAATCCCTTATTCCATCATTTCCTAATTTAGATTTGGCTTTGGAATATGTGGAAGGAGGAAAGGAATAATGGAATATCAGAATGCATTTCGCGTTTTTTTCGCCGCAAAATCTCAAAATGAAGCTTTAGCAAGAATCATGACGGCGGCATTTTTATCACAATATGATCCTACATTGTCTGAAATTACGGATGTAAAAACAGCAGTTTCCGAAGCGGTTACCAATGCAATTATTCATGGTTATGAAGAAAAAACAGGGGAAGTTGAACTGTTTTGTGGTTATAAGGATGGACAAGTTTACATAGAGGTGGCTGATCAAGGGAAGGGAATTGCAGATATTAATCAGGCCAGAGAACCACTGTATACATCTAAACCGGAACTGGAGCGCTCAGGGATGGGATTTACCATAATGGAAACTTTTATGGAAGGCATTAGAGTTGAAAGCAGGCAGGGAGAGGGTACCAGAATTTATATGGTGAAAACATTGACTACGGAATGAGGGGATTACCATGGATAGGACACAGGAACTCATTCGGCAGGCAAAAGAGGGAGATCGGCAGGCAAAAGAGATATTGCTGCAAGAAAATTCCGGTTTGGTTTGGAGTGTTGCCAGACGGTTTCAGGGTAGAGGTGTTGAAATGGAGGATCTCTATCAAATAGGAGCAATTGGTCTTTTAAAATGTATTGAGAAATTTGATTTTTCCTATGAAGTGAAATTTTCAACTTATGCTGTACCTATGATTATTGGGGAAATACGCAGGTTTCTTAGGGATGACGGAACGATAAAGATAAGCCGTAGCCTAAAGGAGCTGGCAGCAAAGGCAAAAAGAATGCAGGAAAAGCTTCAACAGGAAACCAATCGGGAGGTTACATTACAAGAACTTGCTCAAGCCTTGGATGTTGAAGTGGAGCAACTTGTCCCGGCCTTGGAAGCAAAAAAAGAGGTGGAAAGCCTAAACGCACCGATTTCTCAGCAGGAGGATTTGCAGGTGCAGGACAAGCTGGCATCAAAAGAAGACGGAGAACAGGTAATTAATCGCCTTTGCTTAATGGAAGCGCTGGATAGCCTTGAGGTTAAGGAAAAACAAATCATAATCCTTCGCTATTTTGAAGATCGAACACAGACGGAGGTTGCAAAACGAATGGGTATTTCGCAAGTTCAGGTTTCACGCATTGAAAAAAAGGTTTTGGAACGCATGCGAAAGCGGCTGTCAAATGATTAATGGAAAAAATGTATTATTAAGATGCAAGGATAAAATCCTGTGGAGAGGATAATTTTTATACGGAGAAGTGTTAGTTATTGTGAATCAAATAAAAATTCAGTGTGCTTTAAAAAATTCTTAAATAAAAAATGGCTCATGATTTGCATATAGTATTATGCTGTCATGAGCCAAGTTTTTGTAAAAAAGGTTATAATTTTCTGCCACACTTGGGACAATAAGTATAATCAGGAGATAATAAAAAACCGCAGTCAGGGCAGTAGGAAGAATTATGTGCCATACCTATAATTTCTAAATCATCTTCCTGTAAAGTTACAGATTCTCCTCGTTCAATCGCTTTGCCTATTTCGTCAGAAATAGAAAAAGTTGTTTGACAGCAGTTTGAAACTGCATAGTATTTTTTACCCCATTTGAATAGTGGTATAAAGAAAAAGCTAAAATATGTGTAAACCATATAAACGGAAACACTGCTGTAGCGTCCGCATTTTTTACAAACTAAAGTTTGTAAAAAGCCTAAATCCTTCCGGCCTTGGGCAATACCCCCGATAAAAATCATAAAAAGAGCACATCCTTTTAAAAATTTAATGATTTTATTTTACTTCTTATGGGTAACATGATAAAATATTTCCATATAATTTGCAAGTTTTTCCGAAAGGAGGTAATTTTGTGAAAGTATCTCGTTTGGTAGTGAGTGCAGTTTCTCTTGCCGTATCTGCTGCTCTATTAACATTATCAATTATTGATATGCTCTGTTCAGAAGAATATTAAGGAGAATGGTTTCTGCTTGGTTGGGAAGAATGGAAGTAGGTTTTCAATTTTTCGATTGAAGAAAATCCACCGTGATTTGCCATTTTTTCTTTTTTTAAGACGAAAAATGTGGTATACTGATTTTAGATAATTGTTTTGCCGAAAATTTACAGTTATCTATTAAAAATGAGGAGGTTTTTATATGGTAAAAATAGGTATTAACGGATTTGGCCGTATTGGTCGATTGGTATTTAGAGCGGCAATGGAGCGTGGGGACGCTGAAGTTGTTGCTATAAATGATCCTTTCGTTGATGTGGAGTACATGATTTATATGTTAAAGTATGATACTGCCCATGGACGGTACAATGCAAAGATGGAAGCAAAGGATGGGAAGATTGTTGTAAATGGTAAAGAAGTTACTGTATATAACTGCATGGATCCCAAGGAAATTCCCTGGAAGGAAGCCGGTGCTGATTATATCTTAGAATCTACAGGACTATTTACAACAATGGATAAAGCGGCGGCACACTTTAATGGTGGTGCGAAGAAGGTTGTTATTTCTGCTCCTTCTGCAGATGCGCCTATGTTTGTAATGGGGGTAAACAATAATACGTATACAAGTGATATGAAGATCGTTTCAAATGCTTCTTGTACAACAAACTGCTTAGCGCCTTTAACCAAGGTTATTAATGATAATTTTGGTATTGTGGAAGGCTTAATGACAACAGTACATTCCCAGACTGCAACACAAAAAACCGTTGATGGCCCGTCTAAAAAAGACTGGAGAGGTGGTCGTGCAGCTTCTGCCAACATCATTCCTTCTTCTACTGGTGCAGCCAAGGCTGTAGGAAAAGTTATTCCTGAAATGGAAGGCAAGTTGACTGGTATGGCATTCCGCGTTCCCACAATTGATGTTTCTGTTGTTGATTTAACTTGCCGTTTGGCAAAACCTGCAACATATGAAGAAATTAAAACAGCGATTAAAAAAGCTTGCGAAAACGAACTGAAGGGTATTATGGATTATACGGAAGATGATGTTGTATCCTCTGACTTTTTATCTGATGCACATACTTCTATTTTCGATGCAAAAGCTGGTATTGCGCTGAATGATAATTTTGTAAAGCTTGTTAGCTGGTATGACAATGAATGGGGCTATAGCAATAAAGCATTGGATTTGATTATTCATATGTGCAACGTAGATAATGCCTAATAAAAGTCTCTATTATTAGAATATACTAAGGTTTTAAATGCCAATTATTGTTATTTTAGCCAGATAGGTGTTTGAAAATATAACAAAAATGATACCCTTTCTTTTATTGAAATTGATAGAAGAAAGGGTACTTTTTTGAAAAAAGTTAAAACATAAATCAGCTGATTGAGTGTGAAATTGAAGGAAAAATAAATAGAAAAAGGAAAAGCATTAGAAGAAATATAAGTACTAGAATATTTTGTAATCAGAATGGAAACCAAAAAGAATCCTTAATTTTAGAGAAAACAATTTTCATATTGGAATAGAGTTATGAGGGGTTAGTTTTACTAGAAAATTTTTATTGAAACACTCTATTTTAAGAGTTTTGGCAATTCCTAGGGCGTGTCTTGGCAATCTTTTTCTTTTGGCTCAGTTACCGATTCTTCGTTTTTAATTCCCCAATAAATCAAGAAGGCCAAAGCCGCACGCAACAAGATTGTACCACCTACCACTAAAAGTTCAGAAAAGTCATGTACAATAACGGTGCGTAAAATTTCCCCACCAAGTTTAAATTCAAGAGCCATAGCCATTCCCTTGGCAAGGTTAAGGCGCGCATGGGGATCCCGACGAATATAGCTATAGATACCAAACACACCTGCCACAATAAGAACAGCTACACCGACAAATTCAAACAGTAAAATAGCTGCTTCTGTAATTGTTGTCATAAGCTTATATAACAAGTCCATAATCTTGCCCTCCTTTGAATCAAGTATTTTTTTATTTTATCATATTTTTATACAAAAATCTACGAATTAATACTGCTTTATATTTCCTATGATTAAAAGATTAATATTTCTATTTTGCCCATAATTACAGGAAATAAATATGAAATTTGAAAGAGTCTAGATGAGATAGCAGAGTTGTTTAAGGACAGAATGTGATTTATTTTCTCTCAGCGTTTTTCAAAGATTTTATTATTTTTATGGCAAATTATTTATCTTTGTACTTTCTAAAAAAAACTGCCAGAAATATAGGACAAAAAATGTCCCACATTTTTATGCAAAAATAGGAATTTGGACGAAAAGTGTCCCACGTCCATATCTAGTTTTCATAAACTTAAAAACGCAAAGGGGAATGATTCTGGTTAGAGTTCTGAAAATTATTTTTTTGCTGTTTTTCAGCTTTTTTTTTTGCTAATTGTGCTAAAATAAACTTTGAAAAATAGTTTTTCAAACGATGAGAGGGGATACACTATGGCAATTAAAGTTGGTATCAATGGTTTTGGACGTATTGGTCGAGTGGTATTTAGAGCATTAATGAACAGACAGGATGAGTTTGAACTTTGTGGGATCAATTTAAGAAATGCTGAATTGGACTATATGGCTTATCAGTTGAAATATGATAGTGTTTTTGGACGTTTTAATGGACAAATTGAAACTGGAGAAAACTGTTTAATTGTAAATGGGAAAAAAATACACGTATTCAGTGAAAGTGATGCTGGGTTAATTGACTGGGCAGGGTGTGGAGCTGAATACATCATTGAATCCACCGGTGCGTTCAATACAGTTTTAAAAGCTGGATTGCATAAAATTGGTGGGGCAAAGAAGGTAATTTTAACTGCGCCATCCAAAGACAATGTAATGCCAACATTTGTAATGGGCGTAAATCATATGGAATATAAAAGTGAGTATGATATTGTTTCAAATGCTTCTTGTACAACTAACTGCTTGGCACCTCTGGTAAAAATTGTACATGACAATTTTGGGATAGAACAGGGCTTGATGTCTACAATTCACTCTGCGACAGCAAAACAAAAAGCCGTTGATGCAAGAGCAGGCCGTGATTGGAGAACAGGACGCTCTGTATTTGGTAATATTATCCCTTCTACAACAGGTGCTGCAAAGGCTGTTGGCCTTGTAATTCCTGAATTGCAAGGAAAATTGACAGGTATGTCTTTTCGTGTACCAACAAACGATGTCTCTGTTGTGGACTTGACGGCTCGCTTGAAAACACCTACTACATATGAAGAGCTTTGTGCAAAAGTAAAGGAAGCTTCAGAGACAACAATGAAAGGTATTGTTAGCTATATGAATGACGAAATTGTCTCTTGTGACCTTTTAGGGGATTCAAATACTTGTATTTTCGATGAAAAGGCAGGTATTATGCTTGATGATAATTTTGTAAAATTAATTGCTTGGTATGACAATGAATGGGGCTATAGCAATAAGGTTGTTGATTTAATTGCCCATATGTATGCAGTTGATAACGTATAATAAAAGGGTTTGATGAGTTTTTGTAAGCATTATGTTTATTGATATGAAACACCAATTATGACATTGATTAGTATGATAAGTTGTGGATACGGCTGAAAATCTAGCATGACAATGAAAACTTCTTTCTTTTACTTGAATAAATAAGAGAAGGGAGTTTTTTTTTATGGAGATAAGAAGTATAGGAAGAAGGTAAAAACATAGAATTGGCTTTTTTAAAATTTGTGTCTTGTTTTCCTTTTTCTTTATGAGGTTGTATTGTAGCATGAAAGCCGTTTTTATATTTGAAGTATGCGCATACAAGTTTTTAACCTTTCATAGGAATATTGTTTTAAATATGGGTTATTTTGTAAAAAAATCTTGTTTGGAATTTACTGGAATGATATAATGAAACATTATAATTTAGAAATTTCAAAAATTTTTTAATTCATTAGCTTGATAAAAAATAAAAAAATGTTGCTCATAAAATATGTGACACAAAAACAGGTGGGGTGAGATATAAATGCCATCATTTACTGGTTTTTTTGAATTCTTATCTAGGCTTAACGACAAAATCATTAGCAAGCCATTACTGCGGGCCGTGCGAAACGGGTTTACTTTTATGATGCCATTTGTTTTGCTTGGGTCATTTGCCCTTGTAATTATGAGTTTGCCTATACAGAGTTATCAACAGTTTATGTTGAATATGTTTGGGACAAACTGGAAAAATGTGTTTGAATATATCCGTGACGGTACATACAATTCTTTTTCATTAATAGCCGTTATTTCTATCAGTTATTCATATGCACAGGAAATGAATGATTATAGAGATTATGTTAGCCCGATTATTGCAGCAATGACATCATTGGCTTCATTTACGGCATTATACGGCATTACAAAACCTGAATTTTTGATTGTCAATTTTGGTGTTTTCGGTGTTTTTAGTGCACTGATGGTAGCGATTTTATCTTCTATCCTTTTTAGAGAGTTTTCTTCTGTAAAAAGATTCAAAATTAGGCTGGGAACAGATGGAGCCAATCCGGGCTTTAACTTAGCGCTCTCACTTTTTTTACCGAGTGGAATTACCATCGCAATTTTTGCATGCACAAATAAAATTTTTTCTTATTTCTTTGATATTACAGACTTACAAATTTTTATTTCTGGAAAGCTATCAATACTTTTTATGAATATCCATTCTGATTTTTTTAGAGGTGTTTTGTTTATTCTTCTTACCCATGTTTTGTGGCTTTTAGGGATACATGGCAGTAATATGTTGGAGCCTGTAGCACAGGGGATTTTTGTTCCTGTGTTAGATAACAATTTGGAACTTATGAATTTGGGGATTTATCCAAGTGAGATTTTTTCGAAAACCTTCTGTGATACATTTGTTTTGATGGGAGGATGTGGTACCATGCTTTGCCTTGTCCTTGCTATTTTATTGGTGGGCAAAAACAAAAGTCAGCAGCAACTTTCTAAATTTTCCCTTATACCGGTTTTATTCAATATTAATGAACTAATGGTCTTTGGAATTCCTATTGTATTTAACCCGATTTTTGTAATTCCTTTTTTGGGTGTTCCCTTGTTTATGATGATATTTTCTCTTTTCATTATAAAAATTGGATTAGTACCCCTAGCAATATATCATGTTGAGTGGACAACACCTGTTTTTTTGAGCGGGTATATTTCCACGGGATCCATTAGAGGAAGCCTGTTACAGCTGTTTAACTTATGTGTGGGAACAATTTGTTATGTTCCTTTTGTTAAGCTGTGGGAAAAAGCTTATCAGTCACAAAGGGATGGGAATTTAAAAAAAGTTTTGGATGCTTTTAAAATAAGTGAAGATCGAGGTGTAATGTCCTCTCTTCTGTCAAGATACGACGATGTCGGGAGTATTGCCAGAGCGTTGGAAGCTGACCTTGAGGATGACTTACGCAATAACAAATTAAACCTGTATTATCAACCTATTGTTGACTGTCAGGGGAATGTGGTCTGCATGGAGGCCCTTTTAAGGTGGAAACACAACAGTTATGGTTTTATCTATCCGCCGTTGATGATTGCCCTTGCGGAAGAGGCGATTATCATGACTAAGCTTGGGGATTGGATTATCGATACGGCTTGCCGTGATTTGGATACACTAAAGAAAAAGGGTTTTCGAAATATTTATGTTTGTGTTAATATTTCCACCTCTCAGCTGGAGGACAAGGGGTTTGTTGATGTTCTTAGAAAAGCACTTAAACAGTATCATCTGGCTCCGGGGGAACTAGAAATAGAAATTACGGAAAGACTTGCTTTGGAGGTGAACAGAAAAATAAAAGGGTTACTTGATGCATTTAACGTCCTTGGCATTAAGCTATCTATGGATGATTTTGGCATGGGACATAGTTCATTGATGTATTTAAAAGAATATAATTTTGATACGGTTAAGCTTGACGGTTCTCTTGTAAAAGAAATATTGAATAATAAAAATTGTCAAAATATTGTGTCATCCATTATATCCCTTGGACAGACACTAAATTATACCGTTCTGGCTGAGTATGTTGAAACAAAAGAGCAGATGGATCTTTTACGGGATTTAGGATGTGAACTTTTTCAAGGATATCTTTTTAATAAGGCAATTCCTCTGGATGAGGCTATGGAGTATATCAAAAGCAAGCAGTAGTACATATAGAGGACACTTTGGGGTATTTCTGGCTGAGCAAAAGAATTGGGGATAAAAAGAGCGCAAATAGTGGCGCTTTTTTTATATTACAAACTTTGGATTAGGTTATTTTGCAAAAAATCGGATGAAACAAGCACAAAAGTGGAAAGCTGGGCAAAAAAAGTGAAGGATTACCTTGTAAAATACTTGACAGCATAGCGTAGTTTTATTATAATCATTGTTGCAAATGCGAATAATTTGCGTTTGCAACAATTGCAATCCTACGGGAAGGAGCATATGGTATGAAAAAAATAAGTTTTTCTAATATTTTAGTATTGATTATGATTACGTTAATGTTTGCCGGTTGTGCCAATAAACAAGCCGATACAAATGCTGGTACAGGAACAGAGGAAAAACCCATTGTTGCTGTTTCTATTGTTCCGGAAGAAACCTTTGTTAAGGCAGTCTGCGGGGACATGGCAGATGTGGTTGTGTTGATTCCGCCGGGAAGTAGCCCGGAAAATTACGAACCCACGCCTAAGGAAATGGAGCAATTTAGTAATGCGAAAGTATACTTTACCATGGGAGTTCCTACTGAGGAGGCAAACATCTTACCAAAAGCTGGGGAAATGAACGATTTGAGAATTATTAGCCTTCAGGATGATGTATCAAAGTTATATCCAGATTTGGAATTGGCTCCGGGAGAGAGGGATCCCCATATTTGGCTTTCACCGAAACGTGCTATGGTAATGGTTCAGTCCATTGCCCGGGAAATGGGTGAAATTGACCCCGAAAATAAAAATGAATATGATGAGAATGCTCAGGAATATATAAAACAGCTTGAGGATTTGGACAAGGAAATTCAAAAGGCTCTGGAGGGCGTTGAGAATAGAAAGTTAATCGTATTCCATCCGGCATTCGGCTATCTAGCTGATGATTATGGTCTTGAGATGTATGCCCTTGAGGAAGAGGGAAAAGAGGCAACACCCCAAAAGCTACAGGAAATGATAGATTTGGCGAAAAAGGAGAATATTAAGGCCATTTTTTACCAAGCTGAAATTTCCAGTGCACAGGCGGAATCTTTTGCGGAAGAAATTGGCGGTAAAACAGTTCAGCTGGAACCTCTTGCATCCGATTATATAGAAAATCTCAAGAATATGGCTAAACTTATTTCGGAGGTTATGCAATGATTTATGCAACAAATGTAAGTGATATGCAAGATTGTAAAAATGCGGTCAGCATTCACAATCTAACGGTTAAATACAGAGAAACACCTGCTATTGCAGGTGTTTCTCTTGACGTTCAAGAAGGAGATTATTTGGGGATTATCGGCCCAAACGGCGGGGGCAAAACTACTTTGCTCAAAGCAATTTTGGGTTTGGTTTCTCCTTCGTGCGGCGAAATTACGGTTTATGGGAAAAAGCCAGGTAAAACGGGGAAACTCATTGGCTATGTGCCCCAAATTACAGGGTTGGATAAAGCTTTTCCCATCACAGTACGTGAGGTGGTCTTAACAGGAATGCTGAAACCTTCTTTCGCCCCATTTCATAAATATACAAAAATAGATAAAGAAAAAGCCGATGCGTACCTCAATAAAGTTGGTATTTACAAGCTTAAGGACAGAATGATTTCCCAGCTATCAGGCGGGGAATTCCAAAGGATGCTGATTGCAAGGGCGTTGGCGGTGGAGCCAAAGCTTTTGATTTTGGATGAGCCGACGGCAAGCGTGGATGTAAGCTCCGGTGACCAAATTTTTTCCTTGCTGAAGGAGCTGAATCAGAGTATGACAATTATTATGGTTACTCACGATTTGCTTGCCGTATCTTCTCAGGTAAAAACCTTAGCCTGCATGAAAGGAAGGTTAGTTTATCATGGTGGAAATGAGCTGAATGAAGAAATAGCAAAGGCTTTATACGGATACCCAATTGACCTTTTTGCCCATGGGGCACAGCCTAGAGCAAAGGAGGAACAATGATATGCTACTATCTTTATTCCAATATCAATTTGTTCAAAATGCAGTAATTGCAAGCATTCTTGCAAGCATTGTGTGTGGTATTATCGGTGTGATTATTGTTGAAAAAAAATTGATTATGATGAGTGGTGGGATCGCTCATACTTCATACGGCGGGGTAGGCCTTGGGTATTTGTTTGGGTTTGAACCCATTATCGGTGCTCTTTTTATCTCCATACTTGCGGCTTTGGGCATAGGATACATCAAAAGAAGGGGAGGCACTCGTTCAGATGTAGTGATTGGGCTTTTCTGGTCTTTGGGAATGGCTCTTGGTATTTTATTTATAGCTATGACGCCCGGGTATCCACCGGATTTATCATCTTATTTGTTTGGAAGCATCCTGTCGGTAACCAGAGGAGATCTGTTTTTTATGGCGGTTTTTACAATCGTCGTTGTGCTTGTCATTACGTTATTATTTAATTATTGGAAAGCCTACATGTTTGATGAGGAATTTGCATCCATTATAGGGATAAAGACTGCATTTATGGAATATCTTCTTTTTGTATTAATTGCCATGTCTGTTGTAGTTTTAATTCGTGTTGTGGGTATTATTCTGATTTTGGCGCTATTTACGGCACCCACGGCCATAGCGGGTTTATTGGCTAAAAACTTGAAATTGCGGATGGTATTATCTATAATCATAGGTGCTTTATTTTGTTTTGTGGGGCTATGGATATCCTATGTGTTTAATGTTGCCTCCGGTGCTGCCATTGTCATTCTCTCTGCTATAGGATATTTGTTCGTTTATATCTTTTATTCTATTAAATTTCGCAATCAAATGAATTAAGTCTTGTTAGTATAATATTTTGTGGAAGGTGTGATTAAGATGGAAAGTAAAAGTTGCAAAGAGATATTTAAGAAAAATGATATTAAAGCAACCAAACAAAGAGAACTGGTTTTTCAACTGCTGACAGATTCGGATGTGCCTTTAACCGCAGAAGAAATCTATGTGAAGCTTATGGAAAAAGAGAAAAACATGAGCCTTTCAACAATTTATAGAATTTTAGATGTCTTTGTTTCCAAAGGATTGGTGCAAAAGAGTAACATCACAAATAACAAAGCGGTATACGAGGTGTTGGGAATGGGGCATAAGCACCATATTATTTGTATATCCTGCGGAAAAATAATTGCCTTAGATCACTGCCCGATACAGGAATATGAAAAAGCCCTTGAAAGGGAAACGGAATTTAATATTACAAGTCATAAACTTGTTTTTTTTGGTTATTGTTCTGAATGCAGAAAAAAATCAGAATAAAACGATGCTTAAAATCTTTTTGAGAAAATAGTATTTTCGGTACAATGGCAATGCTATGTTATTTGGGAGTAAGAAAAATGAAAGAATTAAGAAAATTTATTTACGGTGATCCTGTTTTGTTTGTAGCTTTTGTAGTTGCGATTATTTCTGCTTTATTTGTCCATCCTTCAAAGAAATATTTAGAGTATCTAGATTTGCGTGTCTTAAGTCTGCTGTTTTCCATGATGATGGTAGTAGCGGGGTTTCAAAAAGCTGGCATCTTTGAGTGTATTATTACCCGTTTATTAAAGATTGTACATAATACTCGTGTGTTGGTTTTTATTTTGGTAGGAATTTGTTTTTTTAGTAGTATGTTAATCACCAATGACGTTGCTTTAATTACATTTGTTCCCCTTAGTATTATGATGCTGACGCAGACAGAAAAAAGAAAGCTTATGATTCCTGTGATTGTTTTACAAACGATTGCCGCAAACCTGGGCAGCATGCTTACACCTCTTGGGAATCCTCAAAACTTATATTTGTATTCTATTTCGAATATGACTATGGGGCAGTTTTTAAAGACAATGGCTATGCCGTCAGCAATTTCGCTTTTACTGCTTTTTGCAGTTATTTTTTTTGTTAAGCCAGAGGCGATAGAACTGTCTGGAGAGGGCTTCCAAGGGGGAAAGAGCGAAGTTGAAAAACCTGTTTTGTGGTGTTTGCTATTTTTTATATGTTTATTGGCTGTTTTACGTATGATTCCTTAT
This sequence comes from Anaerotignum sp., assembly GCF_030625865.1. Lineage (GTDB taxonomy): Bacteria > Bacillota > Clostridia > Lachnospirales > Anaerotignaceae > Chakrabartyella. The sequence continues at coordinate 47,086 of NZ_DAOUQB010000010.1, read as the reverse complement.
GGTATTGCACTTATATTTGTTCTGAGTGGGGTTTTGATTTTTGCGGGAGATATATTCCTTCGGGTGGATTATGGATTGCTACTTACCTTTATTTTATTGTTTATCTTTATCGGGAATATAAGAAATATACCTGCTGTTAGCAACATACTCTATGAATTGGTAGGGGGAAGAGAGCTAATGGTTTCTATTTTGCTTAGCCAGATAATCAGTAATGTTCCTGCTACTATGCTCCTATCAAAGTTTACTGCGAATTATTCAGGACTATTGGTGGGGGTCAATCTTGGAGGATTGGGGACATTGATAGCTTCCATGGCTAGCGTTATTTCTTATAAGGCGTATGCTTCTACAAGAGGCGCTCAGACATGCAAGTATCTTTGTGTATTTACAGCGATTAATCTTTTATTTCTTGGAGTATTATGGTTAGTCGTTGCTGTAGTATAAGTCAAAGAAGAAAGAGAAATTGACTGCACTTATGGGGTGTGCCAATCCTAATAAAGGTGTTTTTTAGGAAAAAATGAATAGAAATATCAGTTTTGCAAATACTGGTTTCGAGGTGATAATTTATGGCAAAAGACAGTCAGCTTGATCCGAAGGAAGTTCGCAAAGCAAAAGCAAATGGCGGGCCTACTATGGCAGAAAGTGCATTGGACGGAGAAGGGCGAAACAAGAAAAAACAATCAGGATCTCGCCACAAACCGGGTGCTGATAAGGGATAATCCGAATAGTGGGTGTTTAAAAGCCCATTGCAAAAAGCCCTATATTGGAATAATTATATTAGGGAATACGAAAAAGGCTTTCTATGGTGAAAATTATAGAAAGCCTTAAATTTTGGAGAAAATGTGAAAAGGAGCAACAGGTTCTGATTTTGGAAAGTTGATGTTGGTAGAAACTTAGCTGGCTACCCCAGAAATGATGGGTGTTGCAATCTTTGTCCGTGGGAGGATAAATGCAAAGATGAATTTTTTATGCCGCATTTTTCCATAAACATCTTAATTTTTTTACTTTCCTCCCCTGCATTACTTCCTGTTCGACCCATACGGTCGCAAAATCCTAATAATGCAATTTCTCGGACATCAGTTTCTGCTTTCATTCCTTGCATATCTCCAAAAGGTAAACCTTTGAGAACGTATAATGGATGCATATGATATTTAACTAAGGCCCCAACGTGTTTAATGAGGGTTTGGTCATCCGTTAACTGAGACAGGAATTCCACTGCCATATGCATTCCCACTGTGTCATGATCATAGGCTGTAATTTTTCCACGACGTTCTCTGGTTGTTTTTGATTTTCCAATATCGTGCAAAAGGGCTGCCCACATAAAGGTAAGGGGATCACGACTTTGCTGACGCACCCGTGCTGCATGATCTACCACTAGGCAAACATGATTCCAAACACATCCTTCCGGATGATGGACAGGAGATTGGGGTATTGTTTCTAATATTTTTAGCATCGTATAGGGATATTCGTCAAGCTTTCCCCCAGACAACAATTGGTTTAAGTATGTCGATGGTTGAAAGTCTGCGCATAAATGCTTTGTCAATTCTACGTAAAGCTGTTTTTGTTTCAAATGTTGTTTATTATTTTCCTGTTTATGTGCGTTTTCATGGAATGCTTTGTGGGATTTGTCGTTATTTTTATTTTTTAATATATCTTTTTTTATAGGCTCTTGATTTCCCGATTTTTGCTTAATCATTGTATTCACCTCAGATGTTATTTTTCTCTGAGATGTAATGGATTATTCTTGTTTTGAGAAATCAGAGGGGTATAAAAAAGGAGAGCTATTCTAAAAAATTTGACAAAATAAAAAGACTAGCAGAATCATCCTGATTTTGGATTTTTTCCGCATAGTCTTTTAAATTTTAAACCGTAATTAATATAATATGTTTACTAAAAAGGTTGAAAACACAGGAACATAAGTAATCAAAAGCAGGTTGATTACCAAAAGAATATAGAAGGGCAGAGCTTCTTTAATAAAAGCCGCTGTTTTACATTTGGTAATCCCACACGTTACAAACATCAGTGTTCCCATAGGAGGGGATAAAGCACCGATAGCATTATTGAAGATATAAATCATAGCAAACTGAATTTCATTAATTCCATAGCTGGCAGCAATAGGTGCAAGGAGAGGAACTAAGATAATCATGGAAGCATTGCCTTCAATAAACATACCAACGATTAACAAGAAAATATTTACAACCAATAAGAAGATGTATTTGTTATGAATTGTACCCACAATCCATTCTGTCAATTGCTGAGGAATACGTTCCTTTGTTAAAATCCAGGAGAAAACACTGGCAGCTGCAACAATTAACATAATAGATGAAGTGGTACATACCGTTTCCTTTAAGCCTTGGAATGTGTTTTTCAAGTTAAGCTCCTTGTAGAGTAAACCAAGGAATATAGCGTAAAGAATAGCAATGGCGCCTGCTTCTGTTGCTGTAAAGACCCCTAAACGGATACCACCGATGATAATGATGGGCAAGCACAAGGGGAGAATTGCAGGTTTTGCAGCAGTCATATATTGCTTTGCAGAAGCCTTTTCTTTGTAAAGGGGCTGATAGCCGCGCTTTATAGAGATAAAACGTACCAAAATCATCATTGTGGCACACAATAAAGTTCCAATTCCCAGGCCGGACATAAAAAGTTTACCGATGGAAACGTTTGCAATACAACCGTATAAAATCATGGCAATGCCGGGCGGGATCAAAGGTGTAATCATGGAGGAGGTTGCTGTAACGACTGTGGAAAACTCTTTGGAGAATCCCTTTGCCTCCATTTCAGGAACCAGCATTTTCGCCTGCATTGCAGCATCTGCTAAGTTAGAGCCGGATAAACCGCCCATTAATGTGGAAAGCAATACGTTTACCTGTGCCAACCCTCCGGACATACGCCCGGTAAGTACGGAACAAAAATCCATAATACGTTTTGTTACCCCGGTATAGTTCATTAAAATACCGGCACAAACGAAAAAGGGAATTGCCAATAAAGATATACTTTCAACACCTGTAATCGCTCTTTGGGCGAACATAATGGTGTTTATTGTCGGATTTAGAGCAAAATAAATTGCGGAACCACCTAATACGGATAAATATACCGGAACTTTCAAAAATAAAAGCACCAGTAGCACGATGGCGGACAGAGCAAGAACACTATTCACTTTCTACCGCCTCCTTTGCTTCGGATTTTACACCCTTGACTAGGGCATAGAAGTAGTTGAGAATCATCAAAATAAAAGATACAGGTGCAATACCATAAATCAATGTATAAGGAATTTCTAACATAGGCGTTGAACGTCCACTCTTTATAAAGAGTTGAATAAAACCGATACTTTGTATAAATAAGTAAAAAATAACTGCAACAACAACAATTGAAATGAAAACGGTAAACATTTTTTGAACTTTTTTGGGCATCAAATCAACAATCATTTCAATGGCAACGTGATTCCCGTAACGAAAAGCTGCACCTGCTGATGCGAAAACAATCCAAACCATACAAGCAAGCTGGATCTCTTCTAACCAAGTGAATGGTGCACCAAAGGCACGACGCCAAATAACGCCTAAAAACGTAAGAATAATCAGAATTGCAAGTGCTATTCCAGCAACAAATACGTCAATATTAGCGAGTATAGATAATATATTATTATTTTTCTTCATATTCGCTCCCTCGAATCTATTCTGAAAATTACGGCGGAAGGATCTCCTGCCGCCGTAGTAGTCAGTATTATTATTTTGGATGTGATTTATTTAGCACCCATTGCAGCGCGAACTGTGTCATAAAGACCTTCGGACCAACCGAATGTGTCGCCCTGATCGTAGAATGCTTGTGCTTTTTCACGGAAGCCAGCCATAACTTCTTCAGAAGGTTCTACAACGGTTACACCTTCGTCTTTCATCTTCTGCAAGTAATCAGCTTCGGATTCTTGCTGAATCTGGTTGTTGTAAATACCTGCTTCTTTACCTGTTTCCAAAAGAATGTTCTGCTGTTCTTCTGTTAAAGAGTTGAACCAATCGTTAGAGCATACCCATGTTGTGAAGTTTAAAACATGACTATCTAAGATCAAGTATTTTGCAACTTCGTGCAACTTACGGCCATACAGTGTTGCAAGAGGGTTTTCAGCACCGTCGATTGTCTTTGTCTGCAATGCCTGATATACATCACCAAGGCTCATGCCAGTTGCAGCAGCACCTAAAGCGTTAAAGCCCAAAGTCTGAATCTGGTTGCTTGGAACACGGATCTTCATACCTGCTAAATCTTCTACTGTATTAACAGGTTTTACTGTCAAGGTATGACGAGCGCCATATGCCCAGTTAGAAGCGAGAAGCTTCAAACCTTTATCCTGCAATTTTGCTTCTTGTTCTTTGTACCAATCGGATTCAATCAATGTCCAGCACTGATCCCAATTGTCAAACAAGAAAGGTCCGAATACGATGCCAAAATCGGGTACACCGTAATCAGCATAGAAAGCGCCATCAGCTAAAGTTGCAACATTTTCGCCTAACAGCATGGAGTCGATCAAGTCTGTCTTGTTACCCAACTGAGAGTCAGGATAAAGAACGATTTCCATTGTGCCGCCGGATTTCTCATCTACCAAGTCTGCCCAGTGCTGCAAAGCCTGCCCGATAGGTTCAGACATGGAGTTTTCAAAACCAATCTGTAATTGTACTTTTTCTGTGGGTGTAGCTGTGTCAGGCTGATCAGCGGATTCTGCTGGTTTACTGGAACAACCTGCAAGAGAAGCAACGGAGATTGCTGCAATACACATAGAAGCTACTAACTTTTTAAATTTCATTTTCTTTTCCCCTTTCAATTCTTGTTTTTTGCATAATTTTATGAACACACCCTTAAGATTGGGTGAAGTCCAGCACAACCTTTAACATTTTATTGGCATTTTCAGAAAAATCTGCAAGTGCCTGAGAACCGTCTGTCCAGTTATAACGGTTTGTTATAACTTTATTTAATTTTACATCATGATGTAATACCAAGTCGATCAATTCTTTAAAATCTTTTTCCAGTGCATTACGGGAACCATAAATATTTAGTTCTTTTTTCTGGATTATTGTAAAGAAGAAATCGTCAATGTTTTTCTTTGAAACGCCAATCAAAACGACCTTACCGCCAAAACAGGCAGCATCGATACAGTTTTGGAACGTAGCAGGCAGCCCTACAGCTTCAATTGCTACGTCAAAGCCATTTTCATTTGTTAATTCGGCTACACCCTTTTGAAATGCATCGGGAGAGCTGTTTAAAAGCTTATGATTAATTTTAAAGGTTTCATAAGCATAGTTTAATTTTTCTTCTGCCACATCGCAGATGGTTACTTCTGCACCTTTTGCTTTTGCCGCAATGGCAGCCAAAACACCAATGGTGCCGGCACCCATGATCAGAACTTTATCGCCGGGTTTTACTTCTGCCCGGGATACACCATGGTAGCTGATGCAAAAAGGTTCGATCAAAGCAAGTGTTTCTCCATCCAAACCTTTTCCATCGTAGATTCTTTCCACTGGCATGGTGATATATTCACTAAATGCGCCTTCCCGCTGAACTCCCATAGTCTGATTATCCTGACATACATTGACCCTTCCTTTTTGACAGGAGTAACATTCACCGCAGTTAAAGTATGGATTGCAGGTTACTATCATGCCAGGTTTTAACCCGTATTTATTTTCGCCAACCTCAACGATTTCTGCTGAAAACTCGTGTCCAGGAATACGAGGGTAGGAAACATAAGCATTTGCTCCACGGTAAGAGCTCAAATCACTACCGCATATACCTCCATACAGAAGTTTTAATAAGGCTTCGCCTTCTTTGGGAATAGGTTTTTCAATTTCGGCAATTGAAACATTTCCCGGTGAGTTAATTTTAAGTGCTTTCATAATATAAAATACCTTCCTTTTCAACAGCGATATGCCACTGCTTCTTTTGATGTATACATCACTCTATAAGAGGAGTATAATTGCAGACACTGGCATGTGTCAACTTAAAAATGAAACCAGACTTAATTTTCAATAGTATAAACAATTTTCATAGTGTATTTTTAAGCAATATAGACAAATAAATACGCTTAAATTTGAAGAATAAGTAAATTTATGAAAAATAAAGGATAAGCGTAATTTCGAAAGTCTACGTGGAAGATAAAATTTTGTCTATTGATGTATCCAAAAAGGGAATGATGTTGTTTATTGTTGATTTTATTATTTAAAAAACCGGCTATAAAAGCTTAAGGGCAAGTTCTTTTATAACAGAAAAAAAGGGGAAACAACTTAATTTTGCATAAGGTAAATGGATTTTGTAAGAATAGTTTTGAATAATTTTTGTTTTTCCCTTTGCAAATGAAAGATTATGTAGTATACTTTATCCAACTTTTTTGGGGGAGGCACATTGAATGGCTGGAAAGGAAAGCTTAAAGCAAAAAGCGTATTACGCAATAAAAGAGAAAATTATTCGCTGTGAATATGCACCGGGAGCGATGTTGAACGAGGAATCCTTGAGGGAAGAGCTGCATGTAAGCAGAACACCAATACGTGATGCCCTCAGCCGATTGGAGCAGGAAGGATTGATTTCCATTTTGCCCAAAAAGGGCATCGAGGTGTCAGGTTTGTCGATTAATGATATTAATTTAATATTTGAGGTTCGCCTCCTTTATGAACCCTATGCGCTTTTGAAATATGGGTCGAAAATTAAGGATGAAGTAATTTATAAATATTATGATACTTTTTCCTCCCCTGCCCATACTTTTAGCGAGGAAGAATATTATTCATTGGATGACACCTTTCATGTTAGCATTGTTGAAGCGATCCAGAATCCTTATCTGTTAAAAACCTATGATTGGATTCACAATCAAAACCTGCGGTTTCGAGTTTTGACAGGGCAGTTTGTTGATTTGCGATTAGAAAGAACCAATCAGGAGCACTTAAAAATAGTGACTGCTTGTTTAAAACATAACTGGGAATTAGCGGCAAAGGAGATGGAAGCCCATCTGTTGGCATCAAAAAATGCAACATTTGACTTGGTGTTAAGTAATAAAACTACAGAAATGTAAAAAAGTAATTTTAATTATGCTTTACTATGATTTTTGATGCACAGAATATAAAATAAAATAAAAATAAAGGATAAAAGTATGATGTGCCTTTGTAACCGGGGGTGCATCTTTTTTTGTGAAGCAAAAAAATGAAATAAGGATTGTATACATTAAAATAAAAATGGAAAACCTAGGATAATTACTTCAAAATGCACAAAAATCAAAGTGATATATTGTCTGATTAAACAAAAATACAATATTTTTGCTTTTGTTGTATACAACAGACTAAATTATGTTGTATACTGTTCCTGTGAATATCTTAAACCAAAAATTTGGAGGTATAAGGTTTATGAAAAAGATAAATGAAGTGTTGGCTCCTCAAGCACCGGCTTTGAAGGAAAAAGTATTGCAATTTGGGGAAGGAAATTTTCTTCGTGCCTTTACTGATTGGATGATTAACAAGGCAAATAATCAGGGCTGTTTTGATGGTTCTATTGTTTTGTGTCAGCCCATTGCAAAGGGGATGGGAGAGGTAATTAATTCTCAAAATGGTATGTATACATTGATTATGCGGGGAATTGAAAATGGCAAGCCCGTAGAAAAGATTGAGGCGAATACATCTGTTTCTCGTTGTATCAATCCTTATGAGGATTATGAGGCTTTGTTAAACATGGCTCGTTCCCAGGATTTAAAGGTGGTTATTTCCAATACAACGGAGGCAGGCATTGCTTATAAGGCCGGAGATCAGCTAACTGATAGACCGGCGCAGTCCTTTCCTGCAAAGGTTTGTGCATTTTTATATGAAAGATATCAGGTGTTTCACGGCGCAACAGAGAAAGGATTACTTTTTTTGCCTGTGGAATTAATTGATAACAATGGGGTAAATTTATTGCGCATTGTTTTACAGTATGCTGAGGAATGGGGTTTAGAGGAAAACTTCAAAACTTGGGTAAAAGAGAGCAATCATTTTTGTTCTACCATGGTTGACCGTATTGTGACTGGTTACCCTGGGGATCAACTTGATTATTTTTATAATGAAATGGGTTATGAGGATAAATGTTTGGTAACCAGTGAAGTATTTAACCTTTGGGTCATTGAAGGGAAAAAAGAATGGGCAGATATTTTACCCATTCATAAAACAGATGCAAATGTGATTTGGACAGAGGATGCAACGCCATATAAAAAACGTAAGGTTAGAATTTTAAATGGTGGGCATACGGCAACGGTTTTGGCTGCATATCTGTCAGGGCATAGTATTGTTTTGGAAATGATGAATGATCCCTTGTTTGAAAAATATTTGGATAAACTTCTATATGACGAAATTATTCCTACTTTGGATTTGCCTAAGGAAGATTTGGAACAGTTTGCTTCCGATGTTAAAGACCGTTTCCGTAACCCCTATATTAAGCATAAATTGCTGGATATTTCATTGAATTCTTGCTCTAAATGGTGCGCAAGATGTATGCCCAGTTTACTTGGCTATGTAGAGGAAACAGGAAAGTTACCCAAGGCTTTGGCGTTTTCTTTCGCGGCGTTTATTCGTTTCTACAAAGGCACAATGGATAACGGGCATTATACGGGAATCCGCGCTGATGGTACGGTTTATAGCATTAAAGATGATATGGAGGTATTGGAATTTTTTGCTAAAATTTGGGCAGAAAAGGACGCTTTGGGCATTGCCCAAGGGGTATTATCCAATACAGCTTTTTGGAATGGTACTGATTTAAATGCCATCGATGGCTTGACTGCATTAGTTACTTCCTATTTAAATGCGATGGAAGAAAAAGAAATAAAGGAAGTTTTGGCTTCCCTTCTGGCTTAAGGAGTGTTCAAGCATGAAGGATAATATGATTATTGTAAATCCAAAGGACAGCGTTGCCGTTGTTCTTTGCGATATAAAAAAAAATGAGGTTTGTCAGTGTGGTGAGGTTACGCTTATTGCAAAGGATGATATTCCTTTTGGTCATAAGATTGCCCTATTTCCCATTAATGCGGGGGAGAATGTTATAAAATACGGAAGCCCCATTGGACATGCTACGAAAAGTATTGAAAAAGGACAACATGTTCATGTTCATAATGCGAAAACTAATCTGGCTGAAAGTGGGGAGTATAAATTTTCCGGCACCCAAGGGTATGATTGGAATGTGCAGGATGAATATTTTATGGGCTACCGTAGAAAAGACGGTCTTGTGGGAGTAAGAAATGAAATCTGGATTGTGCCTACAGTGGGTTGTGTAAATAAAACGGCGGAGCGCTTGGTAAAAGAAGCGGAAAAAATGGGGATTCATGCTCTGGCAGTGACTCATCCCTACGGCTGTTCCCAAATGGGTGAGGATCAGACCATGACGCAAAAGACTTTGGCGGCTTTGGTAAAACACCCCAACGCCGGCGGTGTTTTGGTTCTGTCTTTGGGCTGTGAAAACAACAACCTCGACGTGTTTCAACCATTTCTAGGCGAGTATGACAGCGAGAGAATTCGCTTTATGATTACACAAGAAGAAGAGGACGAGATGGAAAAGGGATTAGCCCTTTTAAAAGCCCTTTCCCAGCTTACAGAAAAAGACAAAAGAGAAAAAGTTCCTTTAAGGGAGCTGATTATCGGTTTCAAGTGCGGAGGCTCCGATGCATTTTCCGGAATCACCGCAAATCCCCTTTGCGGGCGCTTAACGGATTTACACACATCCGCAGGGGGAAGGGCAATTTTGACGGAGGTGCCGGAAATGTTTGGTGCCGAAGACAGCTTGTTTGCCCGTTGTGAAAGCAAAGAAGTATTTGACGAAGCAACAGCTATGATTAATGCGTTTAAAAACTACTATGTAAGCCATAACCAGGTTGTATATGAAAATCCTTCTCCCGGTAACAAGGCAGGGGGAATAACGACACTGGAGGAAAAATCCCTTGGCTGTATTCAAAAAGGCGGTCAGGCTACGGTTACTGATATTTTAGAGTATGCCAAGCCTGTTAAAAAGCCGGGACTTTCCTTATTAACAGGTCCTGGTAATGATATGGTATCCTGTACGAACCTTGCGGCTTCCGGTGCCCATATCATTCTTTTTACCACAGGAAGAGGAACACCTTTTGGTACCGTTGTTCCCACACTGAAAATTTCCTCAAATTCTGCCCTGGCGGAGCATAAAGCAAACTGGATTGATTTTAATGCAGGGATGATATTAGAGGGAACGACATTTGAAGAAGCAGCAAAACAGCTGATGGATTTATTAAAAGATACAGCTAGTGGAAAGCTTGCTAAAAATGAAGAAAACGATTACAAAGAAATTGCAATTTTTAAAGATGGGGTGACATTATAATGATTCAGTTAAGACCAAAAGAAGAGTGTATGTTTGATCAGGTTTCCTTAGGCGAAGTAATGCTAAGATTGGATCCCGGTGAGGGAAGAATCAAAACAGCCAGACAGTTCCGTGCTTGGGAAGGGGGCGGCGAATATAACGTTGCCCGTGGACTTCGTCGGTGCTTTGGATATAAAACAGCCATTTTAACGGCTTTTGCCGACAACGAAATTGGCCGTTTGATTGAGGATTTCATTTTGCAGGGTGGCGTGGATACTTCTTTTATTAAGTGGCTGCCTTATGACGGAATTGGCAGAAGTGTTCGCAATGGCTTGAATTTTACAGAAAGAGGTCACGGTGTACGTGGGGCAGTAGGTGTTTCCGATAGAGGCAATACGGCCATTGCCCAAATTAAGCCTGGTGAATTTGATTTTGATTATCTGTTTGGAACATTAGGTGTGCGTTGGCTGCATACAGGCGGTATTTTTGCGGCATTGTCCGAAAATAGTGCTGCTGTAACCATTGAAGCAGTAAAGGCAGCAAAAAAATACGGAACCATCGTATCCTATGACTTGAATTACCGTCCTTCTATGTGGAAATCTATTGGTGGACAGAAGAAGGCGCAGGAAGTAAATAAAGAAATTGCAAAATATATTGATGTTATGATTGGAAACGAAGAAGATTTCACAGCATGCCTTGGTTTTGAAATTGAAGGAAACGACGAAAACTTGGTTGCGCTGAATTTAGACGGCTACAAAAAAATGATGGCAAAAGCCGCTGAAACATACCCTAATTTTAAAGTAATGGCGACTACTTTAAGAAGTGTCAAAACTGCGACAGTAAACGATTGGGCAGCAATGTGCTGGGCAAATGGCGAAATTTATTTCTCTAAGAAATATGATGGTTTGGAAATCATGGATCGTGTTGGCGGCGGTGACAGTTTTGCTTCCGGTTTGATTTTTGGTTTGATGGAGTCAGGAGACCCAGAGGTTGCGGTAAATTACGGTGCGGCTCATGGTGCATTGGCGATGACAACGGCTGGAGATACAAGCATGGCAAGCCGTAAGGAAGTAGAAGCATTGATGGGTGGCGCAGGAGCCAGAGTGCAGCGTTAAGGAGGAGAAAAAATGACGATTGCAGAAAAAATTTCTAAAATTGGTGTAGTACCAGTCATTAAATTGGAACGTCCTGAAGAAGATGCATTGCCACTGGCAAAGGCACTTTCAGAGGGTGGTTTGCCCGTTGCGGAAATCACTTTCCGTGCAGAAGGGGCAGATAAAGCAATTAAGCTGATGCGTGAAAACTATCCTGATATGATTGTTGGCGCGGGTACGGTTTTGTATAAAGAACAGGTTGACAGAGCATTAGCGGCAGGGGCACAGTTTATTGTATCTCCTGGGTTTAATCCTAAAATTGCGGCTTATTGCATTGAAAAGAATGTGCCCATTTTCCCCGGATGTGTGACACCCACAGAAATTGAAGCAGCACACGATTTGGGTTTAACTACATTTAAATTTTTCCCGGCACAGCAGTATGGTGGTTTGGCTACCATTAAGGCATTGTCAAGCCCTTATCACCAGTTTAAGTTTATGCCTACAGGTGGTGTGAATTTAGATAATTTAAAGGAATATCTCTCTTTTAAGAGCATTTGTGCCGTTGGAGGATCTTTTATGGTAACGGATAAATTGATTAACGGCAAAGCATGGGAAGAAATCACATCTATTTGCCGTAAAGCTGCGGATATTGTTATCGAGGCAAGAGGTTAAATATCAAGGCTTTTATAAGAAATGTTTAAAAAGTGATCACCTTCTGTTCATGTAAAAACCGTTCATTTTACAGGCAGAGGAGTAACAACATGATAATAGGGCTGAATCGTTTACCTTTTTGTGAATGATTCAGCCCTATTATTCAGAAAAAAGTGTTATAGAAAAATAGTATTTTTAATAAATCTATGGCAAGTAAAAAAATAGCCACAGAGTGCTGTGGCTTAAAAAGATTAGTTTTTATTTAAATGGAGTTTTTCAAATTCTAAGCTGGGAATGGGTTTCCCAAAAATGTAACCTTGAATTTCATCACATCCCAGTTCTTTAAGAATTTCCAGCTGCTCCATATCCTCTACACCTTCGGAAATAGTTTTTAGGTTCATACCTCTTGACATCATGATTATGGTTTGTACAATAAGCAAAGCATTTTCATCATAGGCAATATGATCAATTAATTCCTTTGCTATTTTCAGACGGTCAATATTATACTTTCGGATATAGCTGAGGGAGGAGTATCCCGTGCCAAAGTCATCAATGGAAATACTTACGCCAATTTCATTCAAAAAATCAAAAGCTTTTTCAATGGAAGAGGTGGAAATCATGGCAACACTTTCGGTTATTTCCAAATCAATCCATTCTGGCTTAATTTTTTCATTTTGCATTTTTTTCCATAACCAGTTTGCAAAATCAGTATTTTTGATTTGTATGGGAGAGATGTTAATACTCATTTTTAAATCCATGGAATTCAGTTCATTCCATTTTTTAATCTGAGAAAACGCTTTTTCCACTACCCATTCACCAATTTGAATAATCAACCCTGTTTCTTCTGCAATAGGGATAAATTCAGAAGGAGAAATGAGCCCATTTTGCGGCTGTTTCCATCGAATCAATGCCTCCATCCCGATGAGGGCTTGGGTATCGGTGCTGTATTGCGGTTGATAATATAACATAAATTCGTTATCATAGTCAGCATTTTGCAAGAGCACTTCTATTTCATATTTTTTGTTAATTTTTTCGATAAATAACTTGTCAAAAAACATGTAATTATTTTTGTAGCTTTTAGATTTCACTTCATACATGGCAATATCTGCATAACGGATCAAGATATCCTTATCTTCCGCATCCAAGGGGTAACGTGCAATACCAATACTTGCAGTTAAGGTAAAAGAATAGGGGGGGACAGAAATGGAATGTTGTAGCATTTCAAATATTTTATGGGCGATATTTGTTATCTCAGATACATCGGAGCAATTTTCAATAATAACCGCAAATTCGTCTCCGCCGATACGAAAACATGTTAATTCGGAAAGATTGTATGCCGAAAAGCGTAACCCTAATTCTTGCAGAACTTTATCACCGATTTCGTGTCCGTAGGAATCGTTAATGGGTTTAAATCTATTGGTATCTATGTAAAGCAGTGCAAATGTATTCACTTTATCAGAATGAATCAATGTTTCCAGATGTTGAATAAAATATCGGCGGTTAAACAAACCTGTTAATGCATCGGTATTCGATATTTCTTCTAAATGCTGGTTTGCAAGGTTTAGTTCTTTCGTTCTTTCGTTAATGAGTTTCTCAAGTTGTTCATTCATCTCTTTTTCTGTTTTTAGCATAAGACGGTCAAGCATATTTGTTCTGATATTCATGGATAAAACCCAATAGAAAATGCAAATGACAATAGCATTTATTAATGTGGTAAAGTCGAAAACATCAAAATAGAATAAAAGATAAAAGATAATAATAATTAAAAAGACTAACTTTTTTGGTTTTTTTAAGTTCTCACAGAGTTCATCAACTGGTTTTTGTGTACAAGCGGAGGGGTGAGAAACTTCATATAGAATACCCAATGAAAAAAGCACATTACACAGCATATAAATTATGTCAACGAAAGAATTTGCCTTATAAGCATTGTTTAGAGTTAGATATGCATAGTAAAAATCAGTTATGGCATACATAAATATTCCCCAAAATATCAGCAAAAAGTTTTTTCCAATGTGAAAATTTTTAGAAAAAAAGATTAAACCAATTTCAACCATGACATAGAAGTCCAGAAATATATAGAACATGGTAAGAATATAGTCGAAATCCAAAACAAAAGTATGATTTGTTTCGGAAAAAATAAAAGACCAAAGCAAAACAGCGCCTAAGGCGCAGAAAGCGAAAATATCGATAAATAGTTGATATGTATTCCAATTTTCATGGTTCTTATAAATATATAAAGTTAAAAGTATGGCAAAAAAAATATTTGGTAGTACATAGAGGACATTAATAAAAGGAATTTTTTCAGGATTTATGAACAAGAATTCATCAAAAATTAACCACAATAAATCTGCCGTTCCCCAAATTAAGCAACTTAAAAATAATAGAATTGCATTACTTTTGTAGTTTTTTAGATCTTTTATTGAAATAAAGATCAGGATAGAAGACAGAAAAGCAACAATAGGAGAAAAGATATTTCCCCATAAGTCATTCTGCAATAAAAAACTGATAAAATAAAAAACAAAGAAGAAAAGCAGAGAATACAGGGGGAATAATTTCTTTGTTTGATTTACCATAAAGTCAATCCTCCTTCGGAAATAGGATTTCTTTATATATCTTTTCTTCGTATTAATCAAGAATATGAAAAGCTGCAAATACAAATAGGTATTTACAGCTTTTCAAATTGTTTTACGAAAAGACATTGCAAGAAAATAATATTCCAAATAGTTTCTTATTCTGATAAACTTCGCCTTCAATAAAGTTAATCGACATAACTTGTTTCGAGATTAACAGTTTGGTCAAAATTTTATAAATTAAATTTGGTAATAAGATCTTTAAGCATATTGGATTGACCGGATAATTCTTCGCTTGCAGCAGCACTTTCCTCTGCGGTGGCGGCATTTGTTTGGATTACGGATGAGATCTGTTCAATGCCCTGGTTTATTTGAATAATTGCGGTCGCTTGAGCCTGAGAAGCTTGGGCAATTTGTTCAATTAAAGAAATAGCTTCTTTTGTTGCTGTTGCACTTACGTCCAAAGAAACTGCAGTTTTTTCTGCGATTTGCGTGCCATTGTTTACTGCATTGATGGTCTGCTCAATTAAAACCGTTGTGTTTTTTGCTGCTTCTGCCGATTTTCCAGCAAGATTTCTTACTTCATCTGCAACGACAGCAAATCCTTTTCCTGCTTCTCCGGCACGAGCGGCCTCCACAGCAGCATTTAAGGCAAGGATATTTGTTTGGAATGCAATATCATTAATTATTTTGATAATCTTCGAAATTTCGGAAGATCTCAAAGAAATTTCATCCATGGCTTTTGTCATTTCTTCCATTTTTCCATTACTTATATTCATTTCTTGTCCTGCACATTCGGCTTTTTCACGTGCTGTGGTTGTATGATCTGCATTTTGCTGTATTTGTTCGGCAACGTCTGCAATGGACGCAGATAATTCTTCGATGGAGCTGGCCTGTTCTGTGGCACCTTGTGAAAGGGATTGAGAGCCATTTGCAACTTGCTCTGCCCCACAATGTACCTGCTCCGCAGATTGATTGATTTGCGATAAGGTTCCGCTCAAATCTGAAAGCAAAATATGTAAGGTGTCTTTTAATTTTTTAAACTGACCAGAATATTCTCTATGTAGCTCTACTTTTAAGTTTCCTTGAGAAATTTCACGCAGAGCTTCTGCAGTCTCATCAATATAACCTTGATAATTTTGCAATTGTTCAATGGTTAGGCGAAAAGCCGTTGCCAGGTGTCCGATTTCATCGTTTGAATGCAGTGAAAGTTCAACATTAAAATGGCCATCTGCAATTTGCTCCGCAGCGGTGGTAACCTTCTTAATTGGTTTGGCTATTCCCCCACTAATAAAATAAGTAATTACAGCTACAACCAGTAAAAGAATTGCAGTTAATAATACGACGATTCTGATTGTAGAGAGTAAGCCATCATTTAGAATGCTATGTACAGTCTCAATAGGTATGCCAACAAAGTAAGCACCTATTATTTGATTATTTGCATCATAGATGGGGCAGTAATTGGTCATATATTTTTCACCCAGAATATCTGCTTCCCCTGTAAACGTATTACCATTTGAGAGTTCTTGATAAGCTTGCCCGTTTTCATCTAAGTTTGTACCAATTACTCTCTGGTTAGTTTCATCTGTAATTGTGGTTATTATTCTTGTAAAGCTGTTGCCCTTTTTTGCAAATACAGTTGCAACAACCCCCATATCTTTTGAAAATTGATCAATATAAGCAAAGTTTCCATCAATGAGATGATTTTCGCTATCAATTAAATCTCCTGTGGAATTTAATCGGAGGGAGCCAAATTGTTCCTCAAGATATGTATTAAGCATATTGTTAGAACTTGTTAGTCTATCTTCAATGAGAGTATTCATGATTTTTCCAGTGTCTTTAAAGCTTTCGTATAGTCCGATGAACCCGGTAATGGATGAGGAAAAAATCACTAAAATAAGGATTGTAAAAATCAGTTTGCTTTTGATGCTTTTCATTAATGCGACCTCCTGTTATTGCAAGTGCTTATTCAGTTACCTTGCTTAAATTGTTTGAAATAACTGTTTGCTGGTATCATTAAAACAAAAATGTTTAATGATGGTAATGCGCAAGAAACTTGCCATAAATATCATTATAAACCAATAATACCAAAATGTATATAAAAATTATTTTTTGGAAGAGGTAATTTGTAACCATTTATTCATACATTTTTTAAAAATTCGGAATAGCAAAATAATGTTTTTTTATATACAATTTTGTATTCAACTTAATTTTTCTTGGCTTCGATTTTCATTTCATCATGTTGGAAAGTTAGTTTCTTAAGTTAGTCTGCGAGAAAAGTTAACATCTTGACATATTAATGTAAAAAAATTCTATATTTTTAAAAATTCTTCCTTTTCAACATATTTTTGATATAATCATAATATAACCTATTTCACGATTTAAGGAATTTTGCAAATGTAAATTTTCTATAACTTTTGTTTAGAAAGCTTTTATGTTGCATTTAGGAAGGGGGAAACTATGTTTCATTTAAAAAATAGTGTTGTAAAAAAAATAGGATTTACAATTTTTTTATTTGTACTATTTATTTTTCTTCTCTATTATAATTTCCTGAATGTTCAAATTAAGACTTATTTGGAAGAACAAGGAAAGGAACAACTAAGGAGTGAATCGGAAAATCTTTCTGCCCAAATTGAAGGCTTTTTGCAAAAATATACAATTATTGTTGAGCAAGCGAAACAGAATCAGGAGTTTATAAATATTGCTAAAGAAATTGATAATCGTGACTTAAAAAGAAAAAATCCTGCTTATGTTAAAGTCAGTGCTCAGCTTGCGAATATACGAAGTTTGGATGAAAACATTGCACAAGCATATATCGCACTGGGAAATGCTGATGATTTAATTACAAATTTATATGATTTCGATATGGAACCAAGTTATGATTTGACGAAGAGAGAATGGTATGTTAATACCATCAAACAAAATAAAATAACCATAACAGCCCCTTATGTGGATTTGATTACAAATAAAACAGCAATTACGATTGCTGCGCCTTTAATGGATCACAATGTGGTTTACGGGGCATTTGGCTTGGATATTTTGATTGAAGATATGAACAAGATTATGGATCGTTTTAATTCTGAAATAGATGCAAATGTTGGCTTGTTATATGATACCGGTCTTATTCTATATAGCCCAGTTTCTAAAGACTCAACGGAAATAGGGAATGGCTACATACAGCAAGTGTTCGATGAAGAGTTAGCGAAAAAAGTACTTTCGGGAAAAGAAGGAATAATACAATATACGAAAGAGGGGCAGGAAAAGTATTTTGCATATTTTCCGGTGAAGGATACAAACATTATTGTATACAATGAAATTTCAAGATCAAATATATTAACACCTATTAATGAATTTTTAGTGATAAATTTACTGATTTTGCTTTTGATTATTGCATTATTAATGATCGGCCTATATGTTTTGAGAAAATTATTTTCCGCTCCTTTAATTACGATTTGTGAAAACATGGAAAATTACACCAATGATAGGTCGATTCAATTGCCACAAGAAATTTTGGTTCGCCAGGATGAAATTGGTACGTTAGCAAAGGGTTTTTATTATATGATAGATGAAATCTCAAATTATATTTTAAAGTTGGAAGAGAAAAATCGCGAGTTATATGATGCAAAAGAAACCATTAATAAAGAACGACTGCGATTTGAGACAACCCTTCGTTCCCTTGGTGACGGCGTAATATCTACAGATCAAAACGGGAAAATTCAAATAATGAATGATGTCGCAGAAAAATTAACTGGGTGGAAGAGTCAGGATGCCTATGGATTGCCTTTTGAATTGGTATTTCATATCATCGATGAAAACAACAAAGAAAATGCTTTGAGCCTATCCAGAAGAGTTTTTGAAAATAACAACAAAGAAGAAATGGATGAAAATATCATATTAGTCAAGAAAAACGGAGAAAAAATCTTGATTGAAGATTGTGCTGCTCCTATTTTGGATGATTCGGGGAATATCACTGGGGTGGTTATTATTTTTCGAGATTGTACTGTAAAAAGGGAAAAACAGGCTGAGATATCCTATCTAAGCTTCCATGATCAATTAACAGGTTTGAAAAACAGACATTTTTTTGATAGAGAATTAAAAATTTTGGAAAATGAGCGATATCTGCCCTTATCCTTGGCTTTAATTGATGTGAATGGATTAAAATTAACTAACGATGCCTTTGGACATCAAATGGGAGATAGGTTATTACAAATTGTGGCAAACACGCTTAAAACATCATGTAGAAAAAATGACTTGGTGTGCCGTATCGGTGGAGACGAATTCATATTGTTGTTACCGAAAACCGATAAAAAAGATGCGGAAAGAATTGTGGAGTGGATTAATCTTGAAATTGCGAATTTAACTTATAATAATATGATCATTTCAGTTTCCATCGGTTGGGCGACAAAGACTTCTTTTGAAGAAGATATTATGAAGGTCTATGCAAAAGCGGAAGAGCATATGTATCGCAAAAAGCTTATGGAAAGTCAGAATATGAAAAAGAAAACAATGCAGATGATTATTAAAAAATTACACGAAACCAACCAAAAAGAAAAGATTCACTCGGAAAATGTAAGAAAAATAAGTAAAGCAATAGGTGAGGCGTTGAAACTTGATCAGGAACTTCTCCAAGAGGTTGAGATGGCGGGAACTTGGCACGATATCGGGAAAATTGCCATTGATGTCATGCTACTTGATAAACCAGGCAAATTGACCCTTTCGGAATTCGAAATAATCAAAAGGCATGCAGAAACAGGGTATCATATTCTAAAATCTGTTGACACTTATTCAAATTTGTCGGAATATGTTTTGGCGCATCATGAGCATTGGGACGGATCGGGTTATCCCAGAGGTTTAAGGGGCCACGAAATCCCCCTTGTTTCAAGAATTATTTTAATTGCAGGTGCCTATGAAATGATGACAAGAGATACTGCTTATGGAAGAGCGTTGAGAAGAGAAGAAGTAATAAATGAGTTGATGCGGTGCTCAGGAAAGCAATTTGACCCAAGCATTACGAAAGTATTTGTAGATATTTTGAAAAAACAACCTTAAAATTAGAATTGTTTGTTGCAAGCAAGATGGCGGTTATCTAGGTAGACTTAGAATGTTTCATGAGAAGCACATGCACCATCAAATAAAGAAAGGTACTCCATATTTTATAATTACCCGCTCTTTTGAGCGGGTTTTGTTCGTTAGGAGAAAATTATGTTTCAAATATGACCTTATATTTCAAATAAAAAAATCCCTCGTGCCTTATGTTTAACAATATATTAACAAAACATTAACTTATTAGAATATTTTCAAAGTAATATTTAAATATCAAATAAATTCTAAATTTAATAAGATTTAGCAAACACAGACGCAGATTAAAATTGTTATGGGTAAGGAGATAAGTTTATGAAGGCACAAGGAAAACATATTGTAGTGACAGGTGGAGGGAATGGAGTAGGCAGAGAACTGACTTTGCAGCTTCTAGAAAAGGGAGCAACCGTTTTTGTGGTTGATATCAGTGAAGAAGCACTGAATGAAACTGCGAAATTATCGGGGAGCAGTAAACGATTATTTACCTATGTCGTAGATATATCAAACAGAGAAGAGGTTTTTGCATTTGCGAAAAAAGTGATTAAAGAACATGGAAAAGTGGATGGGATTATTAATAATGCAGGGATTATTCAGCCCTTTATTCCTATAAATGAACTAGAGCTGGATCGTATTGACAAAGTAATGGATATTAATTTCTACGGAACTCTTTATATGATAAAAGCATTTTTACCGCAATTACTGACACGTCCGGAGGCACATATTGTAAATGTTTCAAGTATGGGTGGATTTTTACCCGTACCAGGACAAAGTGTTTATGGAGCTTCAAAGGCCGCAGTAAAACTTTTGTCTGAAGGGTTGTCTTCTGAGCTTAAAGGATCAAATGTCAAGGTATCAGTTGTAATTCCAGGCGGTATCGAAACAGGGATTAAAATAAATTCAAGCGTATCGCATAATGTATCCGCTGATAGTAGTAAATCTAATATGCTACTCTCTCCTGTTGTGGCTGCGAAGTTAGTGATAAAAGCGATGGAAAAGAATAGACTTCGCTCTTATATAGGGAAAGATTGTAATGCCATGAATGTATTATATAGAATAAACTCATTTTTTGCTATGAACATGATAAATAGGATAATGATTGCTTCCGAGCATTAATTTATGCAATGAAATTTAAGTTAGGTAGTATTTTAGTGTAACAGATGGAGGAGTTTTCAATGAATAATGGAAAGATGATTGTTAGTAATAAACGAGTTAAGACTTTTTTATGCATAGGCATTTGTATAACGTTGCTTGGACTGACAGGATGCGCAAAAGAAGCAACAGCCACAATGAATACAACGGTTACTGTAGATACACAGGCTGCTGAAACAGGTACACTTGAATTAAGTGGTACATATGTAGGAACGATTTCAGATGCAGAAACAGTAGTAGTAGTTCCCCAAGTATCGGGTAAAGTAGAAAATGTTTATGTTTCTGTTGGGGATACGGTTACCTCTGGAGAACTGCTTTGTAAATTTGATGATACCAGTGCCAGGTTTAATGTCTCAAATGCACAGTCAAGCTATAGCAGTGCATTAGCTGGGTATAGCAGTGCAACAGCAAAGTATAGTCAATCAGGTGAGGGAAACACTACTGCCAATCCAGATTCAAGCAAGACGAAAACAAATACACTCTTGGAGGATCAGTTGCGTTTAGCAGAGGATAATTATAACGATATGAAAACTCTCTTTGACATAGGTGCGGCATCACAATCGGAGGTAGATGACGCTTATAACAATTTAATTTCGGTACAAGCCAATATAAAATCAGCCGAAGCTGGAATTGAATCAGCCGAAGCTAGCGTTCAGGCAGCAAAAAACAGTATTGATTCTGCTGAATATCAACTTAGCCTTTATAGTGTTACATCACCAATTTCAGGAACAGTGGAAGCAGTAAATGTAACAGCCAACAATTCATTTGCAGCTGGAAATGATGCGTTTATTATTTCAAATTCCCAGACAAAAACAGTTACTTTTTATGTGACAGATACAGTTTTGCCGGTATTACAGAATGGACAGAGTGTTACAGTAACAAACGGAAGTAAAAATTATATTGGTTCAATAAGTGAGATTGGTATTGCTGTGGATGTGTCAACAGGGTTATTTAAAGTCAAAGCAACAATTGAAAATGCAATGGACTTGCCAAATGGTATTGATGTAGAATTGCAAACAATCTCTTATGCGGCAAAAGATTCAATTTTAGTACCTTGTGATGCAGTGTATTTTGATAATGGTGATGCTTATATTTTTGTTGCAGAAGATGGTAAGGCGGTAAAAACTGAGATTTCAGTTTCCCTTTACGATAAGGATGTTATTGTGGTTGAAAGTGGTTTGCATGAAGGACAAGAGATTATTACAGGTTGGTCAGCAAGTTTAAAGGATGGGGCAGTCATTAAAATAGCAGGCATAGACGAAAATATTGACAATGATTCTACACAAGGCGAAGAATAATTGATTAGAAAAAGAAGGTGAATAAAAATGAAGTATTTAAAAACGGTATTAAATCGACCGGTTTCTGCAATTTTAATTATTATAGCTATCATTGTGTTTGGTATTTCTTCGTTATTCAATATTCAGATGGAGTATTTTCCGGATATTGAAATGCCTATGGAATTAGTATATGTAACTTATCCCGGTGCTGACGCAGACAGTATAGAAAAACTGGTAACTGAGCCCATAGAGGATATTGGAGAAACACTTACAGGCATTAATAGTATTACATCTAGTTCCTATGAAAATTATGCAACAATTCAGTTTACATACGAGTATGGTACGGACTTAGATGACGCTTATATGGAATTAAAGCAGGCGTTGGATAATATTGTAGATGATTTGCCTGATAGCTGTAATACACCTATGATTATGGAGCTTAGTTTGAGCTCTGATGCTACGATATCCATTGCTGCAGAATCTACAGGCGGAAATGACATACAGGATTATGTAAATGATACAATCGTACCTAAGCTTGAAAGCTTAAACGGCGTTGCACAGGTAGATGTTTCAGGTGCACAGGAAAAATATCTTAAAATAGTATTAAATGAAGAAAAAATGGAGCAGTATAATTTATCCATTACCAGTGTTGCAAGCTGTATAGCAGGTGCAGATTTCGAACTTCCCATAGGTAATATGGATATAGGAAGCCAGGAAATAGGTGTTTCGGCACATACCGACATTGATTGGCAGACAGATTTGCAGAGAATAGCAATTGAAACTGGTTCAGGAAAATTAATTCATTTAAGTGATATTGCCGATTTTATGAATTTATCTGAGACCGAAGCTGATAGTATAAGTCGTTTTAATGGAAGCGAGAGCATGCTTATAGATGTGTCAAAGAAAAGCTCTAGCGGTACGGTTTCTGTTTGTAATAAAGTTAAGGAGACTCTGAAAGAGCTAAAAACTGACGGCATTGAATTTAAAGTAATTCATTCTACGGCAGATGATATAGTGGATACACTCATAGAAGTGCTTAAAACCTTACTGATAGGCGTACTTTTTACAATGCTTGTTTTATTCTTATTTTTTGGTGATGTACGTGCAAGTCTTATTGTTGGCAGCAGTATGCCGCTATCAATTATGATGGCAATGACACTACTCAGTTTTATGGGTGTTTCTTTTGATTTGATGACAGGGACAGGCATGATTATTGCAATCGGTATGATTGTTGACAACTCTATTGTAGTGCTTGAAAGTTGTTTTAGAATGAAAGAAAAGGAATCTGACTTTAAGACAGCAGCAATACAGGGTGTAAGAGTTATGCTGTTGTCTATCCTTGCTTCAACAATAACAACAATCGTTGTTTATGCGCCGATTAGTATAACATCAGGATTATCTGGACAGATGAATCAATCATTATGTTTTTCGGTAATATTTACAATGCTGGCATCTCTTTTAAGCGCTGTTACGGTAGTTCCTTTGTTTTTTACACTTGTCAAACCTGTTGAAAAGAAGGACCTATTCATAAATCGTATTCTTGCAAGGTTAGGGAAGGGCTATAAGAAAATTATTACTAAGTTGCTTCACAGACCAAAGCGTACAGTAATGGTAGCGGTACTATTGGTTGTTTTTTCATTGGGGCTTGCTACACAGCTTAATTTTGATATGTTTCCAAGTAATTTTGATGGAAGTATTCAAGTTGAAGCTACCTTTCGATCGGGTACTAAGCTTGAAGTGATGGATGAAAGTATACAATCTATTGAACAAGAATTGTTAAAAGATGAGAACTTTGAATCGGTTGACTTGGAAATCAGTGGAAATGTAGCCAATATCACTGCCTATAGTTCAGATGAATGTAAACGGGATAGTGAAGAAGCAGTGGAATACTATACGGAGTTGTTCAAAGATATAACCAATATGGATATTGCTGTTACACCAACAGGTGTGACTTCGGGTTTGGCATCGTTAATGAGTACTGGTAATAATGTGTCCATAACATTGGTCGGAGATGATATAGATATACTAAAAAAAGGTGCTTCTATGGTAGAAGATACCCTGACTCAGATTCCGGGTGTTCTTAATATAAAAAATGATTTTTCACAAAACGAAACAAATATAAGAATTATGATTGATCAACAAAAGGCTATGAATGCAGGTCTATTACCTGCAACGGTTGCTTCACAGATCTATTATATTCTTAATGGTGTTACAGCAACTACGATTGAACAGGATGATGAGGAATATGATGTTAAATTAAAATATCCTGAAGGGAAATATGACTATACAGCAAATCTTATGGACAAAACAATTACAGCGGGGGACGGAAGCCATATTGCATTGAGTGATGTTGCGAATGTTGAATATACAAATATTTTAAATACCATTAATAGGCAGGATAAGAAGTTCACTACTACTGTTACTGCTACAACTGCAAGCGAGGGGAAATATGAAATTGCTTCGGCAATAAATAAGGCAGTTGGAGATATTCAATTTCCTGACGGAGTGTGGCAGGCAGAAAGCGCCGTAGACAAAAGCCTCAAGGAAGAAATGGGGAATATGGGCGTAGCAATTATGACAGCTGTATTTTTAGTTTTTCTTGTTATGGCTGTTCAATTCGAATCTGTACGTCTTTCGGTTATGGTTATGCTTTGTATTCCGTTTAGTTTGGTAGGCTCTTTTGGGCTTATGTTTTTAAGCGGTTCCCCTTTAAGTATGATGGCAATGATGGGATTTTTGATGCTGATAGGTATGGTTGTTAATAATGGTATTTTGTTGGTGGATTCTACGAATCAATTGAGGGAAACAATGCCCTTGGAGGATGCTTTGGTGCAGGCGGGATTAACAAGACTACGTCCTATCCTTATGACAACGTTAACTACAGTGCTTTCTATGCTACCTATGGTTATTTCGGGTAACAGTGGGATGGCAATGATGCAAGGTATGGGATATGTTATTATTGGTGGTCTCTGCACTTCAACTTTATTAGCAATGTTTTTAATGCCGCCATTTTATCTGATTATTAAAGGTGAAAAAATATAAGAAATATTTAAGTAAAAGGATACTTGGATTGGTTAAGGAATTGAAACAATAATTTGTTTGCTAGTCCAAGTATTTCACTTTTGACAGGAGTAGATACTTTATGTGATGGAGGTCTTTGGCATCTGGTATTAATCCACTTAAGAAAAATAAATAGTTTATATAGAATGAAAGGTTTTATATTATTGGATTGTTTCATGCTATTTATGGGAATAGAGGGGAAAAAATGAGAGAGAACAGAGATTGCAGTACCATTGAAAATGAATATATTGATGTGATCGTAAATCATAAGCTAGTCCAATTGTGTAACGATTGTTATCATGCGTTGGGATGGAAGACGATAAGTACAAATTCAGGTCTTATTTCTGTCAAACTAAGGTTGGAAAGAAGTAAAAAAATTAAGAATAGAGTTGAATTATGTAAGTTACAGCGTGAATGTGAAGATGTACTTATGGAACTTGAGAGATTGCTCAAATTGCAAAGTTTAAAATCAAAACGAATGGCTTGGATTACTAGTATAATCATTATTCTATTTTTTGCTGGTGCTTTGATTACTTATTTTTTAAACTTCTTGTTCCTTAGTGCTGTTTTTTTAATTTTTGGCTGTACAGAATTAGGTATTGTATACTTCATATTCCATAAATATATTCGTAAAATGAACAAGAGAATCATACTGGAAATAAACAGGCATTATGATGTGATATATTATTTATGCAAAAAGGCGGAACAGCTTCATTAGAGACTAACATATAAAGCTAATTTTATTTCATTTTCAAATGTGATAAAATAAGTAGTATGTGGAGGTATGAAGGATGATTAATATTTTAGTAGTAGAAGACGATCAAAGATTAAATTACGTTGTATGTTCATTTTTAAACGAAAATGGTTATTATGCAATTAGTTGCAAAAATACTTCAGAGGCGTTTGAAAAATTAATGAACGAATCCATACATATGGTGATTTCTGATATTATGATGCCGGAAATGGATGGATTTGAATTTGCTGCCAATATCCGAAAGCAGGACAAGCAGATCCCAATTATGTTTATGACAGCCAGAGATGACATGCCTGCAAAGCAAAAAGGATATGATATTGGGATTGATGATTATATGGTTAAACCTATCGAGATGGATGAGTTGTTATTAAGAATATCAGCATTGCTTCGAAGAGCAAATATTTTTAACGAAAAAAAATTGACTGCTGGTTCTATGTTATTAAATGAGTTAGAGACAACGGCATACATTCATGGAGAAGAGGTTCCACTCACAGTCAGAGAGTTCCAGATTTTATTTAAGCTTTTATCTTATCCCAAAAGAACATTTACCAGAATGCAGTTAATGGATGAGTTCTGGGGTTTTGAAAGCGAGAGTAATCCAAGGACAGTTGATGTCTCCATTACGAAGTTAAGGGATAAAATTTCGGATTGCCAAGAAGTGGAAATTGTTACAGTGCGTGGGTTGGGGTACAAGGCGGTGATTAAATCTTGATTGTACAATACAAAGATCCGAAGGATTCTAGAATTACAGTAAAAAAATCGTTTTTAAAAGAGTATCTTATTGTGCTCGGTATTGTATTAATATGCTGTGCCGGTACTATTTTACTATACATTGAATTTATACGCAGAGAAATGAGTCCTTGGGTTATTGCAATGGATATAAGCAGTTATGTATTTTTGGTTTGTCTGCTTATTAGTCTTTCTATCCACTATATTATGAATACGGGATATTTGAAACCATTAGCAGAGGTTGGACAAGCTGCAAGAAAAGTTGCAGGTGGAGATTTTACGGTACGGATCCGTCCCAAAAGGAAGGATGGACTGAAAGATGAATTTGAGGTGCTTATTGATGACTTTAATAAAATGGTAGAGGAATTGGCGACCATAGAAACACTAAAGGGAGATTTTATTGCAAATATATCCCATGAAATAAAGACTCCTTTGGCAATTATACAAAGCTATACTACGTTGCTGCGCAAAGAGGAAATTTCAAAGGAAGATAAAGAAAATTATATACAAACCGTTCTTGAGGCAACAAATAAACTGTCAGACCTTGTGAGTAATGTTCTGCGATTAACAAAGCTGGAGAATCAGGAAATTATCCAGATTGAATCTTTTTCTTTGGCTGAACAACTACGTCTTTGTATTCTTTCTCTGGATGAAAAATTTGAAGAAAAAAACATAGATCTAGAGATAGATATAGATGAAGTCGTAATTAATTCTGATGATAGTCTCTTAGAAATTGTGTGGAATAATCTTTTAACGAATGCAATCAAATATACAGAGCCTGGTGGAAGGGTTAAGGTACAGTTAAAACAGGATAATGAGACAGCAGTAGTTACAATTGCAGATACCGGATGTGGAATAGATGATAGCACATTTAAACGAATATTTGATCGGTTTTATCAGGGAGATACATCGCATTTGGTTGAGGGGAATGGATTAGGCCTTTCACTTGTGAAGCGGGTTGTAGATCTAGTAGGAGGTCAGATTTCGGTTAGAAGTGAAAAAGGAAACGGGAGCACTTTCACTGTCAGGCTGAAAAATTAAATGTAAAAAGGTATCTGCTGCTTGAAGCATTTAACGGACGTTACAAAAAGAAGTCTAATTTGGACGCAATTAATGTAGTGTTTTCTAAATCAATGAAGCTGATGTCAGAAATTCTTAATGAATTTGGAATAGGCAATAAGTAATATTTAAAACACAACAAAATACAGAATAAGGAGGAGTTAGTTTATATAGAGCTAGCTCCTTTTTTGTACTCTAAATTGAAAGGAGGAACAAAATTGAATGCAAATATTATAGCTATCGCTAACAAAAAGGCAGCGTTGGCAAAACAACGACTTATGCTAATTTAGGCATAAGGTATATGCTCTGTTAAAAAAACTTAATATCTCAAATGAGAGGGTAGATAATGATATCGTAGAAATTATAAATACATAAAATATGGATTAAGGTCACAATTTAGAAACGGACTGTAGCCTTTCTGTGGAAAAGAAAACCACGCGTTTGACACGTGGCTGTTTACTATGATTTAATTATATAAGATTTTTACTTGTTCATATTTCGAATATGCATATATACGGTGTTTTTGGAAATCCCCAAGTGTTCAGCAATGGTAATAACAGAATCTTTGAGATTAAAGATTCCTTTTTGATACAGAATAGATACAATTTCTTTATTTTTATTGGAAGAGGAAATGGCAAGATTACTGTAAACTGCTTTCTTTGCTTCTTCCAAGGCATGAAGCATAAGCTCCTCTGTGTTTTCAACAAATGTTTCAGAAATATTTTCTTGCTTTGCACTTTCCCCCTGACACATAAAATTTACCAAAGAGGAAATGGGTGCCGCAAGGTACATATTGATACAAAACAGCCCAATAATATTTCCCTTTTCACCCATAATGGCCGTAATCGAGGATTTAAAGGTTTCACCGCGTTTGTTCTTTGCAAAATAATAAAGATGTTTTAGGTTTGGCTCTGCCAACATTCGGTTTAAAAAAGAAAGGGTTACTTCTGAAATAGAGGCGCCAATTTGTCTGCCTGAGAGATTCCCATTAACAATGTGCATAACAGAGTGATCCATGTTTTCCAAATTATGTATCACCACTTCGCAAAAATCTCCTAAGAATTCCGCTACACCATCTGCCATATTTATATGAGAATATAAAATAGCTCTATCTCGCTCTGATAATGAAAAGACTGGACTTTCCATGGTACACCTCCAAAAATATTCTAAGTTACAATATACCAAAAAATATGAACTATTTCAAGTACAAAGCATTGTTTACCCTAAATAGAGTGCTAAGAAGTTGATCAGTCATACTTTTTATGAAAAAAGATATGTGTTTCTTATAGGAAAAGGACATCAAAGTATGAACAGCAAGTTTAATGATTGCAGTTCTCAAAAGTAAAAATAAAGTGAGAATTACAGTATTGAGAAAACTTAAAGTTGAATATTTTCATGGGAGAAGAAGTTGAATCTTTTCTGCGCTGTATAAATTGTCTTGTTACCATTAAATATAAATGCTAAGGAACATACGATTGCAAAATAAATCGTGTTTTGAGGACCGAATACTTCTGCACCAATCAAAATCGGTGCTAACAATGTATTGGTTGCACTTCCGAAAACAGCGGCATAACCCAGTGCGGCAATGAGCATAGTTGGTAGACCCAATAAGCTTCCAAGAACAATTCCAAGGCTTGCTCCAATAGAAAACAGGGGGGTAACTTCGCCTCCCTGAAAACCGGCGGCTAGAGTTAAAATGGTTAGAAAAAGCTTTAAAAGCCAATCATAATTAAAAATTATCCCATCTGTAAAACTTATGTGAATAAGATTTGTACCTAATCCGCAGTATCTCCCCGCATGTAATAAAAGAAGCAAGAAAGTCAGAATACAGCCTGTAACGAATATGCGCTTGATGGGGCTTACAATAAACGAAGCAAGCTTTTTTTTACTGAAACTCAAAAAATAAGCAAAGATGCCCCCCACGATTCCAAAAATAATCCCCACGAGGATAAGCTTAAGGAAATTTTCAGGGGAAAGGGATATGGTATTTTGAATGTTCACTGAGAACTTTTCCAATCCCAGCAAGTGGGAGGTGGTGCTTGCGGCAAAAGAGGCTACCAAAGCGGGTAACAAGACTTCATATAAAAATACCCCTGACACAAGAACCTCCAAAGCAAAAAATGTCGCGGCAAGAGGTGTCTGAAACAGACCGGCAAAACCGGCAGCCATACCGATTACCAAAAGAACACGGGAATTGTTTAAAAATTTTAGATTTCTTGCAATTGTATGGGCTACGGTGGCCCCCAGCTGCACAGCAACGCCTTCTCGTCCGGCACTTCCGCCAAAAAGGTGTGTAATCCAAGTGGTTACGATAATTAAGGGTACAAGCATTTTTGGAATATGCGCATTATTGCCATGCCCGGTTTCAAATATCAGGGTCATTCCTTTTAAGCTTTCTTTACTGAAATAGCCATATATAAGTATAATGAGAACCCCGGCAATGGGTAAAAAGGGGACCAACTTTATAACATGTTCACTGCGTATTTCTGTAATCTTAATTAGTACCTCTCCAAAGACGGCATCTATTCCGCCAATAATAATGCCTACCAATAAAGCGATCAGAGAATACAAAAGGATTTCTTTGTACTCTCCCAGTATTTTTCGTATCAATTTGTTTTCCTCCTGAAGTAAAGTGAATCGAAAGCTGCAACGCATTGCAGAAGATGTGGATTAAGGTAAACCTTGAGAAAAGAGCATAGTATTCTCTCCAATATTATAACCATCAAGCCTTCTTACGGCAATGTTTTTCTTAAAAATTAAACTTTGAGGTAGCAGTTTTGCTTTTAGAAATCATTTTACGGCAAAATATTTTAGAAAACAGATATTTTGTAAAGGATATTGTTGAATTGTAATGTTAAAAAAACTGGTATTACAAAGGGATTTTTGTAACACCAGTTTTTTGAGAATAATTCTATAGACTGAGGAAAATACTTAAAAAAGTGTAAAATTGTGATTTAAATATTTTCTGCAATAAAAAATGAGTCACTCGGGGCTCGAACCCGAGACACCTGGATTAAAAGTCCAGTGCTCTACCAACTGAGCTAGTGACCCGCAACGTGTTTTAGTATATAAGAAAAAGTAAAAATTGTCAATAATTATTTTTAAAAAGTTTATCTTTCTTTTCCTGTCAGTTTAGGCTAGAATGAAAAGAAATTAAGAATTATTTAAGGAAGTATGTATTATTTTGTAAAAGAATCCTGCTATGATAAAATAGACTAGTTTTGGGAAATGGGGGTACTTCTGATGGAAAAATTCAATATTTTGGTTTGTGATGATGATAAATCAATTGTTGACGCAATTGAAATTTATTTAAAGCAAGAAGGTTATCATGTGATTAAAGCCTATAACGGACTGGAGGCTTTAAAGATTTTGGAGGAAAATGAAATACACTTAATTTTACTGGATATTATGATGCCCAAATTAGATGGCTTAAATACAACGGTTAAAATAAGGGAAACGTTAAATATACCTATTATTATTCTTTCAGCAAAATCTGAAGATACAGATAAAATTTTGGGGTTAAATTTTGGTGCCGATGATTATATCACGAAGCCGTTTAATCCACTGGAGCTTTTGGCGCGGGTAAAAAGCCAGATGCGTCGCTACACAGCCCTTGGTAGTATTGCGGAAAAAAGCAATGTGATAAAAATCGGGGAGCTTGAGCTGGATAAGGATGCAAAAGAAGTTCGTGTCCATGGTGAACCGGTTAAGCTTACAGCTACGGAATACGGAATTCTTCAGCTGTTGATGGAAAATGCAGGCAAGGTTTTTTCCATTGATCAAATTTATGAAAAAGTTTGGAATGAACTTTCTTTTGCTCCTGAAAATACTGTTTCGGTACATATCCGCCGTATTAGAGAAAAAATTGAAATTAACCCAAAAGAGCCCAGATATCTAAAGGTGGTGTGGGGTATTGGATACAAAATCGAAAAAATTTAGATGTTATCAAACAAAATGTAAGGTAGCCATTGTTGTATTATTATTTATTTGTGCTATGGCCAACTTTTTTTGTGGTATTGTAGCGGCAAACATTTCCAATCATTGGGATAGAAGTATTATTGAGGCAAAATCCATATATGATACATATGAGTTTAAAAGCCAGTTTGCAGAGGCATTGGATGAGGTTATAAAAGCGGATGTTTATTATCGCAATGAGAACCGCATTTTAAGTGGTGCCTTGATTGATAAAGAAGAGTTAATTCAAGATTTTAAACGATATTATGGTATTAAAGATGGCATTATTACCGGAAATACATCTATTAACGAAAACTTTGATGGATTAATTATTCATGGCAGTATTCCCAGTTCTTTGGAAAATAATTTTAATGAGTACAAAGAGCTAGTGGAAAGTCGGTTGCCTTTATATCGAAAAATGTATATTCAAAATCAGGTGGATGAATATAAGAGAAGTGTGCGTTATTTTAATGGTATTGTCAATTTTTTATATTATGTAGAAGATAGTCAAGGTAACGTGATATCAGGTAATACTACCCGAGGTGAAATGAGTAATATTGAACGTACTGTTGTTCTTTCTTCAGGCTTTAGCAGTGACAACATTGGAGTTACGCCCTATATCCAAAACAATTCATTTATGGAAGATAGCGATTATAAAATTTATGCAGGAATCCGTGATCCTTTTGTCGTTGGAGATGCGTTTTATAATTTGGGGCAGGAATACGTTTTTGCCAAATCGGGATTACCCATATTGTTTGGTGTGTTTACGGGATCAACGCTGCTCTTTATTTTTTGTTTCGTCTATTTGGTTCGTGTTGCGGGACAAAATGAAAAGGGAGGAAAAATCACCTATCTGGTGGTAGATAAAATATACAATGAAATTCACTTCTTATTCGTATGTGGGCTGATGATGATTTCCTTTTTCTTGGGGCTTGCTCTCTTGTCAAGCATTCTAAATGAAACAGCTATTTTTTGGGCGTATATCTTTACCACGATATTAGGTGTGATTTATTTTTGCAATATCGCATTAATAACTTCCTATGTTACGTCTGTAGCAAGACAAATGAAAGGGAAAATATTTTTACGAAATACATGGATATCTGTAACCATTCGCCGTTTATCTGAATTATTTACAGGGAAAACCTTCCGTGGATGGTTGATATTTGTTATGCTTTGCTACGGGCTGGGGAACTGTGCAATTATGGGCATGGTTATTTTTAGTGCACAAATGGAATATTTTATTATTTGTTTTTTGTGTATGATCGGTTTATTTGTGTTTAATGGTGTTTGCATGTTTTTCTTTCTAAGGGCACTGCGTTCCTTGAAAAGAATTATGATTTCAGCCAGAGAAACCTCAAAAGGTAATTTGCAATATAAATTAAATTTGGAGGAAATTTCACCTTCTTTTATCAATTTTGCAAAAGATATAGCAAACATTCAGGACGGCTTGAAAAACTCCGTGGAGGATGCTGTAAAAGGGGAAAGGATGAAAACAGAATTAATTACAAATGTTTCTCATGATTTAAAAACGCCTCTTACCTCCATTATTTCTTATGTTGATTTGCTGCGAAACCTTAAGTTGGAAAATCAATCGGCATCGGCGTATGTTGAGATATTATATGAAAAATCTTATCGCTTGAAGCAGCTGATTGAAGATTTAATTGAAGCAAGCAAGGTTTCCAGCGGAAATATTACCGTTGAAGCAATGCGTGTGGATTATCGCCAGATCATGTTGCAGGCCATCGGTGAATTGGAAGAAAAAATAGAGGCAGCAGGGTTGGAAATGAAAGTAAGTTGCCCAGAACCTTTGTATATCTTAGCTGATGGCAGACACCTATGGAGGATATTGGAGAATCTGGTTTCCAATGCAGTGAAATATTCTCTACCTAATTCCCGGGTATATATTGATATATTTCAGGCTGAGGGACGTGGGATTTTGGTTATGAAAAATATTTCTGCAGCCCCCATTGATTTTGATGAAACAAGATTAACAGACAGATTTGTTCGAGGAGATGCTTCTAGAACCACGGAAGGCTCCGGACTGGGGCTTTCTATTGCCCAAAGCTTGGTAGAAGCCCAAGGAGGTACCTTTGGCGTTAAGGTGGATGGCGATTTGTTTAAGGCAATTGTTAGTATGCCCCTTTGGGAGGACAATGAGGAACTGTTTGTGAATGAGGGTGAAGAAGAAACGTTGTAATTGTTTTTTAAACCCAAGGGAAAAGGTGCTTTATTTGGAGAGGTTATAAGCCTTTTGTAGCAAATTGGGCGTTTCCATAACTTTAGTGTTTGTCCTTTGGGTTTCAATTTAATAATGCAGAAACTAAGAGTGTCGACTTTGTCGGCACTCTTAGTTTCTGCATTAAAGTTTTCTTTTGTAAATTAAAGATTTTATCTGAACGGTAAGGGAAAGTACTTTATAATTTAAGGGATTAAAATCGTTTTGCAGCATTCACCGCTTTTCATCAAGCGTAGCCCCTCTTGGAATTCTTCCAAGGGAAGTGTGTGTGTGATAATAGGGGAGAGATCCAATCCTCCTGCAATAAGGCCTTTGGCGTCTTCCCATGTTTTATACATCAATCTTCCGGCAATGCCTTTGATGACTTTGCCACTGTAAACAAATTCTGAGAAGTTAAAATCAACAGAACCATCGGGCAGGCCGGCTGCCGCCATTTTTCCTTCGGGAGCCATACATTCAATAGCGGTTTTGATTGCTCGGATATTTCCTGTGAATTCAATTACAACATCAACGCCATAAGGTGTTTTTTCTTTGATCGCCTTTACTACATCTATTTCCATAGGGTTTAAAACTTCATCTGCCCCCATTTTTAATGCCAATTCTGCACGCTGTTTATTGAGTTCAACAGCAAATACTTTTGCTGCACCACATTTTTTTGCAACAGCGACTGCCATAACACCAATAGGGCCACATCCATTTACCATAACAATTTTACCGGCAACGGGGAATTCCATTGCAGCGTGAACGGCTACGCCGAAGGGTTCCATAATAGACACGATTTCCACAGGTGTAGATGGGTTATATACTACTGCATTTTCAGCAGGAATTGCAATATATTCAGCGAAGCAGCCATCCCGTGCCACACCAATTGTTTTGGTGTTTGGGCAAACATGCTCGTATCCATTGTGGCAAAGGGCGCAGGAGTTGCAAACGATATGGGTTTCAGCTGAAATTAAATCACCGATTTTAATTGTGGAAACATTGTCGCCGACTGCAACCACTTCTCCTGCAAACTCATGTCCAATAATAGTAGGGGGAGTCAGTCGTTTTTGAGACCATTCATTCCATTCCATAATGTGCACATCGGTTCCGCAAACAGCGGTGGCTTTCACCTTTACAAGGATATCATTCGCACCATATGAGGGAATTGGTCTTTCGGTTAGCACCAATGCGCCAGCTTCAGGTTTTTCTTTAATAACACATTTCATCATTTGGGTCATTATTTTTCCTCCTTTGTAAAAAAAATTAGATAAAATAACAAATCACTTTTCTTTTATTTTAAAAGGTGTATGTGGAATTGTACAATACATAAATATTTTTATATCATAAATTTTATTTATTATTAATTTGTGTAATACAAAAAACCTCCGAAAAAAATTATTTCGGAGGGGTATCTTCATTATGATCTGCTTGTATGGAAAGCTTTGCTGTTTCCTGAATAAAAGTAAGAACTCTTTGCGTTAAGGGTTGCAAATGCCCTTTTTTTTGATACAAAATGCCAATATCAAGAAACATCGGGTCTTGAAATGGTCTAGTCACCAATGTTTTATGAGCATATAGGGCGCGAGGTATATGGTTACTATCCACGTTAATAATACCGGAACTGCCGCCTAAAAGGATCTCTTCGATATAGCTTGTCTGATGTAGATGTTTCGAGGCGACTTTCAAATGAATATTTCTTTTTGCGGCTTCCATTTCCAATCGTTTTGGCAAATAGGATGAGGCGCCCAGGCTGGTAATTGGGGTGGAGCTTAGCAACTGTATCGGGATTTTGTCATATTCAGCCAGTTTGCTGTCTTCCCGTATTAAAAGGCAAATTTCCTGTCGGAATAAAGGGATAGATGCAACGGGGAATTTTGAAATATCCTCGGGAATTACGTTAATTGCAACGTCGACTTCACCACTTGCGATTTTTGCAAGGTGGTAATAGGCACCCCCTTCATCAAAAAAGACTTCTTCGTTTTCAGCCAATGATGGCAAAAAATCCTGATATATGCCATGAACAATATCGGGAGGAGCAGTGGGAGAAAGTCCCAGACGAAGGGTTCTTTTTTGGCTGTGATTCTTTGCCAGCATATCTGCTTCAATGGAGCGCAATTCTTCCAGAATGGGGCTGATTTTGGCAATAAAAGCTTCCCCTTCGGGCGTAAATAGAACTTTTTTCGGGGTTCTTATGATAAGCCTTACATTAAACTCTGCTTCCAGCTTGCGAATTGCCGCAGAAATAGCAGGTTGAGAGACGAAAAGAGCTTCGGCTGCTTTTGTGAAATTTTTATATTTATAGATTGCTTCCAAGTATTCCAATGCTTTAAATTGCATATTGAATCCCCTTTAAGTATTCCATCATAAATTCGCTTAATATGATTTATTATAGCACAAAAAAACGATGTAAACCAGCGGAGAGATAATTTGTAATACATAAAAAGTCATTGCATTTTAGTTGATGAGCTTTGCACTTTTTGAAAAGAATAAAATTTCATGTCAGAGTACATGGTTCAACTTAATTTCAAAACGACGAGATTTCTTACATACTTAAAAATTTAAAGGGAATCATATTTTTGAGTGAAAAAATGAGCCTGGTCGCAGCAGTTCGTGCCTTAGTATAATTTAATGAAGTTGGATTGGATATCATTTCCATTGTAGAAAAATATTTTTTTTTGTAAAAAAACTTGACAAAACCATTTGTTATGCTTTAAAATAACCCTGTTTTAGTTCGCATATAGCGAGAACACTTTTGACCAGTTTCTTTTTGAAGCTTAAGGCCATACGGACAGCCGGGTCAACTGCCGATTGTGAAGCATTTCTTCACATTATTGATTGCGTTAAGAGCGCAACTTTTATAAGTTGGCAACTCAATTGCCAGTTGGTTACTTCATAACCAAGTGTACTAGGGTACACACTTGTGAAACGGTCAATAATAAGAGTAGTAAAAGTAGTTCTTACTATATAGACTCTGAAAATATTTAGGTAACAGGCGAAAGCGCTCTATTGCAATGGTAGAGGTGTAGGTTTTTGGCTTGAAACCCATTTGAATTGAGCGATTTATAAGATGTGCCATAGTATAACTGTGGTGCATCTTTTTTGTTTGGGGGATTTCAAAATGGTAGATAAAATGAAATTGTATGGTTTTAATAATCTTACAAAATCTTTAAGTTTTAATATTTACGATATCTGCTATGCCAAGACGGCAAGAGAGCAGCAAGATTATATCAAGTATATCAATGAGCAGTATAATTCGGAGCGGTTGACTGCAATTTTAACGAAGCTTACGGAAATGATTGGGGCAACGGTTTTAAATATCTCGAAGCAAGATTACGAACCACAAGGCGCAAGTGTAACGTTTCTGATTGCGGAGGTGAATATGGCAAAAGCCCGCAGCGGCGAAACCGTTGTGGCTCATTTGGATAAAAGCCATGTTACCGTGCACACTTATCCTGAATATCACCCGGAAACTTCTATTGCAACCTTTCGTGTGGATATTGATGTGGCAACGTGTGGTGAAATTACACCCCTTTCCACTTTGGATTTTCTGATTGGGAGCTTCGATTCTGACATTATTACCATGGATTATCGTGTTCGAGGGTTTACCCGTGATTTGGAGGGACAAAAGCTGTTTATAGACCACAATATTACCTCCATTCAGGATTATATTCACAATGATATTCTCCAAAAGTATGATGCCATTGATGTAAATATTTATCAATCCAATATTTTTCACACGAAAATGCTCATCAAGGATTTGGTGTTGCAAAATTATTTGTTTAATTCGGATGTATATGAAATCCCGCCCAAAATCCGTTTGGATATTACAAACGCATTGCGTCAGGAAATGATTGAAATATTTAGTGGTTCCAACATTTATCAGGGGGTGAAGCTTTGAAGGATCAGAGTAAAATGCCACTTATGGAAGCGCTGGAAAGGATGCGCCATGATCGTCTGGTACCCTTTGATGTACCGGGGCATAAGCACGGGAAAGGAAATCCACAATTGACAGATTTTTTGGGCGAGAAATGTCTGTCTGTAGATGTAAATTCAATGAAGCCTCTAGATAATCTTTGCCATCCTGTTAGCGTAATTAAAGAGGCGGAGGAACTTGCGGCTGAAGCTTTTGGTGCAGCTCATGCATTTTTTATGGTGGGAGGCACAACTTCTGCGGTGCAGACTATGATACTTGCCAGTGTAAAAAGTGGGGAGGAAATCATTTTACCCAGAAATGTTCACCAAAGTGTGATTAATGCTTTGGTGCTTTGCGGTGCGGTTCCTGTTTACATTAATCCTCAAATGAACAAAAAGCTGGGAATTGCACTGGGAATGTCTCTCGATGATGTAAAACAGACAATTCTGGAGCATCCTAATGCCAAAGCTATTTTGGTAAATAATCCAACATACTACGGTATTTGCTCTGATTTAAAGCAAATTACCCAAATTGCTCATGAAAATGGGTTGCATGTCCTTGTGGACGAGGCCCATGGCACCCATTTTTACTTCGGTAAAGATATGCCCATTTCTGCCATGGCGGCGGGAGCGGATATGGCAGCGGTAAGTATGCACAAATCCGGTGGGTCTCTTACCCAAAGTTCTTTATTACTTTGCGGTGAAGAGACAAATGCCAACTACGTCAGGAAAATTATTAATCTCACTCAAACCACCAGTGGTTCCTATCTTTTGCTTTCCAGCTTAGATATATCGAGAAGGAACTTAGCACTGTGGGGAGAAGAAACCTTTGAAAAAGTAAAGAATTTTGCCCAGTATGCTAGGGATGAAATCAATGCCATTGGCGATTATTATGCCTATTCCAAAGAGTTGATCAATGGGGATAGTGTGTTTGACTATGATACCACAAAGCTTTCTGTGAATACTTTGAAATTGGGACTTGCAGGGATTGAGGTTTACGATTTGCTTCGTGATGAATATGGTATTCAAATTGAGTTTGGTGATTTAGGAAACATTCTCGCTTACATTTCTGTAGGGGATAAAAATAAAAATATTGAGCGGCTTATTAGTGCCCTCTCAGAAATAAGACGAATTTATAAAAAAGACAATAAAGATATGTTGGATACGGAATACATCAGTCCTGTCGTTGTTATTT
This sequence comes from Anaerotignum sp., assembly GCF_030625865.1. GTDB lineage: Bacteria > Bacillota > Clostridia > Lachnospirales > Anaerotignaceae > Chakrabartyella. The sequence continues at coordinate 8,080 of NZ_DAOUQB010000010.1, read as the reverse complement.
CACCGCAGGAAGCGTTTTATGCAGATAAAGTAAGCCTTCCTTTGGACAAATGTGATGGCAGAGTTTGCACAGAGTTTGTTATGTGCTATCCGCCGGGTATTCCCATCCTTGCGCCGGGGGAACGTATTACCCGGGAAATCATTGAATACATCCAATATGCAAAGGAAAAAGGATGCGTGGTTACGGGGCCGGAAAGCATGGATATCAGTCGACTGAACGTATGGAAAGGAGAAGAAAATGGATGATTTATGGTACAGCGAATATCATACGCCAAATGTGAGGTTCTCTGTGAAGGTTTTTCGTCAGATTCACTACGAAGAAAGCAAATATCAGAAAATATCGGTGTTTGAATCTCCTGAATTTGGCCGTTTTTTAACCTTGGATGGGATTATGATGCTCACGGAGCGTGATGAATTTATATATCACGAAATGATTACCCATCCTGCCATGGCGATTAATCCGAATATGAAAAATGTTTTGGTTATTGGCGCAGGAGATGGCGGAGTGGTGCGAGAGCTTGGAAAGTACAGTCAAATAGAGCATATTGACGTTGTGGAAATTGATGAACGTGTGGTAGCGGTTTGCAAGGAATTTTTGCCCCAAACAGCTTGTGGCTTTGAGGATGCTAGAGTACAGTTGCATTTTCAGGATGGGCTGAAATTTGTGCGACATACAGACAAAGCATATGACCTTATTATAGTGGATTCTACAGATCCGTTTGGCCCCGGTGAAGTGCTTTTTACCAAAGAGTTTTACGGAAATTGCTGTCGTGCCCTTACGGAACAAGGGATTCTCATCAATCAGCATGAAAGCCCGTTTTATGAAGAGGATGCAAAGGCCATGAAATCTGCCCATAAGCGCATATCCCACGTATTTCCTATGGGTTATGTATATCAGGCTCATATCCCAACATACCCTTCGGGGCACTGGCTGTTTGGGTTTGCTTCAAAAACGCTACATCCAATGAGTGACTTAAAAACAGAAGAATGGAATGCTTTGGGTATCAAAACCAAGTACTATAATACTGAACTGCATGCTGGTGCTTTTGGCTTACCCACTTATGTAAAGGAGATGCTAAAGGATGAATAAAAACATACAAACTTTTTTAGGGTGTGACGCTGGGTATGAGGAAGCGGAAGTTGTATTGTTTGGTGTGCCCTTTGACGGGACGACTTCCTTTCGACCGGGCACACGTTTTGGCCCTTCGGCTATCCGCAATGAATCCTTTGGGCTTGAAACCTATTCCCCTTACTGTGATCGTGATGTTGCGGATTATGAAATTTTTGACGGAGGGGATTTGGAACTTCCCTTTGGAAACACCGAAAGGGTACTGGAAATGACCCAAAACTATGCCGCACAAATTCTCGGGGATGACAAACGCTTTGTTATGCTAGGAGGAGAGCATCTCATTACACTTGGAGCAGTACGTGCCGTGGTGGAGCGGTATCCTGATGTGCATATCATCCATTTTGATGCCCACACAGACCTGCGTACAGATTATTTGGGAGAGACCCTTTCTCATTCTACGGTAATCAAACAGGTATGGAACCTTGTGGGTGATGGTAGAATCCATCAGTTTGGTATCCGTAGTGGGGAAAAATATGAATTTGATTTTGCCAAAAAGCATACCTTTATGCACAAATTCGATCTTACCGGGTTTTCTGAAACCGTTGCCAAACTGAAGGGCAAGCCGGTATATTTTACACTAGATTTAGATGTTTTAGACCCCTCCATATTTTGTGGTACAGGTACACCCGAAGCAGGAGGGATCCCTTTTAAAGAGTTAATGGAAGCCGTTTTGCAGTTGAACCAATTAAATATTGTGGGCTGTGATATTAATGAGCTTTCCCCCCACTATGATCAAAGCGGTAGTTCCACTGCCGTTGCTTGTAAAATTACACGAGAGATCTTATTGCAAATTACAAAGTAAAGGAGACAGAAAAATGGGAAAATGTATGATTATCGGTTGTGGCGGTGTTGCCAGTGTTGCAATCCACAAATGTTGCCAAAACAGTGAGGTTTTTGAGGAAATTATGATTGCCAGCCGCACCAAATCCAAATGTGATGCGTTGAAAGTAAAGCTTGAGGGTACAACGAAAACAAAGATTCAAACAGCCGAGGTGGATGCGGACAATGTGGAGGAGTTGGTTGCATTAATCAATGAATTTCAGCCCGACGTGGTTTTGAACCTTGCTTTACCTTATCAGGATTTGACTATTATGGATGCCTGCCTAGCTACAAAAACACATTATGTGGACACTGCAAACTATGAACCCTTGGATACTGCAAAATTTGAATATAAATGGCAGTGGGCATACCGTGAAAAATTCAAGGAAGCGGGTATCTGTGCATTGTTGGGCAGTGGTTTTGACCCCGGTGTTACAGGTGTTTTCTCTGCTTATGCCATGAAGCATCAGTTTGATGAAATCAATTATATCGATATTCTTGACTGCAACGGTGGTGATCATGGCTATCCTTTTGCAACCAACTTTAACCCAGAAATTAATATCAGAGAAGTAACAGCCAACGGCAGTTATTGGGAAAATGGCGAATGGGTAGAAACGGAACCCATGGAAATCAAGCGTGAGTATGACTTTGCAGAGGTTGGTAAGAAGGATATGTATTTGCTACACCATGAAGAGCTGGAAAGTTTGGGCTTAAATATAAAGGGAATTAAACGTATTCGTTTCTTCATGACATTTGGACAGAGCTATTTGACACATCTCAAATGTTTAGAAAACGTAGGTATGACATCCATTGAACCTATTGAATTTGAAGGTAAGCAGATTGTGCCTTTGCAATTTTTGAAAGCTGTATTGCCTGATCCTGCAAGCCTTGGTCCTCGTACTGTAGGGAAGACAAATATCGGATGTATCTTCCAGGGCGTAAAGGATGGCAAGGAAAAAACTTATTACTTGTATAATATTTGTGACCATCAGGAGTGCTATAAAGAAGTAGGTAGTCAGGCGATCTCCTATACTACTGGTGTGCCTGCTATGATTGGCGCAATGCTTGTGATGAATGGCAAATGGAATCAACCAGGTGTTTGGAATATGGAAGAGTTTGATCCCGATCCTTTCATGGAGGCATTGAATAAATGGGGATTGCCTTGGGTTGAAGATTTTAATCCCGAGTTGGTAGACTAATGGATAAGGTGTTATATTCTGTGGAAACGCCCTGCTATGTTGTTGATGAAAAACGTTTGATTCAGAATCTCATTATTTTGAGGGATATTGCTGAACGTGCCGGCTGTAAAATTTTGCTGGCACAAAAAGCATTTTCCATGTTTACGGTGTATCCCTTAATTGGACGTTATCTTGACGGGACAACTGCCAGCGGCTTATTTGAAGCAAAGCTTGGATTTGAGGAAATGGGTAAGGAAAACCATGTTTTTTCTGCGGCATATATGGAAAAGGAGTTTGACGAGGTTGTAAAAATTTGCGATCATATTTCCTTTAATTCCTTTGCACAGTGGGAAAAATATGGGGGTAAAGCCCTTGCCACAGGGAAAAGTTGTGGTATTCGCATCAATCCCCAACATTCCACGCAAGAGCATGGTATTTATGATCCCTGCGCAGAAGGGTCTCGTCTAGGAGTAACCAGAGAAAATTTTAAGCCTGAATTGTTGGATGGCATTGAGGGATTGCATTTTCATACTTTATGTGAACAAAACAGCGATGCCCTCATCGAAACATTATCTGCCGTGGAAGAAAAGTTTGGCGAATTTTTGCCACAGATGAAGTGGGTGAATTTTGGCGGTGGCCATCATATCACCCGTGCCGACTACGATAGGGACGCTTTAGTAGACTGCATTTTACGGTTCAAAGAAAAATACAACGTGGAAGTTTATTTGGAACCAGGGGAGGCAGTGGCACTCAATGCAGGCTATTTGGTAACTTCGGTGTTGGATATTGTGCATAACGGTATGGACATTGCCCTTTTGGATGCATCCGCTGCCTGCCATATGCCTGATGTCATTGAAATGCCTTATCGTCCGCCCCTTTATCAGAGTGGTGAGCCAAAGGAAAAACCGTATACCTACCGTTTGACAGGCGCCACCTGCCTGGCTGGAGATGTAATTGGAGATTATTCTTTCTGCCATCCTCTTTCTGTAGGTGACAAGTTGATTTTTGAAGATATGGCAATTTATTCTATGGTGAAGAATAATACCTTTAACGGCATGTGTCTACCTTCCATTGCTCTTCTTCAAGAAGATGAGAATATAAAAATCATTAAAACTTTTGGTTATCATGATTTTAAAGAACGACTTTCATAAAATTCTTATGAGTTTTTGTGATAATTTTTAACGAAGTATTAAAATAATGTTTTGATATCACATACTTCTTTACGTAATAAAAAATCTTTTTATATATAAGGACGGGAGGGAAATCTAACCGTTCTGTGGCTTGGTGAGGGGGAATTAAGATGATTGTAGCAAAATTTGGTGGAAGTTCGTTGGCAAATGCGGCACAGTTTCAAAAAGTACGTGATATTATTCTGGCAGATGACCGCCGGACAATCATCGTTCCCAGTGCACCGGGCAAACGTTTTGACGAAGATGAGAAAGTAACAGATCTTTTATATCGTTGTTATCATGAGCAGATAAGTGGACAATGTTTTCAGTCCACCTTTGACAAAATTCGTCAGAGATATTTGGATATTGCATTTGAGCTAAAGTTGTCCCTAAATATTGAAGCATCCTTGGATGAAATTAATGAAAAAATGGCATTCGGTGCTTCGGCAGATTATTGCGCCAGTCGCGGAGAATTTTTAAATGGTTTATTACTGGCAAATTATTTAAAATTTGAATTTTTAGATGCTGCAGAAGTTATTTTTTTCGACGAAAAAGGCACTTTTGATGCTGAGAAAACAAATTTTGAATTGCAAAAAAAAATGGAAACCCATAAAAATGTTGTGGTTCCAGGTTTTTATGGAAGCACTCCTGATGGGAATATTTGTGTTTTTTCCCGTGGTGGAAGTGATGTTACAGGTGCCATTGCGGCTCGTGCTGCCCAGGCGGAGATATATGAAAATTGGACAGATGTTTCCGGTTTCTTGATGGCAGATCCTCGCATCGTTTGTAACCCTAAGCCAATCAAGCATATTACATATCATGAAATGCATGAATTGTGCTGTGCGGGAGCTACGGTACTCCATGAGGATAGTGTTTTTCCTGTAAGTCGTGCAGGTATTCCTACCAATATCCGTAACACTAATTTGCCTGAACACCCAGGTACCATGATTACCTGCAATGCAGTGCAGCGTGAAGATTATGCTATTTTTGCTGGTATTGCAGGCAAAAAAGGATTTAGTCTATTGGTTGTGGAGAAAGAACAGGCAAGTCGTGATAAAACATTTGTAAAAGGGGTATTGCAAGCTGCCCAAAATTGTGATTTGTCTTTTCAATACCTTCCATCTGGCATCAATTGTGTTTGTTTGATGGTGGACGCCCAACGATTTGATAGCGTACAAGACAAGTTTAAGGAAGAAATTGAGAAATGGAATATCTCTTATTCTCTTACGACACAGCACGGAATTGCAGGCATTGTGTTGGCTGGATATGGAATAGTCCACAACCGTGAAACAGTGAATCGTATTTTTCAAGTATTGCAAAGACAAAGTATTGGGGTCGTGATGATTAACCAAGGAAGTGGGGAGCTAAGTACATGGGTTGGTGTTGTAGAGGATGAGATGGCAGATGCAATTCGTGTAATATATGAAGAATTTGTTTGATGTTATTACAAATAATGATAAAAATAAAACTCCTTTGCATGTTTGACGAGAAAAAGTCATAACAAACAAAGGAGATTTTTTATTGTTGCCATTTAAGACATTTTTTTTCTAAAAAAGCAATGCCTTCATACATTAAAGCAGCCATAAGTGCAAGGATAATAACACTAAGCATTACCCAGTCTAATTTGAATATCTGATACTACAAACTGTATATATAGATTTAGTAATATATTGACGGAATTTTCCAAAAGTGTTATAATGAATGAAAATTAAATACAAATTTATAACCGGGGGAACTATTTTAGTTGAGAAGGATAAAACCTGACCCTTAGAACCTGTCAGTTAATACTGTCGTAGGGAGTGTAATCAGTCAAGTATTTGATGTCTTATCCCTAGGATAAGGCTTTTTTATTGCAATTATATAATCAAAAAAAATTAAATATGAATTACGTAACTTTTATGTTTAAAATTGATAAGGCATAAAAAGGGGTGCACCACCGCGGGTGTATTCCTTTCTATGCCTTTTTATTATACATCAAAAAAATCATATAGGAAAGAGAGTGTAAAATGAAAAAAATAAACCTAAAAAAACAAACAACCCTTGCAATGTTAGTGGCACTAGGCTACGTGCTCAACACCTTTGTGTATTTCCCAAGGATGGCTCCTTTTCAGCACATGATTAATGTGATTGCGGCAGTTATCCTTGGCCCAACCCTTGGTTTTGTATGCGCTTTATTAATTGGAACTTTGCGGATGATACTTAACGGTAATACCATACTTGCGGTTATTGGTGCAGTAATTGGTGCATACCTTTCCGGACTATGTTATAAGAAAACCCAGAAGTTGTACATGGCAGTTGTGGGTGAGGTAATTGGGACAGGTATTATTAGTGCAATTGTATCTTATCCGTTTATGGTTCATTTCTATGGACTGCCACCCACTTCAATGTTTACATATGTACCGTTTTTTATTCCATCTTCGCTAATGGGGGCAGTCATAGGCTATGTACTTATTAAATCATTGGAGAAGACAGGAAATTTACAAAAAATGAAACAATCGTTAGAAAGCGAAAGGAGTCAGTCATGTTAGATAAAGTATTTCAAAACATAAATCGTATAAACCCGATTGTTCATTGCATTACAAATTTTGTGACAGTTAATGATTGCGCCAATATAATACTTGCCTGCGGCGGATCACCAACTATGGCTTATGATTTTCGTGAGGTTGCAGATATTACAAGTAAAACAAATGCGTTGGTTCTAAATATGGGAACGGTAAGCGATAATGATGCAATGATTACTGCGGGCAGAAGAAGCAACGAGTTAAATCATCCCGTTATTATCGATCCTGTTGGGGTTGGGGGTTCAAGGTTTCGTGTAGATACGTTTCGCCAGTTGGCTGATAGTATGCAATTTTCTGTGATACGTGGTAATATTTCAGAAATCAAAGCCATCGCCACGGGCAAAAGTGATATAAGGGGTGTTGATGCTACGGAAGCCGATAAAATTACAGAAAATAATGTATATGAAATTGCAGCTATGGCAAAACAGCTTAGCATAAAAATGAAAAGCGTTATTGTAATATCCGGTCCGATTGATATTGTAGCAAACAAAGAAATAGCTTATTTGGTACGGAACGGGCACCCAATTATGGCCAAGATAACGGGTTCCGGATGCATGTCTACGGCGATGCTGGGAGCGTTTTGCGGTGGGAATCCAGATGATATACTTGAAGCTTCATTGGCATCAACAGTAACTATGGGCGTTTGTGGGGAATTGGCTTATGAAAAGACAGCTGCAGCCAGAGGTGGAACTATGACTTTTCGTCTACACTTGATAGATCAAGTGAGTTTGGTTACCCCTGAGATTATTTGTGAAATGATGAGGATAGAGAAAATCTAAAAGATTTTGCACTATATTTTTATTTAGGAAAAGCAGTGATAACGGTGTTGATAGCCGTAAAACACTGCTTTTTTTATTGCAACAAAAAGTTGGGACGTTTTGGGACTTTTTGAGACTTTTTGGGACGTTTTTTCTGCTAGCATGAAAAAGAGGGTGCTTTCAATAATACTCTTTTTTGAAATTCATTTATCCTCCAGAAGCTGCCCTGGGAAACCAGTGGCAGCAATCCCTTTAACTTTGTTTGGAACAACTAAAAAAGAGTATATCAATGCAGATATGCTCTTTTTTATACAATAATTTGAGGGTTTGTCAGTGTTACTAAACATAATTCGTTGATGTTAAATAAGGGGCTGGGAAAAAGGAAAATCTACTATATAACGCAGTCAAAAAAATAAGCTTAACACAATGTAGTGTTTTGTTAAATAAGGATTTTGTAGGAAAAAAGG
>NZ_DAOUQB010000040.1 GCF_030625865.1 Anaerotignum sp. | reverse complement strand
CTAAAATAATATGATATATACACACTTTATTTACACTTGTTTTTATATGTGCAGTATGCTATTATATATTTGAGGTGATATTATGACAGATTATAAAAATATGTATTTTCTTTTGTTCAACAAAATTACAGATACCATTGAAAGTTTACAAGAAATTCAGCAACAGGCAGAAGAAATGTACATAGCGCAAGAAGAAACTGCAATAACAACTATTGAGTTAACTGCAAAAGAATAAGCAAATAATTACAACTAAAAGCAAGAGGAACTACCTAATTTTATTTAGATAACGACTCTTGTTTTTCTTTAATATTGCAGAGATATGATAATCGAAATGTCCTCAAAGATAAAAAAACCCCGCAAACCTTGTATTTATAAGATTTGCGAGGTTTACGTTACTTTTAAAAATATGGAACAGAAATTTTTAAGTTTGAATATTTTTGAAGCGATTTGACAAAGGTTTTTATTATGAATAAAATAAAAAGGATAATGTCAAATTAAAAAAATTCGTTGTTAAGCATGGGGAGGGAAAAATGGATAATCAAGTAGTTATAAATGTTATTGTGCCAATAATCACAACATTGCTTACGAGTGCGGTTAGTGTATGGATAGCTATTTATATTTTTAATAAAGAATCTAAACATTCAAAAAATGAAATAAACGAGATTAAAGAAATTAATAAATGTAATGCTTTAGAATTTATTAATTTTGCTTGTGCTTCTCTAATCTTATTGAGAAATGAAAGTAGAATATTTAGCGGAGAATTAAAAAAGATAAAAGTTGAATTAGAAAAAATAACAATTGTTAATGAGACATTAGATGAGATTAAAACGAGTGATCTCCCCAAAATCTTTGTAAATGAATATCAAAATTGTAAAATTGTTTTACGCATTCTTGAAATTGAAATTAGAGCATTACTTGATGAGTTAGAAGCACCTGGATGTACGTTCGAAAAAGACTTTTTTGAAAAAATAGGTATTTCCAGAAGAACTCAACTTTTGATGGATACATATAGCAAATATAAATAGTTTATGGTTATTATAAAAAACAATCATTACAATCAAGATATTATTATAGCCTGTTTCAACCTATCAGAATTAAAATGGTAGAGTAACTGGGACGATTAATCAAATGAGTATGAAAATTTTATGAGATTTGAAAAAATAGTACGCTTTTAGTACGCTTTGATGATAAAAACCCCTACAAACCTAGATTTTTAAAGGCTTGCAGGGGTTGTGTTATTTATTCCCACTCAATCGTAGCAGGGGGCTTAGACGTAATATCATACACGATACGATTTACGTGTTTCACTTCGTTTACAATACGAACGCTAATGCGATCCAATACATCATAAGGGATTCTCGCCCAATCGGCAGTCATAAAGTCGGTGGTTGTTACACCACGAAGGGCTACAGTATAATCATAGGTTCTAAAGTCACCCATAACACCTACGGAACGAACATCCGTGATAACTGCAAAATATTGATTGATGCTACGGTCTAAACCTGCTTTTGCAATTTCCTCACGGAAAATGGCATCAGCATCTCTTAAAATTGCCAATTTATCTTCTGTCACTTCGCCAATGACACGAATGCCCAGGCCGGGACCGGGGAAAGGCTGACGCCATACCAAGGTTTCTGGTAAACCAAGTTCAATACCCATTTGCCTTACTTCATCTTTAAATAGTAGACGAAGGGGTTCTATTAATTCTTCAAAATCAACAACGGAGGGTAATCCGCCAACGTTGTGATGAGATTTAATAACAGCTGAATCACCTAAACCACTTTCAATAACGTCGGGATAAATTGTCCCTTGAACCAAATATTGAACTTTCCCGATTTTTTTAGCCTCATCTTCAAAAACACGAATAAATTCTTCGCCAATAATTTTTCTTTTTGCCTCGGGATCAGTAATGCCTTTTAACTTACTCAAGAATCGTTCCTGTGCGTTTGCACGAACGAAATGAGAATCAAAAAAACCATCAAATACGGATTCTACTTCATCGCCCTCGTTTTTACGCATAAGGCCGTGGTCAACGAATACACAAGTCAATTGTTTGCCGATTGCCTTAGAAACCAATGCAGCAACAACGCTGGAATCAACACCGCCGGAAAGGGCACAAAGTGCCTTGCCGTTACCAACTTGTGCTCTTATTTTTTTAATCTGATCTTCAATATAGTTTGTCATAGTCCAGTCGCCACTGCAACGGCAAACTTCATATAAGAAGTTGTGAAGCATGTTGGTGCCTTTGGGTGTATGATTTACCTCAGGGTGAAACTGCACACCATAAAAACTTTTTTCGGGGCATTCAATTGCTGCAGCAGGGCAGGTGGAAGTTTTACCAACAACGTGGAAGCCTTCCGGCATCTCTGTTACAAAGTCTGTATGGCTCATCCAACAGATTTCTTTTTTATCAATTCCCTTAAAAAGCTTGCTACTGGTGTCGAAAGTTACCTCTGTTTTTCCGTATTCACTCTTTTCGTTTGCATTCCCAACTTTACCACCCAGTGTATACGCCATCAGCTGACAACCATAGCATATGCCTAACACAGGAATGCCCAGCTCAAAAATTGCAGGATCGCAGTGAGGGGAAGTTTCCTCATACACACTGTTGGGTCCGCCGGTGAAAATGATACCCTTTGGATTTTTTGCCTTGATTTCCTCGATAGGCTTATTCCAAGGCATGACTTCACAATATACATGATGCTCTCTGACGCGGCGTGCAATCAGCTGATTATACTGGCCGCCAAAGTCTAATATGATAATCATTTCGTGGTTCATCATTAACCTCCATAAAATACTTCATTACCATCCGCTCATTTGAAAAGAAAAGCCGTCGAAAAGCTCCGACGACAGGTTCTTTGTTTATATTAGCATAGCCCACAAATATTGACAAGAGAAAAAAACTATGAAATAAGTTGCTTCTTTCTCAAAATCTTTGTAGGATATACTTTCCTAACCCGTTGACATGTTGTCGTTACTTTGCTATCATCTTTAAGTCATTGTCTTTTTTTACTTATTTTTTATATATTACCTACGAAAAAGGAGGGGGAAATATGGGTTTTTTCGAAAATCTATTTAAATTGAAACAAAATAATACCACAATGAAAACTGAAATATTTGCCGGATTAACTACATTTATGACAATGGCATATATTCTTGTTGTTAACCCGAGTATTTTAAGTGTAACGGGGATGGATGCTGGTGCACTTTTGACTGCAACTTGCATTGCGTCTGCACTGGGTACGTTATTTATGGCATTCTTTGCAAATTATCCTTTTGCACTGGCTCCCGGTATGGGGCTTAACGCATACTTTGCCTTTACCGTTTGCGGACAGTATGGCTATCCATGGGAAGTTGCTTTAGCCGCTGTTTTTGTAGAGGGTCTTATTTTTATTTTGCTTTCTGCTGTGAATGTAAGAGAAGCAATTTTTAATGCAATTCCTTCTAATATGAAAAAAGCAACCAGTGTTGGTATTGGTATGTTTATTGCGTTTATCGGTCTGCAAAATGCAGGCGTAATTGTTCCCAATTCCAGCGTTTGCGTAGGATTGGGCAATATTAAAAGTGTTTCTGTGGCATTAGCTTTAATTGGTACGATTATTACTTTGGCTCTGGTAGTGAAAAAAGTAAGGGGTGCGTTGTTCTTAGGAATTATTATTACCTGGGTTTTGGGTATTATTTGTCAGTTGACCGGAATTTATGTAGTGGATATTGATGCGGGGATGTATTCCTTGATTCCTCAGGGTATTGTTTCTACACCACCAAGCATTGCTCCCATAGCAATGAAACTGAATTTCCATGGCATCAAAATTCTTGACTTTGTTACCGTTGTTTTTGCTTTCCTGTTTGTAGATTTATTCGATACTTTAGGTACATTAATCGGTGTTTCTACCAAAGCAGGTTTTATTGATAAAAATGGCAAGCTTCCCCACATTAAGGGTGCACTGTTTGCAGATGCTTGTGCAACAACTCTTGGTGCTGCTATGGGTACATCCACGGTAACTACATTCGTAGAAAGTGCTTCCGGCGTATCTGACGGAGGACGCACAGGTATGACGGCGTTTACCACGGCAATTTTGTTCCTTGTGGCTTTGTTGTTTTCTCCTATTTTAACAACAATTCCTTCCTTTGCAACAACGCCTGCATTGGTAGTGGTTGGTCTGTTTATGGTTGAAAATATCAGAGATATTGATTTTAGTGATTATACAGAGGGCTTCCCTGCTTTTATGACAATTCTTATGATGGTCGTTGCCTATAGTATTTCCGAAGGTTTGGTATTTGGTGTAATTTCATATGTACTATTGAAGGTGCTTAGCGGAAGACAAAAAGAATTAAATCCTGTTATCGTAATCATAGGGATCTTATTCTTTATCAAACTGATCTTGGGATAAAAGTCTGATTGGGTTTATCAATAACAGGTTTTTAATCAGATTACTAGACAAAACTGTGTAGACATATATAAATAAGAAACGGATAGGAAAATAGGCGAGTTAGCTTATTCTCTTATCCGTTTCTTTATTCAGTGATTCTTGAGAAAGGAGATGAATGTGCAAGTGAAATTTAGTCGCCTGCTCATTTCTCGTGGGAATTTCTTGACAAATTTATTGTTAAAGAACTATTAGACTTCTAATATGACGGAGATGAAGTCACTGTAACAGGCGGAACTGAACTTACCGTCACGGATTCAGTTTTTATCGGTGCTAGGGGTTGAGCAAACGGAACATTAAGCCGAGACATAAAGTGTTGATAGGGCATTGTGAGGGAAAACCATCACGGAAAAAATTGTTGTTGTTTCTTGACGAAAATAATTCTATAATTGTTTTAGAACGAAAAAAGGATGAATTGGAAAGGCGGATATAAATGAAAAACTTATTGGTTGCCCAATCGGGTGGGCCCTCTGCAGCAATTAATGCTACTTTGTGCGGCGTGGTAGAAAAAGGTTTGGCAGACAAAAACATAGATAAGGTTTATGGGGCACAAAATGGCATTATCGGTATTTTGGCTGATAGAATTGTAGAGTTGAATACCATGCTCTCTGATCCTCAGGCTTTGCAGCTTTTATGTCAGACACCTTCCTCGGCACTTGGCTCATGTAGAATGAAGCTTTCCCATTGGGAAGAAAATACATATGAATTTGAGAAAATTATTTCCGTTTTTAGAAAGTATAATATTGGTTATTTTATTTATATCGGCGGAAATGATTCTATGGATACGGTGCATAAGCTTGCGGAGTATTGCAAGTTACATAAAATTAATGATATTTGCGTTATGGGTGCACCTAAAACCATTGACAATGATTTGATGGAAACAGATCATTGCCCCGGGTTTGGTTCGGCGGCCAAATATATAGCTACTACTTTTTCGGAAATTGCTTGCGACTGTAATGTATATGCCTTACCGGCGGTGACCATTGTAGAAGTAATGGGGCGGGATGCGGGTTGGCTTACGGCATCCTCTGTTTTAGGAAGGACCAATGGGGATGGAGCGCCTGATTTAATCTATCTTTGTGAGAAACCTTTTTCTGTAAGTAGTTTTTTGGAGGACGTAAGAGATAAGCTGGCGGAAAAACATGCGGTCATTGTTGCGGTTAGCGAGGGGATCAAAAGCGAAACAGGTGAGTATATAACAGACTGTCTTCAAGATAGAACAACAGACGCTTTTGGGCATAAAATTTTGGCTGGTGCAGCAAGATATTTAGAAGAAATTGTGCGTCAGGAAATTGGTTGCAAAGTAAGAAGTGTAGAGTTGAATTTGATGCAAAGGTGTGCGTCTCATGTAGCAAGTGGAGCAGATATATATGAATCCAGACTTCTTGGAATGGCGGCGGCAGATTATGCCATTTCCGGAGGAACGGGAAAAATGGCGGCAATCAAAAGAACATCTTCAAAGCCCTATCAATTTGAGATAGACTTTGTGGAAATAGAAAAAATTGCAAATCAAGTTAAGACAGTTCCTCTGGAATGGATTAACCAAGAAGGGAACGATGTAGAGCAGGAATTAGTTGATTATTTGCTCCCACTTATTCAAGGGGAGTTGCCATGTACTTACCAAAACGGTGTGCCTGTTCACTTTAGATTGGATTTAGTGAAATAATATCAGGCTGTTTGAAAATATAGCTCCTAAGGTATTATGATATTTTTGTATAAAATTTTCCAAAAGTGTACATACTTTTTTCGAGGTGGATTCTATGATGAAAAAAGTTGTACTTCTGGCCTTTGTTGGGTTTTTTCTATTCTTAGGGTTTGGCTATTTTTTATCGACAAAAGATCAGGAAAAACAAAATCCTATAGCCCAGGAACAAGCTGTTTCTGTTGCAAAAAATGAGGTTACGATTAAAAAAGAAGGTAAAATAATTTACCAGTATTATTATACAGTGGATGCAATTACAAAAGAAGAAGAGGAGCCGGTGCCTGATTTTTTGGAAGGCTTAAACCGTGAGCAGTTGCAAAGTATTTATACCGGATGGCAAATTGTTTACTTCTCTCCGGAAAAGGTGATATTGCGCTGTTCTGTTAAGGGAAAGAGCAGTGAGGTATTTTTGTTAAAGGAATATGAAGGATATTTAGCCGTTTTTGTTGAGGATCTCGATAAAAAAATGCGCCTGAAGGAAGTAACACAAGTGCCCATTTCGGTTTTGCCTGAGCCAGAACGCCAAGAACTCAAGGAAGGCATTTATGTTTTGGGTGAGGAAAATTTGGTTCGCTTGTTATCGGATTTTACAAGTTAATTTTATTTTTATACAATTTATGCTAGACATTTTTTGTCCCACATGTTATAATAAAAACGTGAAAACTCCCCAATATTTTCACATTGCGGTAAATCCGTAATCCCAATAAGAAATACCTTCTCTTTTTGGAAAAGGGCAGTCATCGGCAGGCTGCTCTTTTTCATTTGTGTTAAATTCGATGATAATTCAAAATTTTCTTCTAAAATAATATTTCCCAATAGGAGATTGGTTTATTAAGGGTATAATATTTTTACTTTGTTTTTTATGCTTTTGTGGTATAATTACCGCAATGAAAATGGAAGGAGATGGGAGTATGCCGAACTATGGCGACTTTTCTTGGTTGAAGAATATTCCATATTTTTGTTCTCAAGCGATTTTTAGCGATGAAACCATAAATTATCGCATGCCATCAGAGCCATCCCAATGTGACACCGTTACCATTACCCTGAGGGCGGGAAGGGATATTGTACTGCAGCCGTATTTGTGTACAGAAAAAAGTCGTTTGCCCATGAAAAAAATGCGGGCAAGCTTTGTTTTTGACTATTATCAAGTTGAATTACCACCTTCTGCTGAGACAGAGCGTTATTATTTTTCCATTGAAGGAGAGGGATTTACCCTTTACTATACAAAATATGGTGTATTTGAAAAATACCAAACCGAAGGCTGGTTTGAGTTGTTGAAAAATTATTATACACCCCAATGGGCAAAGGGAGCAGTAATATATCAAATATTTCCCGACCGTTTTTTTAATGGAGATAAAAAAAATGATGTTTTAAGCAATGAGTATATGTATTTGGGAAAGCCGGTAAAACGGGTGGAGGATTGGTTCTTAAACCCAGAAGTGGAGGATATCCGCAATTTTTATGGTGGGGATTTACAAGGTATTTTGGAAAAAATGGATTATTTGGAGGATTTGGGGATTGATGCAATTTATCTAAACCCGATCTTTGTGTCCCCCAGTAATCATAAATATGATATTCAAGACTATGAGCATATTGATCCCCATCTTGGTGTGATTGAGGTGGAAGAGGGCGCATTGCTCTTTGGTTCCGAAGAAAATGGGGAAGCAACGAAATATATTACACGTATTACCAATGAAATCAATTTGGAAAAGAGCGATATACTTTTTGCCACATTAGTGGAAGAAGCCCATAAAAGGGGTATTAAGGTGATTATTGATGGCGTGTTCAATCATTGTGGCGCTTTTCATAAATGGATGGATCGAGAGGGTGTTTATATCGGCAAAAGCCAGGGTGCTTTTTGGGATAAAAACAGCCCTTATCATCCCTATTTTTATTGGAATCAAGAGGGAAACAGTTACGAAGGCTGGTGGGGGTATGAAAACCATCCCAAGTTAAATATAGAAGGGTGTCCAGCACTGCGCCAAGAGATATTAGAGATTGCTAGGAAATGGGTGTCGCCGCCTTTTTGTGCCGATGGATGGCGATTGGATGTAGCGGCGGATTTGGGGAAAACAAAGGAATTTAACCACATTTTTTGGCGGGAATTTCGTAATGCAGTAAAGAAAGCCAATCCCAATGCCATTATCTTGGCGGAGCATTACGGGGATGCGAAGCCGTGGCTTTTTGGCGACCAATGGGACAGCATTATGAATTATGATGCATTTATGGAGCCTTTGACCTGGTTTTTCACAGGGGTATCCAAGCATAGTACCGACGCAAGAGATGATTTATACAACAATGCCGATGTTTTCTGGGGCAGTATGATTTATCAAATGTCAAAACTGCCCATACAAGCCATAGCTACAGCAATGAATGAGCTTTCGAATCATGATCATTCTCGTTTTTTGACACGTACGAATCGACAATTAGGGAGATTGGAGGAAAATGGTTCCGCTAGCGCAGAGGAAGGTGTTCACCTATCGGTGATGCGAGAGGCTGTTTTGTTTCAAATGACATGGATTGGTTCTCCCACCATATATTATGGAGATGAGGCAGGCGTTATGGGATGGACGGATCCTGACAATCGCAGGCCTTATCCTTGGGGGAGGGAAAATCAGGAGTTGATTGCCTTCCACAAAGATTGTATTCGTTTGCGAAAAGAAAATGAAGCGTTGCGTTTTGGTTCTTTCAAACAATTATTTGGCGAATACGGTGTGATTGGTTACGGAAGATTTACGGAGCAGAATCGGTGCGTTGTCGTATTGAACAATGGTGATTGTAAAAAAGAAGCACATGTCCCCGTTTGGCAAATTGGGGTAATGGAAAAGGGAAGAATGAAAGCGCTGCTCACAACAGATGAAAATGGGTATCATACCAAAAGTGAAGGATTTGTCGTGGAAAACGGACATCTACGGTTGGTGTTGCAGCCTAAAAGCGGGATTCTTTTAAAGGAAGTGTAGAAATGGAATGGAAAATATTATTCGAGGATGAGGCAATGCTTGTTGCCAGAAAGCCTCAAGGAATGCCCACTCAGGGGGACAAAACAGGAGATTTGGATTTGCTTTCTGCTTTAGAGGCATATTGCGGACATTCTCTTGGTTTAATTCACCGTTTAGATCGGCCTGTTGGCGGACTGCTTGTTTTTGCGAAAACAAAAAAAGCGGAGGCGTCTTTTGCTAAGCAGATGCAGGCGGGATTTTTGGAAAAACGGTATCGTGCGGTTCTTTGCGGTAAATTACCCGAAGAAAAAGGAACTTTGGTTGATTATTTGAAAAAAAATATGCGAACAAATCTTTCGGAGGTTGTTTCATCGAAAGAAAAAACAGGAAAAAAAGCTGTTTTGCATTATGAGGTTTTGCAAGCAAAAAAGGAAGAAAATCAGGATTTGAGTTATGTGGAAATACGATTGGAAACAGGCCGCCATCATCAAATTCGAGTGCAGACTTCTCATGCAGGTGCACCTATTTGGGGAGATAAAAAATATAACCCATTATTTCAAAAAAGGGGACGAACGGAAATTGCCCTTTGGGCCTTCGCATTAAAAGGGTATCATCCCATTACAAACCAGCCTTGGTATTTCGAAGAATTACCGGTGGAAGGAATTTTTCAGCTTTTTATTGGAAAAAGCTAAAACAAGCTTTGCATTTTCTTACTTTGTGTATTATAATGTGGGTATCAAACAGACATGAGTGACGTAGGGAATGGAAACTTTTTTTGAAAAATAGTTTTAGGTATCCCCTTGTTATTTCTTTCGTATAATTTATTAAATATGGAAAAAGAATAGAAGAACTGAAAAGTTCTTTTATTTTAAACATAGCATTAGCAATCACAAGCGTTAATGGCTAACAAGTTAAGGAAGGTGAAGAACATGGAAGGTAAATTCACAAAAAAAGCACAAGAAGTTTTATCGAGAGCCCAAGAGGCGGCGTTGAAATTAGGAAATAAGTATGTAGGCACGGAACATATTTTGCTGGGGCTGACGTTGGTACAGGAAAGTGTTGCAGCAAAAGCATTGGAAATACAAGGGGTAACCTATCATCAGGTTATGGATAGAATTGTTGCACTAAACGAATATAACAGGACCTTTTATGTACCTGCGGATTATACACCAAGAGCAAAGAGGGTGGTGGAATTTAGCTTACAGGAAGCAATGAAATTGGGGACAGGTTATGTTGGTACGGAGCATATGTTGATTTCATTAATTCGGGAAGAAGACAACATTGCAACTAAAATTTTGGTGGAATTAAATATTAACCGTCAGCAGGTGTATGCAGATATTATGAATATGCTGGGCGCCGGTGACAACGAAACGCCAGGGGTCAAAGGAATGAACTCCAATGGGGAAGAAAATGAAAAAAGCACAACGGAAACCTTAGATAAATTCAGCCGTAATTTAACGGAAATGGCAAAAAACAACAAATTTGACCCCATTGTTGGCAGAGATTTGGAAATAGAGCGTATTATTCAAATTTTGAGCAGAAGAACAAAGAATAACCCTTGTCTCGTAGGGGATCCCGGTGTGGGCAAAACTGCAATTGTAGAGGGGTTAGCGCAAAAAATTGCCGACGGTAATATTCCTGAGGTATTGAAAAACAAAAAAATTATTAGTTTGGATCTCTCAGCTGTGATTGCAGGTTCAAAATACCGTGGAGAATTTGAGGATAGAATGAAGAAGGCACTGACAGAAGTGCGTGCAGACGGCAATATTATTCTTTTTATTGATGAAATTCATACCATTATCGGAGCGGGAGCGGCAGAAGGTGCAATTGATGCTTCTAATATTTTAAAGCCTTCCCTTGCGCGTGGAGAGATACAATTGATTGGTGCAACCACATTGGATGAATACCGCAAGCATATTGAAAAAGATGCGGCATTTGAACGTCGCTTCCAGCCGGTAAAGGTTGAGGAACCCAGTGAGCAGGCTGCAATTGCTATGCTTCGTGCCCTTCGTGACAGATATGAGGTACATCATAAGGTAACCATTACCGATGAAGCGGTGGAGGCAGCGGTAAAGCTTTCTACGAGATATGTAACAGAACGCTTTTTGCCCGATAAAGCCATTGATTTAATTGATGAGGCTGCTTCCAGATTGCGCTTAAAAACCTATGCTACGCCAATCGCCGTAAAGGATTTACAAAAGAAATTGGCGGAAATGGAAAAGGAAAAAGAAGAATCCATTATTACAGAGGATTTTGAAAAAGCAGGTGAAATTAAAAAACAGCAGGATGCTTTGCGCACCGAATTAAAGGAAGCCCAGAAAGAGTGGGAGAAAAAGAACGATGTCAACGACCATACGGTTACCCCTGAAGAGGTGGCTGAAGTTCTGTCCCGTTGGACAGGAATTCCTTTGCAAAGCATAAAGGAAGAAGAAACAGCAAGATTGCTTGCTTTGGAAGATACTTTGCACAAAAGAGTGGTTGGGCAAGAGGAGGCGGTTAAAGCCGTAGCCAGAGCAATTCGCCGCGGTCGTGTTGGACTGAAGGACCCGAATAGACCCATTGGTTCATTCCTGTTTTTAGGTCCCACAGGTGTGGGTAAGACAGAGCTTTCCAAAGCCTTGGCACAGGCACTTTTTGGTGATGAATCCTCTATGATTCGCATAGATATGTCCGAATATATGGAGAAGCACAGCGTAGCCAGAATGGTAGGGGCGCCTCCGGGATACGTTGGCTATGAAGAAGGGGGTCAGCTCAGCGAAAAGGTCCGTAGGAATCCATATTCTGTGATTCTTTTTGATGAAATTGAAAAAGCTTCTCCCGAGGTATTTAACGTCCTTTTACAGGTTTTGGATGACGGACATATAACCGATGGGCAGGGAAGAAAGGTAGACTTCAAAAATACGGTTATTATTATGACTTCAAATGCCGGAGCCAGAAGCATTGTTGCACCGAAAAAGCTGGGCTTTACCAGTGTGGAAACAACGGAGCAAAGCTATGAGGCAATGAAAAAAAGCGTTATGGACGAAGTGAAAAATATCTTCAAACCGGAGTTTATCAATCGTATTGACGATATTATCGTATTCCATCCTTTGGAACAAAAGGATATTGTGGATATTGTAAAAATCATGGCAAAAACACTTTCTGATAGAGTGAAGGAAAATATGGATATTACGTTGACCTTTACCGATAAGGCAATTGAAAAAATTGCAGAAGTTGGCTACGACAAGGCTTATGGTGCCAGACCCTTGCGTAGAGCATTGCAAACAAAGATTGAGGATGCTTTTGCCGAGGAATATTTAAGCGGAAATATCCAAGGAGGCAGTAAAATATCCGTGGGTGTAAAAACAAATGGATTTTCATTCAGAAATGTTAAATAATTGGTTTTTTACCTTTTAAAATAATAAATTTAGTATATACCAAAACCTTGTTTTGTGTTATAATCAACCTATTCCAAATGAAGAGAGAAATTTGGCGAAATTTAAGGTTTTATTTCGAAAGTATATTGTATAAAGTGATTTTTTGGGAGGTAGCGTAATGGCTGTAATCGAAGAATTGATCCGTCGGGAAGAGGATGGTAGCATCAGCTTCGGCAACTATTTAATGGAAGAAAAGAAAAAGGTTTTGGATTTTGAGGTGCAAGGAGATCTTTACAAGGTTAAAACATATAATGAAATTACCAAGTTGGAAAAGAATGGAAAAATGCTAATGGAGGTAGTGCCTGGCGCTACCATACATAAATTTACTTTAACTGAAGATGGTGCTTATTTCATGGTGGAAGGTCACGAGGACGTGCAGTTGACATTGGAAATGGAGCCAGCTACGGATTATAAAATTTTGATTGATGATGTTAATGTAGGCAAAGTAAAAACGAATATGGCTGGCAAGGTAACCGTAAGTGTGGATTTACAAAATAATATGCCATATGTGAAGGTTCAAAAGATTGGTTAATCAATACAAAGTGGACTGTATGAATATACAGCCCACTTTTTCTGAATACAGATTTTTCTGTGGCAGGGAGTGGAGATATGAAGACAAAAATCGTATATGTTTGTTCATCTTGTGGATATGTAAGTCCAAAATGGGCAGGGAGATGCACAAGATGTGGAGAATGGAATACATTTGAGGAGAGAGAGGAAACGAAAGGGCAGAAGGGGCAGTCTTTCTCTAAGGGAATGGCGAAAGCTTCTTCTAATCAGACGGTTTCTCGTTTATCTGAAGTAGAAATTACGGGAAATGAACGTTTATTTACCAATATTACCGAGTTTGACCGTGTGATGGGTGGCGGTATTGTCAGAGATTCTGTTACTATTATCACCTCTCCACCAGGTGGGGGAAAATCTACTCTATCTTTAATGGTTGCCAGCCAATTAGCAAAGGCAGGAAAACGTATTTTATATGCTTCCGGTGAAGAAAGTGATAGCCAAATCAAAAGCAGAGCCGACCGTATACTGGAAAAGGTGGAGGATAATATTTGGATTTTGGCAGATACTTCTATGGATCGTGTGCTGGAGGCAATTACTGAAGTGGATGCGGATTTTATTATTTTGGATAGTATCCAAACCTTTGCTTTGGCAGAATTTTATCCCTCCAGAGCAGGAAACCCTACCCAAACTATGGAGTGCGCCTCAGCATTGGTGCAATGCGCTAAAAATAAAGCCAGACCTCGAGCTGTTTTTATGATTGGGCAGATGAACAAAAACGATGAAATTGCAGGATTAAGGGCGTTGGAGCATTTGGTTGATACGGTACTGATTTTGGAGGGAGAGGGCGCAGAGGAGTTAAGAAGTTTGATTGCCTCTAAAAACCGCTTCGGCAGTACGGGGGAGATGGGTTTCTTTGCCATGACTGAAAAAGGGCTTTCCTCCATCGACAATCCATCGGAATATTTTGTTACCAAACGAAAAAAGGAAGATGCGGTTTCCGGAAGTGCCATAACTGTTTTAAGGGAAGGCTCCCGTGCTGTGATAGCGGAAATTGAAAGTTTGGTTTCCAATTCCTTTACGCCGTATCCTTCCAGAATTAGCGAGAATATGAAAAAAGATACGTTAAATACACTTTTATCTGTATTGGAACAGCGTGGTGGGATAAAACTATATGATAAAAATGTAGTTGTGAAAACAACAGGCGGCTTGTATTTAAAAGAGCAGGCTGCAAATCTGGCGGTGTTGATGAGTATTGTTTCCGGAGTTAAAGATTTTCCTCTGCCATCAGACTGGGCGTTTATTGCTGACGTTGGATTGACGGGGGAATTGAAGAAAATCCCCGCAATAGAGGGGCGCATTCGGGAATTAGATAGAATGGGCTTTTCAAAGGTATTTGTAGCATTTGAGGGAGCCAGAAAAGTAAAATTGGATAATTTGGAAGTAATTGAGTGCAAAAACCTAACACATTTAATGGGAAAAGTATTTCCTCGTGGGAAAAAATGACGGTACATATAAGTTTTGCTTATATAATTCTCTACAGATTTTTAGTTTACGAATAAGCTAACCTATATTATAATAGTAAACAAGGTTTTCAATTGTAAACCGAGGGTTTTGATTAAAAAGCATAATGATTAAGGAGGTATAAAAATGCAGGAAGTACAAATTAAGAAGTTTAAAAAGGTGCTTGTAGCAAACCGTGGCGAAATTGCCATTCGTGTGTATCGTGCTTTAAATGAGCTGGGCATCCAGACTATAGGTATCTTTTCCAAAGAAGATAAATACTCTCTTTTCCGTACCAAAACAGATGAGGCGTATATGCTGAATCCCGAAAAAGGACCTATTGATGCATATTTGGATATTGACAATATCATTAAGATTGCAAAGGCAAAGGGCGCAGATGCCATTCATCCCGGCTATGGCTTCCTTTCCGAAAATCCCGATTTTGTTTCCGCTTGTAAAAAAGCAGGGATTGCTTTTATCGGCCCTGAGGTTGAAGTTATGTATGCCATGGGTGATAAGATTTCATCCAAGCAAATGGCAATTGAGTGCAACGTGCCAATTATCCCAGGTGTAGATCATGCGATCCGTGATTTGGGCGAAGTGATGGAGGTTGCAGAAAAAGTTGGTTATCCTGTTATGCTGAAGGCAAGCAACGGCGGCGGTGGTCGTGGTATGCGTATTGTAAACAGCTCTCAAGAGATGCCCAAAGAATTTGAAGAAGCAAGAAACGAAGCGAAAAAAGCTTTTGGCGATGATAAAATTTTCGTAGAAAAATATCTTCGTAATCCCAAGCATATTGAAGTTCAGATTTTGGGAGACAAATATGGCAATGTAGTTCACCTTTTTGACCGTGACTGTTCTGTACAAAGACGTCATCAAAAAGTAGTGGAATTTGCCCCTGCCTTTACAGTAAGTGATGGGGTTAGAGAAAAGATTTTCAGTGATGCAGTTCGTTTGTCAAAGCATGTTGGTTATAAAAATGCAGGCACACTGGAATTTTTGGTTGATGCAGATGAAAACTACTATTTTATCGAAATGAACCCCAGAATCCAGGTAGAGCATACCGTAACAGAAGAAGTAACGGGAATTGATATTGTTCAGGCGCAGATTTTGATTGAGGAAGGCTACGCTTTAAATGCCCCTGAAATTGGAATTTCTTCTCAGGAGGACGTTGCTTCCAACGGTTTTGCAATTCAGCTGCGTATTACGACAGAGGATCCTGCAAATAACTTCTTGCCGGACACAGGAAAAATCAATGTGTATCGTTCTTCCGCAGGTAAGGGCATTCGTTTGGACGGCGGTACTGCATATACAGGTGCGGAAATCACACCTTATTATGATAGCTTGCTGGTTAAAATTATTGCTCATGACAGACGTTTTGAAGGAGCGACGCATAAGGCAATTCGTGCCATCAAAGAAACAAGAATCCGTGGTGTAAAAACCAACATTCCTTTCCTGATTAATGTGCTGAAAAGCCAGACTTGGAGTGATGGAAAATGCACTACAACTTTCATTGAAAATACTCCAGAATTGTTTCATATTATTCCTGGAAAGGATCGTGCTACAAAAATTGCAGAATTTATCGGTAATAAAATTGTAAACGAGTCTAAAGGAAACAAACCGGAATTTGAAAAAATCGATCCTCCTTCTTTTGGCAAAAACGAGGATGGCTCTACCTTTGAGGTAAACGGCGCAAAGAATGCTTTCTTGAAAATGGGAGCAAAAGATTTTACTCAGAGTTTGATGAAAGAAAAACGCCTATTTGTTACAGATACAACTATGCGTGATGCCCATCAGTCTTTGATGGCAACCCGATTGCGTACGAACGATTTGATTGTTGCGGCACCTGCAACCAACATGGCAATGGAAAAGGCTTTCTCTGTTGAGGCCTGGGGCGGTGCAACTTTTGACGTTGCTTATCGTTTCTTAAAGGAATCACCTTGGATTCGTTTACAGCAGTTGTCTAAGGCAATGCCAAATACCTTAATTCAGATGCTTTTGCGTGCTTCCAATGCCGTTGGATATGCAAACTATCCAGATAATGTGGTGCAGGAATTCATTAAAATTTCTGCGGAAAGAGGCGTAGACGTTTTCCGTATTTTTGATAGTTTGAACTGGGTTGAAAATATGAAAATGCCTATCGAAGAATCTTTGAAGACAGGTAAAATCGTTGAAGGTGCAATTTGCTATACAGGTGATATTTTAAATCCTAAAGAGACGAAATACACACTGGATTATTATGTTCGTAAGGCAAAAGAATTGGAAGCATTGGGCTGTCATATTTTTGCAATCAAGGATATGGCAGGTTTATTAAAGCCTTACGCAGCAAAAGAATTATTTACAGCCTTAAAATCTGAATTGAATATTCCATTGCATCTGCATACCCATGACACAACGGGAAATGGTGTAAGCACTGTTTTAATGGCAGCAGAGGCAGGGGTAAATATTGCCGATTTGGCAATCCAGTCTATGAGTTCTTTAACCAGCCAGCCTTCCATGAATGCTGTTGTTGAGGCATTAAAGGGTACAGAAAGAGATACAGGCTTGGATACAGAACAGTTGACAGAATTAAGCAGATATTATGAAGGTGTTCGCCAAATTTTCACAGGCTTTGAAAGCGAAATGAAAACACCTAATACGGAAATTTATAAATATGAAATCCCCGGTGGTCAGTATTCTAACTTACTGGCACAGGTAAAGGCTATGGGTTCTGCAGATAACTTTGAGGAAATTAAACATCTGTATAAGCAAGCGAATGATCTTTTGGGCAACATCATTAAAGTTACACCTTCTTCCAAAGTTGTTGGTGATATGGCTATCTTTATGTCCAAGAACGGTTTGAATAAAGATAATATTTTGACAGAGGGCAAAGATTTGTCTTATCCCGATTCTGTTGTGGACTACTTCATGGGTAACATTGGTAAACCTGAAGGTGGGTTCCCTAAAGAGTTGCAAAAAATCGTATTAAAGGGTAAAAAACCCATTGAAGGTAGAGCGGGTGCATTATTGGCTCCTGCGGATTTGAAGGAAATTGAAAAATATTTGCTTGAAACCCATACTATGAAGCGTATCAACTCAAGAAATATTATTAGTTACGCTATGTACCCTAAGGTATACGATGATTACTGCTATCATTGGGAATATTATACAGATGTTTCCAAATTAACCAGTGATGTTTATTTCTTTGGTTTGGCAAAAGGTGAGGAGACCTCTATCGAAATTGGAGAAGGTAAAAATATCCTGATTAAATATATTGATATGTCTGACCCGGATTCCGAAGGATTCCGTAGCCTTACTTTTGAAATAAACGGTGCAATGCGAGATGTAAAGGTTCTGGATCAGAATTTGGAAGTAAAGAGCGACCGTAGATTAAAAGCGGATAAAAATAATCCCCATCATCTGGGGTCTTCTATCCCTGGTACAATCAGCAAGATTTTTGTGAAAGAAGGGGACGAAGTAAAGAAAAATCAACCGTTGCTTACCGTTGAGGCAATGAAGATGGAAACCTCAATTGTAGCAAAAGAAGACGGTGTGATTGACAAGATTTATGCTGTAGAAGGAGAAAAGGTAAGTCAAGGTGATTTATTGGTATCCTTTGTAAAAGAGTAATAAAAAACGTATAAA
Source organism: Anaerotignum sp. (assembly GCF_030625865.1). Lineage (GTDB taxonomy): Bacteria > Bacillota > Clostridia > Lachnospirales > Anaerotignaceae > Chakrabartyella. The sequence goes on along the minus strand of NZ_DAOUQB010000040.1, from coordinate 3,384 downwards.
ATGAAAAAGCCGCACAGAAATGTGTGGCTTTTTTTATGAGAAAGCAAAGTTCAGAAAGAATTACAATGAAAGGAAATATTGAGTCAATGAATTTTTCTGTATTCTCGTCTGTTAAACATCAAAAAATTCAATGAGAATCTCGATTTCGCATTCGCCAATTCCAGCTGTTAAAGTTATTTCTCCTTCTGTAACAACTGCATAATCAATGGTCAGAGTATTTCCGGCTAAAGAAACTCCTGTGGGGGCTGTTGTTAAAGTAACAGGATAATCGGGTATCAATGTAATATAACAACTGCCAGCCAGTGTTGTAGCGCTTTGTTTGGTTATAGTAAAATATTCATTGCTTATTTTTGTTACAGTTCTACCTAAATCCGGAGGAATGACATCGATAGATACATCTTGAATAGGAATACAGGGTTCGGGTGGAGGACAAATGCAATCTTCAAATAATTCTAATTTCTTAATTAGAAGCAATTCCAAAAGGGTTACGGAATTAATTGTTTTTTTAATAGATGTGTTTGTCAACAAAATATTTGTTGTATAATCATCTTCATCTTCAACAACTTTTTGTAGTTTTTCACCTTCTGCATTTAAGATATGTGAAATTGCGGCTTCCTCATAAGCTACGGATTCTAAGATGTCTGTAATTGCTTGAAAACGGGTTATATTACTTCCAATTATTTCGGGCATTCCCATAGTACCATCTCCTAAAATAGTGTATAAAATAGTGTATAAAATAGTGTGAGACAACCTTTATATATTATATTGTATACACAAAGACAATTTATGTGAGGAGAAAATAATACTGTTTTTGGGGTATGGTAACAGGAATAGAGGGGCAGAAGCCGCAAAAAAATAACAGTGATAGGCATAGCAATTGTGCCTTTATCACTGTTATAATTTTTTGTTTTTGCGTGTTAATGGAGCTTTTATTTCCCGATGGATTTTTTATATGCTTCAACATCAGCATCGGTCAAGGGTTTTAATTCTTCGGCATCTTTCCATCTAACCCAAATTCTGCCTTGTAAAGCGGGAATATCCAAGGGTGCATCCATGGAATCTTTATCAATACCTACAACGGTATCGTTATCCCCATTAAACATAATTTCAAAGGGTTTTTCTACACCGTTTTCAAAAACAAACATTTGCGTGCTGTAAAAATTCAGATAGCCGGCTTCGCTTAAAAGATATGCCTCTAATTTTTCCAAGGAAGGAAGGGTAACAACATACCAATTTCCGTCGGAATCGGAGTAGTCGTACAGTTGATATCCTGTAAATTCCAACTCTTCTTCACCGGTTGCACGCTTATCGGCATTTGCTGCACCTTTTAATGCCAGAGGCTTTCCGTTTTTACCATCACTCAAAATTTCTGTTCCGGGAAGAAAACAGTCTATGAAGCTATTTACTTCTTTTTCTTTAAGTTTGTCTTTCACTATGGCAAAGTCACCATTGTCGTAAGAAAGACTACCAAGTTCGTATAAAAAATCTTTCAGTGTTTTAACCATTTCCAGTACCTCCAAAAAATAGTAAATCCTAGTCTATCTAACATTTAATAATATTTTGTTCATTCTGTCAACATCTATTCTAATTTTATCCTGCGCTAAAAAAAAGATCCGGTACTTTTCCGCCAATAATTGTATCTACCAGCATAATTTTTTTTGTCAGTGTAATTTTTTCAGAATAAAGGGGATTAACAATTTGAATTTCAAGGCTTAAGTTAATCCAAATTTTATAATTGACTTGATTGATTCCTGCGGTTACAAAAGAGGTTTCATAATCCGAGTTTATTTCGCCTCCAGGCATCAAAGTGAAAGGAATTTGTGGCCCCCAATTTGCAAAAAAGTTGGAGTTTGAAGCGGCACCCAGAGGAATCTGAATTTTTTCGTATGGCAGGGTTTGCATGGCAGTGTTAATTTTTTTGTTTAGGTTTGCGCAAAATAGATTGATTTGCTGGGTATTTGTGCTGTATGTAGGATTTTCGCTGTCTGTTGCAATGAGAAAATCTTCACAGGAGAGGGATTGCTCATTCATCATATCTTGAATACAGTTGTTAATAATGTCATTTGCAAGAGCCGTAGAACGGTTATGTGAAATTTCTTGCAAGGAGGGGACAATTTTTTTTTCCATATGATATAAGACTAAAATCGTAAGAAAAAAAGTACAAATAAAAATAAGAGAAAGCGTGAGCATGCCATTCTTTTTTTTACGTTTTTTCTTCTTCATTTTATCACCTCCTCAAACTAAGATATGAAGGAAAGTCTTAGAATATCAAAGAGAAATGCACAGGTGATTCTTGAATGGTTTTTATGCAAAATACTGGATTAAGATTGTTGTAAAGAAATTTTTCTTTTCCTATTTGTTGATTTCTGCTATAATCATATTGAATTAAAGGGGGTTTATGTATATGAGTGAAACGCATCAAAGGAGACGTCCTCCTGATGGCTCTTCAAGAAGCAGTTCGTCTTCACGCTCAACTCGCCCAGGTCAAAAGAAGAAAAAGCGGCGCAAACGCAAAGGTGCAAGCAAATTTTTTAAGGTGCTTATAGCGATTGTCGTGATTATCGGTTTTGCTGTTGTGGGCGCTGGGTTAGGAACAGTATTTGGTATCCTAAAAGGCACGGATATGATTAATACAGCGGATGTTACACCGGAATCTTATACTTCGCTTATATATGATGCCAATGGAGTAGAATTTGATAAACTACATGGGGATGAAAACAGAGAATATGTTAAGTTAAGTCAAATTCCTGAGTATATGCAAGAGGCTGTTATCGCCATTGAGGATGAGCGTTTTTATGATCATAATGGCATTGATTTCAGAGGAATTATGCGTGCTGCGGTGCAAAATGTTAGAACATTTAGCTTCTCACAAGGTGCCAGCACACTTACGCAGCAGTTGATTAAAAACGAGGTATTAGACGATGAAAAAACGTTGGTAAGAAAAGTGAAAGAGCAGTATCTAGCAGTTTCTTTGGAAAAATCTTTGGAGAAACAGCTTGGAACGAAAAAAGCGGCCAAAGACTATATTCTGGAATTATACCTAAATACCATTAGCTTAAGCCATGGATTGAATGGCGTCGAGGCAGCGGCACAATATTATTATGGGAAACATGCGGCCGATCTTACCTTGGCAGAAAGTGCATCTATAGCCGGAATCACCAAAAATCCCAGTCTATATGCGCCTGATTCGAAGCCTGAATACAACAAAGAACGCCAATTGACCATATTGCAGAAAATGCTGGATTTGGGATATATTACGCAGAGTGAGTATGATCAGGCCTCCGCAGAGGATGTTTATGCAAATCTGGTGTGCAGTGATGCAGAAGACGAAAATGCAACGGCGAATCATAATTACTTTGTGGAAGCCATGATTGATCAGATTGC
>NZ_DAOUQB010000078.1 GCF_030625865.1 Anaerotignum sp. | reverse complement strand
CAGAACTCTCCAAGCAAGGGAGAATTCTCCTCCCAAAATGCACCCAGCAGGTTTCCATACCCCTCCCGCAGGTCGAGGTACAGATACGGTGCGGTCTGCAATTCGGATGGTCTCTTCAAGGACCGCTTTGAAATCTTCTCCGCTCTGAGAGGAGAAGGCTCCGGGGACATTTTCCCAAACGAAGAATCGAGGTCGAATAAGGTCATTTGCTTTTCCGTCTTTTCCATCGGTATCCCTCATTTCTTTTGTTATTCTAATCTGCTCCATGAATAATCCCGAACGTTCACCTTCAAGCCCTGCTCTCTTTCCCGCTACAGATAAGTCTTGGCAAGGTGAGCCTCCACAAATAATATCCACAACAGGAAGTTTGCTCCCATCAAGCTTTGTAATGTCACCAACATGGAGCATCTCGGGAAATCGTACTTTTGTAACTTCGATGGGAAAACTTTCGATTTCACTGGCCCACAGAGGAACAATTCCATTGTGAACTGCGGCAAGGGGGAATCCGCCAATCCCATCAAAAAGGCTTCCCATTGTAAACATTTAAGTCATCTCCATTCCATAGAAACTTTCCTACCTACTTCGGCATCGCTTGTACGATGGTCCGAGTTGTATTCACTGCTGCTTGAGCCGTATAGACGGCACTCATTACATTTGCTTTTGTTGAGGTATCTAAACCAAATGCACCCGCAATTCTTGGAACTTCACCTGCAGATAACATAAGTCCCAACCCAAGTAATGCATGGTCCTTTAAAACCATCAGTCCCGCTGTAAGTATGGTTGCTTGCAGAAAAGTAGTTAAGCAAAGTCCTATAATCTGCTTGCACCACCCTATAAATCCATCCAAATATCCACGGGGAACAGAGAACATATATAAGCTTCCAACGGCTATTTGAATCAGCAGAATACCACCACGCTTGAGATTTGCAAAGAATACTTTTATCACCGCATATCCCATAAGTATAATAATAAACAGTGCCATAATGGGTGAAGTAATAGCGGACAATCCTCCAAAGACATTAGAGTTTCCAACGGCATCAAGGGTTCCTGCGTTGTTTAATTCGGTTATAATACTGTTAGCCAAATCACTGATTCCATTTGCATGACCTGTAATTCCTGTAGTAAGGCTTGCTTGTAAATTTACCGATAGCTTATACAATTCTATGGGGGCAACGGTAAAAAGGCTGACCGCCATAAATCCTTTAATAGCGTTTATTCCTGTATCCTTAAGATTTCCTCTGCCGTACTGATATTCAATTCCTGTTTCAAAACATGACACCACAAGTCCTGTAACATAAAGCGTCCATGCAAGATAGGAAAAAAACAGCACAATGCTTTGAACCCAATTCATCTCGAATAACTCCACACCCATATTGCCCATCTGGGCAAAAAAGTCACCGAGAAAGCCTACAAGATGTCCATAAAACCAATCAATGATTTGATCCATCACGTCACTGAGCAAAAAATCCCATATAAACAAAAGGTGAAACCTCCTTTCTTTCCAAGTAAAAAGAGCATACCGTTTTCACGATATGCCCAAGCTTTACATAAAAAAATGACGAAGTGCTATTTCTTCAAAGATTTTAGCGCTCCGTCATCTTCATTCATTATTTCCAATATCAGTTTTGCTCCCATACGGAAGCCTTGTGTAAACCGTTCCTCAGCATTTATATAGCTTAGTTTTCCTTGTGCTGTGACAAAGTCTTGCAGTTTTTCTTTTCCTTCCGTATCTAACAGCTCATTGAGTTGTTTTTCAAGTTCAGCCACTTCATACAGGCATTTTTGGTATTCACTGCCATGAACTACTTTCCAGTATGTCATAATACTTGTCCCTATTTATTTCATCCCATTTTTTTGCCTGTTCTTCGAATGGTATCACAGCAATCAATCTAATTTCTTTTGGGTCGTTTGGTTTGATAACCTTTTTTCGTTTCAATACAGTATCTGCACACAGTAAATCGAATCCATAACAGGCTCCGAAGTAGAAAGTGTTTACACCATCTGCGATTGCCTTATCGATTTCTTCCCACAGTCTTTCTTTGAGTTTTTCCAGCTGCTTTTTGCTTTGCGGCAGCTTTTCACTACGATGACCGCTAAAACATATAGTGTTTTCTTTTTTCTGCATAGTTTTATTCCTCCTTTTCTATACTATATACATAGTATCTATTTATATGTATATAGTCAATACGTAATGTTGCATATAGAATAGATATAGAGAGGTGGTTAATATGAACAACAGCAACTCGATTTTTGAAATTAAGGATTACGGAAAAATCAGCTTTCATGTAAAAGAACTCATGGACAGCAAAGATTTGACCAGAAGCAAGCTTGCTAAACTTGCAAACATTCGTTTTGAAGTAGCCGATAAATGGTACAACGGAAATATTGAGCGTATGGACATTGATGTCCTCACTCGTATCTGCTTTGTTTTGGATTGCACGATTTCCGAATTGATGACCTATGAAAAATAAATCTCGCTGATACAGAGTCTGTTTTTACAGGCTCTTTTTATTTGCAATACTTAATACCTCTTGCCCATACTTGGCAAGGAGTATGGCATGAACGATAGCTTGAAAGGTTTTATCATCAATAAGACTTTCATCGGCAATTTCATTCAACTTAATATATTCTTTGCCTGTAGAAATTGTCTTTGCGGTTTGATAAATAGCGTATCTGTTGGTATCAATCCCTTTTAAATGAATAGATTTAAAATCTATCTTAGTTAAATAAATATGTGGGTTAGACCATTCCCATAGTTCATGATCTGCTGTAAGCAAAAACAGAGTGGCAAGAAATTGATAATCAATATTCTTTACCACTCTGTTTTTTATTTTGATAATATTTTCAAATCGCTGTCGGTGACGGCTGTCACAAAAGAAATCACCGTTAAACTCTGAAATTAGTTTTCTCAATCTTTTTTTGAGATTGTATTCTGTGAAGTCTTTAAAAGTATTTTTAACTATGCTTTCATAACATACTGCGTTAGCTTTCAATCTTTCCGATAAGACTAAGCACTTGCTATCATCATTTTTGCATTTTGGGTATTCGGTGCAAAACTGACAGGCGACATCTTCTTGACTGAATGAAAAGCCTTTTAAGACGATCAATCCTTTCCCTCGCTTAGTGAAGTTGGGCACAAGCATCATCATTTCCTCAAACTCCTGTAACCTTGTACCATACATAAATAATTTTGACATTTTCTTCATTTCCTTTCTTTCTGTTTTTTTGCATAAAAAAAAGACTTAGTCTGTAGGTCTTCATAAGTTGACCTAAAAACTTAGCCTATTTTTTTCATCAATAAAACACTACACTTTATTGAAATTCTTTTTATAAGCATCTAGCTCTCTAAGCAATACTATCTTACCTATAAATATTTTTTTTCTTCTATTTCTTTTATTTAGATAAGTTAGCTTTATTTTATTATCTTTATGTTTCAGAGATTCTATTACCTCAATTGGAATAATAATTTCACAATTCTTATACTCTTTAGAATTTAAATTTATAGAATTGTTTGTGCAACTACTATAGTGTCCATCTTTTTCAACCCATACTGAAATATTTTTTATCTTTCGTTTGTCAACATTTAAACCTATTTCTCTAATAACCTTATCATATGTAGCAAGATTAATTATGTTAAACTTCAAGGTGCAACTACATACCTGCCCTGAAATCTCTTTACGTCGTTTATCTGAAGTGTTTTCTACTTTATTAATTATTATTGTATTAGATTCACTTGTAAATTCAAATTTTGCATTACTACAATAAATTCTGCCACTATGGGTTAAGTTATTTAAAATCCACCCCAGAATAGTACCAAGAAGTATTCCCACAACACCAACGATAGCGACCGCAAGTTCATTCATATTTTCACCTCACATCTACAGTGTTTCTAATTTTTACCCTATGTCATCTATATTTTCACCATTTTTTAAGGCTCAAAAACGGCACTTTTTTGCCCGTTTTCAAGCCTCAAAATCACTCCAAAACCACAACATATTGTGGTCAAACGCTACTTTTCTCCATCCGAACCACATTTCGTCATCAGTATTATCGCTTCAACGTGCACAGTCATGGGAAACTGATCCACGACCTGAACATCTTTTACCTCAAACCCCTTTTCCGTTAATATTGCCACATCTCTTGCAAGGGTTGCTGGGTTACAAGAAACATAGACCAATTTTTCCGG
>NZ_DAOUQB010000060.1 GCF_030625865.1 Anaerotignum sp. | reverse complement strand
CCATAGCCTCTATCTCAAGCCCATAGGGATTTTCTTCTACTATATAGTCCGTCTCCATCCAGCGAAAAGTTCGCGCCCGACCAATAAATCCACAATGTTCTTGATCTGGCAGTAACGGTCGTAAACGTTGATTCATAGCCTGATTACGGTAACCAAGTTCGTCAAGAATATCACATACAGCTGCCACATATAGATTTTCGATTATGTAATCAAATAGTTCCGTATCGTTTTTGAATTCTACCATGTTTGTGTAAAATTTGTTTTGCTTAAAAGAGAACTCCCATTTTTTAGTGACATTGTACCCACAGTTTTTTCTTCAGCTTTAATATTTGGTACTAAAAATCGTATAAGATTTTGCCTTAATGCTTTGTGAAATAAATTTTGGTTTTTACTTCGGATAAACTAAAAGTCACTGATTGGAGCTCTTATGTGTTTGATTAAATTTATCCTTTGCAAATGTTATTAATAATATCTTTAAGATCCACTACAATATGACTTTCAAACCCTAGACAAAGATTGTACAAATGCAAATCAAACTTAAAATCAAAAACCCTAGAGCTAGATAATCTTGTCTAACAGCACTGATACATAGCTTTTGGATTTCCAGTCTTGAATACGGTTTAAAACTGGCTTTTTTTAGATAGCTGCCAGCTTCAAATAAGGCAATAAATAAAATATAGGAGAATTGAGGGCGAACAAAAAACTGACTGATCGGATTGATTTAATAGGACCCAAGGTTGTGACCCGTCCTGAAATATGTATACACAAAACAACAAGTATATGTATAAAAATGACAGAGTAACCAGACGTTACAGTGAACCATTCAAGTTAAATATTTTAGCTGAACTTAGTACGGGGAAATCACCTTTGGCCAAAGAGGCGACCACTTTGCCTACATCTTCAGGGAAGCCCCATCGCCTCTGTACGGCAATGCCCTGCGCAAATAACGCATCATATTTTTCCAGTACCCCAGCGGTCATATCTGTCCTTATAATACCTGGACGCACTTCATAAACGGGAATATCAAAATCCCCCAATCGCACTGCAAACAAATGAGTCACCATACCTAACCCAGCCTTTGAAATACAATACTCTCCCCTATTGATGGATACTGTTTCCGCAGAGGTAGAGGAGACGTTTATGATACTTCCCCCGAATTCCGGATCGTCTTGTTTTTGTTCTACCATCCAATTGGCCACCAATTGGGTCAGAAAATATGAACCTTTTAAATTGATGTTCAAGACCCTGTCAAAACTTTCTTCGGTGGTTTCCAGCACACCTTTTCGCTCTTTTGGGGCGATTCCGGCATTGTTGACCAATACGTTCAACCTGTCAAAGCTATTTTCGACCTTTCCGATGATTTGCTGACGATCCTTACTGTCTCCAATATTCCCTTCCTTTAATGGTGTCCTATCGCCCTCGCTCGCATGGGTGATCACGAAGTAGAGCACCCCTATCATTAATCACAATGTACAGTTTGAAGCCATAGAACCACCCCATTGGCAATATCGCTGAACACATTATTGGCATTGATACGCTTGTTCTTACAGACCCTTATGGGCGTGGAGTCCACAAAGGATATCCCCGTTCAACGGGAAGGTTACCGAACATATCAATGGAAAGGAATATGGGTGGTTAGGAGGGAAAAGGTCATGCGGCCTTTTGCCGTATGTGCTTTTGTGCGGTCCCGAGGATGCCGGAAAACAGCAGCGGAAATACTTCCCCAGCTGACCGGCGTAGCGTGTTTATAAATAGAGGATTGCAGCGGATGGGCAAACCGACTTCCGCAGGAGGAAGCAGATCATCTACCGAAAAGCTTCACACGATTAATACATATAAACCAAATTAGATTTCATTTAGAGTTTTCAGCGCCAACCAAACCATCAATCCTCCACCAATTTCCAAAGCTTCTTCATCTATGTCAAATGTTGGGGTATGAAGACCAGAATTTATACCTTTATCCTTATTTCCTACACCTATTATGTAAAAACTGACAGGATTTTCAAAGGAATAGTAGGCAAAATCCTCCGCTGCCATCCACGGATCGAGGTCTACAATATTTTCAATTCCCAAATATTCCCCGGCTAATGCCTTTAAATTATCGGTTAGACCTACATTATTGATTAAGTGTGGATAACCATGATTGATCTTGAGCTCACAGCTACCCCCCATACCATCGGCAATTGAAGTAGTCAATTTCTCAAGTTTCAATAACGCTTCTTTTCGCCACGGTTCGTCCAAAGTGCGGAACGTACCTTCAATAAACACCTCATCGGGCAAAACATTTATAGCCCCGTTTGCATTAACCTTGCCAAAAGATAAAACTGAAGGCACTTTGGGCGAAGCCATTCTACTGACAAGTTGCTGTGCGGCAACTATGATATGGGAAGCAATCAATACTGAATCGACACTATTTTGGGGCATTGCAGCGTGCCCTCCCTTGCCTTTTACAGTAATAAAAAGTTCATCCATACTGGCCATAAACTTACCTGAACAAAAACCGACATTGCCTAAGGGAATATCCGGTCGTACATGCTGCCCAATATGTGGTAGTTTACCTAAGTCTTGATAACTTTTTTCTTTAATGACCAAACTTGCTCCGCCGGGCATGACTTCTTCCGCAGGTTGAAATAGTAGATTTACCGTTCCTTTTAGATCGGCTCTGATTTCGTTTAATATTTTAGCACTCATTAAAAGTGAAGCAGTATGGGCGTCATGCCCACATGCATGCATAATCCCCAAATTTTTTGATGCGTAGGTAACATCGTTTTTTTCAGTGATAGGCAAGGCATCGATATCGGCACGTAACAAGATAGATTTTCCCGGTATTCCCCCTTCAATTGTCGCTAAAAGTCCTGTTTCTACTAAGGACGTTACATTAGTGATACCCATCATCTCCAGTTGCTCCTTTATGTAAGCACAGGTTTTATATTCTTGAAAGGAAAGTTCGGGGTTCTGATGTAAATGCCTCCTAACCATTATAAAATAAGGAGCATATTGTTGTGATAGATTTTTTATTCTTTCTTTGATATCCATTTTTAATTATTTGGGGCCACAGTTGCTATCAAGGGATTCCTCAAACGTTTTGAATAATATTGAATTTGTTCTTCTGGTATTTCCGAACCAACTTCAAAAACCAAATAGGCATTTTTTTCATGATACCGACTGCCTTTCGGCGCGGTAGTAATAGAATCCATTAAAACTCGATTCCAATAGCGTCCATTTTCACTAGACTTGCTTATTTTGGTGTAAGATTTATATGTTGGTGAAGAATTGCCTTCGTTATTCATATTATCGTAAATCAATCGAATAGAAGCGAGTCCATATCCCTCATTCGTATTGTAAAAAGCAACAAACCTCGAATCGTCTGGGATAAGATTATTATTTAAAGAATCCAGTTCGGTATCGTATAGTTTTAAACGTGAAACTTTTCTGTCACTTATTTGGTAGGCAACATGGGTAAATAAACTATCCATAGTCATTTCATTATTGCGAAGTAGTTTAAGCGATGCTTCTTCTTTCATGGCCATGGTCGATTGAAATATAAAATACGGCAAATCCGCAAGGAAGGTATATTTTCCTTCCTTGCGGATTTGAAGATTTATTTGCTCCGGACCGGCTTGCTTATTTTCAATTTTGTCGACTTTTCCAGTGACATCATTCCCGAGAGAATTAGTCTTTGCGGATTTGCAGGAAGATATTATTCCAACAGCAAGAAGGGAGTAAACAATACTAACGGCCTTTCTTTTTTTCAGAATCATATCCTACAAGTCCTTCATCCATTCCCCAATATTGTTCGCTATAAACTCATCATCGTTGAGTTCGGGGTAGTCTTGGTAAACACGGTCGATTTCCTCTTTTTGTCCCAGGGAAAGTCCTTCTTTTTCATCAAGGCACCATATTCCCTTTAAAATACCCTGCCGGTACAACACCTCATGAATGCCAGCAATACAACCTTGAAAATTATTCGCCGAGTCAAAGAAAGCGGCGTTCGAATCGGTTACTGCAGCGTTCATGGTCAATAAATCTTTTGAAATGGTGTTTTCTGATTTTTTTACATTTTTTATGATCTCAAGCAGTTTAACAGCTTTATGGGTCCAAACTGCCCAATGGCCTAGCAAACCACCAACAATTTCTTTAACAACTGGTTTGTCGTTGACATTGAATTTATAGGTTGTCAACAAATCAATTAATATATTGTCATCGTTACCCGTGTAAAGAGCGATTTCATCACATCGGGACGACTCACATACCGCCCTGACTACTTCCAAGGTTTGGTACCGGTTAAACGGGGCCATTTTTATGGCATGGACATTTGCTATTTCGGCAAAGGCCTTCCAATAATCAAAACTTAGTACCTTGCCCCCAACCGCGGGTTGCAAGTAGAAACCGAATACGGGGATTACCTCTGCAATTTTTCGGGTACGTTCCAACAAAGCTTTTTCGGACCAATTGCCCAATCCATTTGTACTGACCAGCACAATGTCATACCCCAATTCCGCGCAGATTTTGGCATCGTTGATGGCTTGTTCCGTATTACCGCTTACCCCAGCTACTTTTATGAAAGGTCGATCCAGATCCGCCTTTTCAATTTCTTTAATGGCCAATTCGAGCACTTTTCGGTAAAGTCCGATTTCTGGATCACGAATCTGAAATTGGGTGGTATGAACGCCAATGGCAATGCCCCCAGCTCCGGAGGCGATATAATACCGGGTCAATAACCGCTGTCGGTCTTCGTCCAATTTGCGATTGGAGGTCAGGGCCAAAGGGTGTGCCGGTATGACCGTTCCGTCTTGTAACAATGCTTTTATTTTTAGATCTAAATCTTTCATTTTTTTATAATCTTCCTCAGGGTATAAAATTTAAAAATCTCCTTTCCGTTCTTGAAAATGGGTGCGTTTACTTATTTCTTGGCCTCCCGCTTTCACCCATTCCACGGTCATCAGTATCATATCGTTGAGCACAACGAAAGGATTTCCAAACAGTTCAAATGAATGTGAGGCAGCGTTAAGTAAAGCCGTTTCGGCCGGCCGGTTCTCAAAAATTGGCATTTTTCCGAAATGCTCGCCAAATTGTTCGGCAAGCCACTGTACCGATATCGTTTCTAGCCCCGTAATGTTCAATTTTTTGGCAGGGCATTCACAATGCAATAGGCTTCTGATAGCGTATTCGTTCGCATCGCCTTGCCAGATTACGTTGACGTGGCCCATACTCAAATCGATGGGTTTTTGGGAAATTACCTTTTTAGCGATTTCTAAAAGCACGCCGTACCGTAAATCCAGGGCATAGTTTAAACGGTATAATAACATTTTGGTTCCATTCTTTATGGCAAAATGCTCGAACACCCGTTCCCTGCCCAAACAGGATTGGGCGTATTCCCCAATGGGAGAAGGTCTTACACTTTCCGTTGCGCCCCCACTTTCGATGGGCATGAAAGGATAGATATTTCCCGTGGAAAACACTACGATGTTGGAGTTTTTGTACTTCTCCGCCACCCTTCCCGGCAGATAGGCGTTCATTGCCCAGGTAAAATGTTCGTTGCCAGCCGTTCCAAATTTATTGCCGGCCATATAGATGATATTTTCAGCATCGGGTAGGTCGTTCAATGCAGCATCGTTCAATAGATCGACCTTATAACATTCAATCCCGAACTCGGTAAGTTCCTTGTAAATCGTTTCGTTCGAAAATCGCGAGGCACCCATTACTCTTTTTGATACTCCTGCCTGTTCAATGGATCTCTTGAGCAACTTCGCCAAGCTTGGACCCATTTTCCCTCCCAAACCCAAAATCATGATATCGCCTTTGATCTTAGCGACATCTTCAACTAGTCTATCGGAAGGTTCCGACAATTTGTTTTCCAGTTCTTCTACAGTTTGCATATGCTATTTTATAAAAAGATTATACCCGTTGGTCATGGCCAAAAATAATATGATCAACCAACCCAAAATCATAAACACCTTTAAGCCAATGCTTAATTCTATTTCTTTTTTTGCCGAATTCTCAAAAGCGATTAGGAGCAGCAATAGTCCTATTAAAGGCGATACCATAATGGTAAGGCCTTGAGCTACAACGATCAACTCTATGGGCAAATTACCAAAAACTATAGCGACCATTGCCCCTATCAAGATGACCAACATGATCATTGCCCGCACTTTTACCGATTCCAGTCTCATCCCTAAATTTAACGCGTCCGATAATAAAACCCCACCCAAGGTGGCATTTCCCAATAAGGAAGAAAAGGAGGCCGCAAAAAGGCCTAGCATAAAAATATTCGTGGCATATGGACCAAAAATCGGCTCCAATGCCATACCCATTTCGGTGGCACTATTTACCGCTATCCCTTTGGGGAATAAAACGGATGCACCGACCAAGAGCACGGTCGAGGTAATTACGCCCAAGATAACGATTCCGGTAATACCCTCGCGTTCGTGAGATTTTTCTTTGGCCTTGGTCCATCCCTTTTCCTGCACCAGATACGATTGATAAAAAGCTCCAGCAATTGAAAAACTTGACGCTACCAGTGCTAAAGCAAGCATTTCGGAGCCCGAAGGAACACCGAAAGTAAACTGTTCAACCACTTTTGATATGTCTGGGTTAGAAATGATCAAGGTAAGCACAAAGGAAATCAACATTAAAATGACCATACCAATCATTACTTTTTCAAGAATCTTAAAAAAGGCCTTAAAAAACAACAAGTAAATAGCGATGGCCGATATACCGATAATCCATGGTGTGGACGACATTGTCAAGGTTTCGCTAAAAACCATTCCGGCACCTATTGAGTTTCCCGCTTGGAATGATGCTGCTACCAAAAAAAGTCCTGACCCGATCAGGATGGCAACCCAACTTCCATATTTGCGTCGAATCTGTTGGAGCAAAGAAATTTCGGAGGCGATGCCAATACGTGTGGATACTATTATAAAGGCACCCATGAACAAAACACAGAATGGTACAATCCACAGCAGCTGATACTCGTAGTTTGCCCCGATCTTCGATGCCACGGCCAAACTACCGGGACCCAATACCAAGGCTGCTGTAATAAAGCCAGGACCGATAAGCTCAAAGATTCTTTTCATTTTTTTGTTGGAGTAAACTGTTATATTTATTAGTATAGAATAATGTTAAAACTAGTCACAAAATGTTCTGTTATTATGTTCGCTATGGTTCATTTCTTTTAAAAGATCGTCCATCAAACAATATATTGCTATAACTTTGTCTTGGAGCATTTTTAAGTTCTTTTTGAAGTTCATATCTCAAAATTAATGAACTTATATGCTCCTCCTTTTTAGGAAACTCGGGTTAATTAATATATTATCAATTAGTATTAATTTTCAACAAAGACAGTTCACTATTGTTTCTGGCAATTAGAATGGCCTTAATTGAGCAATGTTAATAAAAGAGGCATCCTTCACATTACCCTTTGCCCAAAAATTGGAAATGTAATTTGGCATGAAAGAAAATCCCGCATTTTTTGTGCCTGTAATGAATATGACATTCCAATTAGAACGAAAAGAAATAATAGTTTTTCATAAGGTGTTGTATTTGTAAATGAATTGGTTTAGTTATTGATTAATATAATATAGTCTTAATCTGATTATTTTGCCTATCAAATCTGAACCTAGAGACCTTCGATAATGATTCTTCCTTTACCTGAACGCTTGATATTTACGGCGTAATCTCCATTTCCGAGGCTTCTAAGTGTATACCCTTCCTTATCTAAATTTCCCCGCAGTTTCAATTTGGTACTATTTTCGGTAATCTTTACTGGTTTAAAGGTCAATCTCAAATAATCGATTCCAGCACTGTTGGTGGCTAGATATTGAACCCTATTGTTGTCATATAGTACATCGGTGATTATGCCTTCGGAATAAAGTATATGATTTTCCCCAGCAGGTGCCCATTCCGGTATTCCGGCAAATGCTTGATAGAACATCCTTGGGGCTTCACCATAGCAGTCGCCCCACCACGGGGATACTCCATTGGAAAACGGACTTTCAAAGGCCATTCCCGAATCATCGTTGCAGTACGTCACAAAATTTAAGGCCCGAAAAGCCTTTTCTTTGTACGATTCGTCTCCCGATACAGCATACCATCGGGCGCATTCCGCAGCGTATCTGGCGGTCATGTAATCCATTTTCGGAAAATATATATCCTGTTCGCCGACGATATTGGCGCCCCAGATCGTTGACGGTTCTAAAGGAATACCATTTGCTTCTTCTAGCGTTAGACCTATACCGTAGTCCTCAGCGTTCATAATTGCCGATTTGTGCACGAAGTTATCCTCGGTCCATTTAATTAATTTTGGCATATTGGTTTTCCAGTTAGGATCCAGTTCGGGATAATCGAAAATGCCTAATTTGAAGTTGCTCGCACTTAGATTACTCTTATAAGTATTACTGTTTATAGCGGTATCCGTATGACCGTCAGTCCAATATCCCGTCTTTAAAGGAAATTCCAATAAAAAGTCACGAGCCAGTTCTCGAGCTCGTTCATAGGCCCTCACATTACCTACCCCTTCTTTGATCAAATTATCTAAAAGCATAAAACAGCCCGTCCAATTGGCCCCATATTCCGAAGTGATCTCACCTGTACTCATAAGTACCCTGTATGGCCATACGGATTGAGTGGCGGAACCTTTACGCACATTTTTTGCAAGAACATCAGCTACATTCGTGGCAGCCTGCAAATATTTCTTGTCCCCAGTATAGAGATACATTCTATAATACGCATACCCTAATTCTCCTGCGTGATCTACATGTACTTCATGCAATGCGAACCCAGCCTTGTTAAAACCTTTAAATTCGGTCTCACCGGGATTGACCGCGGTATAAGGAAAATTAGGCCATGCAAAATCAGAAGGGCTAATACCATGTTCCAAGGTATAATCCATATAATCTTTAGCTATTTCCATTACACTCGAATCTCCTGTGTAGGCATAGTAGAGACGCGCACTTTCAAAAAGCATATTCACTTTTTCTCCAGGGTCGTTCATCCACATAACAGGCTCTATCTTCCCGTCATTTTCCGTGAACGACGCATAAAAATAAAACTGGGGATAATTGGAGCGGGGAGCGGGGCCGGGAGCATTCGGCATTTTGTTCTTGATAAAATCCCATCGGATATGTAGAAAATGATCATATGCGTTTCCTTCTGTATACCATGGAAGCAATTTGTTCTCGTCATCAAGTACCACTTTGTGATCACAAAATGAGGTTGGTGATATTTTACATTGGGAAAATATTAAATTCTGAATATTGAAAATCAATATCGCTAATAAAATTGTGTAGTACTTTACATTCATAATGTTGTCTTTAAATATTTTTGCTTAATAAAATATGATGCTGCAATATACATCAAGTTGTCCATGAAATTTTATTCAGACATTTTTAAAGCCTGTACAAAGTCTATACATTATGAGACCGTTACAAAAGACAACGTAAATTGATTCCTTTTTTGAGTTCCAATTTTTTTAGTCTAAAATTCACCAAATTTTTAATTTTCTTTTGATTTTAGTGCATATTAGCCTGTTTTTAATACTCATTTTCCCTTAATCTTTAGAATTAGAC
>NZ_DAOUQB010000039.1 GCF_030625865.1 Anaerotignum sp. | reverse complement strand
AGCATCCGGCTGTTAACCGGAGGGTCGTTGGTTCGAATCCAACACGGGGAGTATACATATGGTCCGTTGGTCAAGGGGTTAAGACACCGCCCTTTCACGGCGGTAACGCGGGTTCGAATCCCGCACGGATCATGTTTTTAGTATGTTACTTATTAAGACTTGTTTTGTACTTTCTTAATTTGTGACATTTCTGAAAGTTATTATTAAGCCGATGTGGCTCAATTGGCAGAGCAGCTGACTTGTAATCAGCAGGTTATCGGTTCGAGTCCGATCATCGGCTTATTTTTTAACTGAGCACAAGTTTTTGGGTCTTTAGCTCAGTTGGTTAGAGCATCCGGCTCATAACCGGACGGTCCCGGGTTCGAGTCCCTGAAGACCCACTTTTACAATGAAATATGGCTTAGTAGCTCAGTTGGTTAGAGCGCCGGCCTGTCACGCCGGAGGTCGAGGGTTCGAGTCCCTTCTGAGTCGTTTATGGGAGTTTAGCTCAGCTGGGAGAGCATCTGCCTTACAAGCAGAGGGTCACAGGTTCGAGCCCTGTAACTCCCATTTTTTCTGAAATGAAAATGTTTTTTTGGCGGAGTAGCTCAGTTGGCTAGAGCATGCGGTTCATACCCGCAGTGTCGGGGGTTCAAATCCCTCCTCCGCTATTTTTTATTTGTTTTGTGCAATTTTTTAGGGAATTTAATTTGATATTTAAGTGTGAAAGTAGGTTCATACTTTAATAAGGAGGTCTGTCCCATGTTGTGGATGGACTTCCTTTGCATGTGTAATAAAGTATACTTAAAAGTTGAATTTAATATTTCACTCAAGGGTAAACAGAAAACCGGTTTATTCGCCTACTGATTTTAAATTGAAATTTATTAATTTAGGCACATCCCGAATTTTTATACAACTATAATGTGTATTAAAAAAAAATTGAAAAAAATTTGAAAGTTTCATCAAATAAAGGAATATAATTTCTATTGTCTAGGTTTTATTATAAATTTGATAGGTTTAACATTAAAGAAAGTATGGGAACAGGCATGTTTTGAATTATGTAAACTTTACAAGTAAAATTTTGGTGTATATAATGAAAACGGTTTGTTTTGTTTTAGTTTATGCGAATTATAGAAAAAGGAGGAATTTATCATGAAGGTGTTAATGGTTAATGGTAGTTCAAGATTAAAAGGATGTACTTTTTCTGCATTGACAGAGGTGGGGAAGGCGTTAGAACAACAGGGTATCGAATATGAAATTTTTCAGTTGGGCCCCAACCCTATCAGAGACTGTATTGGATGCAATAAATGTCAAGATGGAAAATGCATTTTTGATGATGACGATGTAAATAAATTTGTGGAAAAGGCTAAGGCGGCAGATGGATTTGTCTTTGGTTCTCCCGTATATTATGCTCATCCTAGCGGTCGTTTACTTTCATTTTTAGATAGAGCTTTTTACTGCTCTTCCAGTTCCGAAAATCATCCGTTTAATTTTAAACCTGCCGCTGCTGTTGTTTCTGCAAGGCGTGGAGGAACAACGGCATCTTTCGATGTGATTAATAAATATTTTACGATTGCAATGATGCCTATTGTATCATCAAGCTATTGGAATATGGTGCATGGGAATACTCCGGAAGAAGTTATGCAGGATTTGGAAGGTTTACAAACTATGCGCAATATTGGAACAAATATGGCGTGGATGCTGAAAAATATTGCGTGTGGCAAAGCTAATGGAATTAATCTGCCTAAAATTGATAAATCGCAAAGAACCAATTTTATTCGATAAAATGGCTATGGGATTTTGTTTTTGGTGTATGGTAAATGATTAGTATATTTTGTATTGCGTTTAATGACTTGACAGATGCTTATGATTGACGTATAGTAGGTTGCATATAAATTAAAAATTGTACAGAATGGGAGAGTTTTTTTTCTCTTTGCATATCTTGGAAGAGAGGTAGAAAAATGCGGATTGGTTCTGGGTATGATGTGCATAAATTAATTGAGGAACGTAAATTGATTTTAGGTGGGGTAGAAATACCCTATGAAAAGGGGCTTTTGGGTCATTCCGATGCGGATGTTTTGTTGCATGCAGTCATGGATTCACTATTGGGTGCAGCTGCACTAGGCGATATTGGAAGGCACTTTCCAGATTCTGATCCAGCATATAAAGATGTAGATAGCTTAAAATTGCTTTCCAAGGTTTTGTACTTGATTTCTCAAAAAGGATATTGTATAATTAACATCGATGCAACAGTTATTGCGCAAAAACCTAAATTGGCACCTTATATTTCTAAGATGTGCGAAAATATTGCAAGAACTCTGGAAATAGAATTGGATCAAGTAAATGTGAAAGCTACAACTGAGGAAGGTTTAGGTTTTACAGGGACAGGAGAGGGCATTGCTGCTTCGGCAGTTTGCCTTATTAGTGAAAAATAAATAAGAAAAAGGTTATGATGGAAAAGAGTAATCCTTTTTTTGCCTAACAGAGAATAGCGGCCTTGGTGCAAGGTGATGAGATTTGAGATCATGGAGAACATGATTTTGTTTGTCAACATCTTAAGATACATGGGTGGGAGTCGCTTATAGGTGAGGGAGGATGAAGTGCGTTCCTGAACTGAACAGGCGAAAAATAATTTTAGTAGTCTGTATCCGGTGACAACGTTACAGTCTAAAAGAGAGACGGTGATTGCCGTCTAATTAAAGTGGAACCGCGGAGATCGTATAGCTTCGTCTTTATTTGTATAAGGACGAAGCTTTTTTTATTTTCTTGTTTTCATTGAAAATCCACCCTGAAACAAAGGGAAAAGGTTGTTTATAAAACATGCCTAAGAATTTTATTTCAGAAATGTAAATTTAAAAATAGGAGGAATTTTTATGTTAAAAGATGCAATTAGAGTGATTAAAGAAAAGGATCCTGCAATTAAAAGCAATATTGAGGTTTTTTTATACCCTAGCTTCTGGGCAGTCATCAATCATAGGATTGCTCATAGATTTTATCACAAGCATTTTTATTTTTTGGCAAGACTTATTTCACAGTTTTCACGTCTTATTACAGGAATTGAAATTCATCCAGGAGCAACCATTGGGAAGAATTTTTTTATTGATCACGGAATGGGTATTGTAATCGGAGAAACAGCGGAAATTGGGGATAATGTTATGCTGTACCATGGGGTAACGTTAGGTGGAACAGGGAAAGAGAAAAACAAAAGACACCCAACTGTTGCGGATAATGTGATGATTGGTGCAGGTACCATTGTTTTAGGACCTGTTACTATCGGAAAAAATTCTAAGGTAGGGGCCGGTTCTGTTGTTATTCAAGATATTCCCGAGAATGTTACGGCGGTAGGGTCTCCGGTAATGGTAGTTCGAAAAGACGGGGTTCGCATTTCTCCAGTAGCCCCAGAAGAGTTGACAGGATGCAAAAGAAGAGCTGTATAAAACTTTATAATCTGATGGAAAATATAAGTATTTTTGGAGAATGTATGATATAATTACAAAAGGAGAGGGAATACTTCTCAAAAGGATTTTTCTTGGAATTTAGCTTACTGCAAGTTAAATATTTGTGTTTTTGGTTTATTAATTAAGATTTGTTTATCTTGCAGTAAAATTCTTAATAACGGAAATAGAAAGGATGAATCATATGAAGGTTTATAATACGCTGACCAGGCAAAAAGAAGAATTTGTACCTATAGAGGAAGGCAAAGTTAAGATGTATGTTTGCGGTCCTACGGTGTATGATTATATTCATATTGGAAATGCACGTCCTTATGTTGTTTTTGACACAGTAAGACGCTATTTGGAATATAAGGGCTATGATGTAACCTATGTACAGAACTTTACTGACGTAGACGACAAGATTATTAACCGTGCAAATAAAGAAAATAGTACAATGCAGGAAATTTCTAACAGATATATCCAGGAAGCTTTCCATGACGCGGATGGTTTGAATGTAAAGCGGGCCACCATTCATCCTCGTGTAACAGAGGAGATGGATTTGATTATCCAGATGGTAAAAGATTTGGTAGATAAAGGATTTGCTTATGAGGATAAGGGCACTGTTTATTACGATACAAAAAGATTCCCTGAGTATGGAAAACTATCCAGAAAGAACTTAGATGAATTGATTGCAGGTGGTAGTGAACGTGTTTCCGTTGATGATGCCAAGAAAAACCCCACTGATTTTGTGCTTTGGAAACCTAAAAAAGAAGGGGAGCCCAGTTGGCCATCCCCATGGGGCGAAGGCAGACCAGGCTGGCATATTGAATGCTCTGTTATGGCAAAGCACCATTTGGGTAAAAGCATTGATATTCATGCTGGTGGAGAAGATTTGGTTTTTCCTCACCATGAAAATGAAATTGCCCAGAGTGAAGCATGCAATGGATGCCAATTTGCAAAATATTGGCTGCATAATGGCTTTATTACCGTGGATAATGAAAAAATGTCTAAATCCTTAGGGAATTTCTTTACTGTAAGAGATATTGCAGCCCAGTTCCCCTACGAAGTCATTCGTTTCTTCATTTTAAATGGTCACTATAGAAGCCCCATTAACTTTAGCCGTGATTTAATGCAGGCATGCCAGAATGGTCTGGAAAGGATTAAAAATGCCAGAAAAGAACTTGACTTCTTCATTCTGAATGCACCTCAGGGCAAAATGTCAGATGAAGAGAATGCCCAGGTTAAGGAATTGGAAAAATATAAAGAACAGTTTGAGGCAGCAATGGATGATGACTTTAATACTGCTGATGCCATTTCTGTAATTTATGAGTTGGTTCGCTTTAGTAATATTGCAGTGAAAACCGCTGTTTCGAAAGAGTATGCTTTGAAAATTCAGGAGATGCTGGATCATTTGTGCAGTGTTTTAGGTATTGCTGAAATTAGCGAAGATCGTATTTCAGACGAAGAAACAAAGAAAATTGAAGCCTTGATTGCGAAGAGAACAGAGGCAAAAAAATCAAAGGATTTTGCTGCCGCTGACGCAATTCGAGATGAATTGGCGGGAATGGGAATTACTATTAAGGATACGCGCCAAGGTGTACAATGGTTTAGAGGTTAAATATGGATTTAAAAGAGTTAGATTTGATTTTAGGAAATAATGGGGAGATTGATCCCAAGGGAATTTCCCCCCTTGTTCTTGCATATATTGGGGATGCTGTATACGAGATGTTTGTGCGGTTGACGGTATTAACGGATGGGAATGCCCCTGTAAACCGCTTGCATAAAAAGGCAAGGGATTTAGTAAATGCCAAGGCGCAGGCAGAGATGTATTTTCGTTTTGCAAAGGAACTAACAGAGGAAGAAGCAGCAGTTTTTCGCCGAGGCCGAAATGCAAAGTCTTTTACCACACCGAAAAATGCAGATTTGATGGATTATCGTCATGCCACTGGGCTTGAAGCATTGTTTGGGTACTTATACCTAAAAGGTGAAAAACAACGGGCAATAAACTTGTTTTCTTTTGGTATGGTGGATATAATAAAGAAATAGGAATATAAAAGAGCCGAAGGAGGAGAAATTCCGTTCCTTCGGCTTTCTAAAACATATTTGAAAATATTAATTTATGGGAAAGTATTTGGACTAGAGAAGTAACAGGAGGTTTTTCTGTGGAAAAAAGAGAAAGAGAATATAATGAAAATCAAGTAGAGGGAAGAAATGCTGTTTTGGAAGTTTTAAAAAGCGGCAGGGATATGGAAAAGCTTTTGGTGATGAAAGGAAATTTAGAAGGCACCATTAAGCGAATTATTGCTATGGCAACGGAAAAAGGTGTTGTGATTCAGGAGGTTAGTCGACAGAAAATGGACGAGCTTTCCCAGACAAAAAACCATCAAGGAATCATTGCCTTAGTATCTGCCCACGAGTACGTTGAGGTTGAAGATATTTTAACCATTGCAAGAGAAAAAGGGGAGGATCCTTTTATTCTTTTGTTAGACGGCATCACAGATCCCCATAATTTAGGGGCAATTTTACGTACGGCAGAGTGCGCAGGGGTGCATGGCGTAGTTATCCCCAAGCGACGCTCCGTTGGATTAAATGCAACCGTAGGAAAGACTTCGGCAGGGGCAATTGAATATATGCCTGTAGCAAGGGTTACTAATATTGTCAAAACGATGGAAAAGCTTAAAAAAGAAGGACTCTGGATTGCATGTGCAGATATGAAGGGCTTAGACCATTTTGACACAGATATGAAGGGATCTTTGGCTTTGGTAATCGGCAGCGAAGGAGAAGGGGTAAGTCGTTTGGTCAAGGAAAACTGTGACTTTACTGCTTCTATTCCTATGTATGGCCAGATTTCTTCATTGAATGCTTCAGTAGCTGCTGGTCTGCTAATGTATGAGGTAGTGCGCCAGAGAAAATTTGGAAAAGATTGAAACATATTATTTCTTTTTTAATGAGCAGTTGTAATAATTAAAAAAACTTAAAATGATAGATTAATAAGAAAATAGTGGTTTTGCAAAATGTGACAAAATATGTTACTCTATTGTGTATATTAATGCAGAATGGAGGGGAGCTTTTGCAAAAGGAATTTTTATTAGTGGATGGATATAATATTATTCACGCTTGGGATGATTTAAAAGAACTGGCACTGGAAGTAAGCTTAGAAAGCGCAAGGCAAAAGCTTATGGATATTCTCTCCAACTATAAAGGTGTAAAGAACACCACGGTTATACTGGTTTTTGATGGATATTTGGTGAAGGGGAATATTGGAAGTGCATTCCCATATCATAATATTTTTGTTGTTTATACGAAAGAAGCGGAAACAGCAGACCATTATATAGAAAGAGTAGTAACAGCAATGCCCAAGCATTATAGGGTTAGAGTTGCCACGGGGGATGGGCTTGAACAGCTTATAATCTATGGACAGGGTGCGACCAGAATGACCGCAAAGGAGCTACGATTGGAAATTCAATCAGAGGCTGATTATTTAAGAGAGCGTTTTATTGAAAATAAACCGCCAAAAAATAATTTATTAGCAGATCATCTTGATCGGGAGGCGTTGGAATGGATAGAGGCATTACGGAGAAAAAAATAGATGAAAGCCATGGGGCGGTTAATGCTGCAGAGTCAGAAAGAAGTAGCTTTGCGGCTTATAAGGATGAGAAACTGGTTTTATTGGCCCAGCAAGGTGATTCTCAAGCAGAGGAATATTTGATGAACAAATTTAAACCTCTGGTAAAGGCAAGGTCCAGAGCCTATTTTTTGATTGGTGCTGATAGTGAGGATATTATTCAAGAAGGTATGATTGGATTATATAAGGCTGTAAGAGACTACAATATTGAGCGAAACGCATCATTTTGTGGCTTTGCGGAGCTTTGCGTTAATCGCCAAATGATTACTGCGATTAAGGCGGCAACCAGACATAAACATCAGCCTTTAAATTCGTATATTTCTTTAAATAAACCGGTTTTCGATGATGATTCAGAACAGACTTATATTGATTTGTTGCAAGAAGGCGAATTATTAAATCCTGAGGCATTATTTATTGGGCAAGAGAATAAGGACTTTATTGAGAGCCAGATGATGAAGAATCTAAGTGGATTTGAAACAAGAGTCCTTGCACTTTATTTACAGGGGAGAAGCTATTTTGAGATTGCAAAAAGCTTAAAAAAGCCTGAAAAATCTATTGACAACGCATTGCAGCGTGTGAAAAAGAAACTTGAACGCTTTTTAGAGCAAAAAAATCTTGACGAATCAAAAACAATATGATAATATATACAGGCTGGCGAAATTGTATTTTTTCAGCTGTGCTGATATGGCTCAGTAGGTAGAGCGTCGCCTTGGTAAGGCGGAGGTCACGGGTTCAAATCCCGTTATCAGCTGTCTACAACCCCCGTAAATCGGGGGTTATTTTTTTGCGTGTGAACTTTTGTGTGAACCATTATCTAAAAAACTATCTACGCAATCATTCATAATACTATTAATTTCATTTTTTTGATCTTCTGTATGCTGATATACACTTTTCAGCTATTCTTTCCATTGCGTATTTATCAGGGATACCTTGAGCCAATCTTGGCATCAGGTTGGCGCAGGAAGGAAAAAAGGTTCTTCCGGTGGACAGCGATCCACAGGGTTCTCAGACCATCAGTTTGGGCAATCCCCAACCTGATCAACTGCCCATGATGCTGGTGACGATCATGGGCAAGGTGCAGAACGAGGAACCCATCGACTTGGCGAGAGCCTTTCGCATTATGAGGAAGGTGTTGACCTCATGCCCGCCAACATTGAGTTTTTCGGTATGGAGGGTTTCCTTGTCAACGCCATGAGCCGTGAAGAGGTCTTGTAGCAATATCTGGACGGCGTGAAGCGCCAATACGACTACGTGTTTCTGGAATGTATGCCCTCACTTGGGATGCTGACGGTTCAACGCGTTGGCCGCAACCGACAGTGTGCTCATTCCCGTTCAAGCGCAGTACCTACCGGACAAGGACCTTGAACAGGTTTTGCAAACGATCAATAAAGTACAGCGTCAGATCAATCCGAAGCTCAAAATCGACGGCATCCTTCTGACGAAGGAGGTGTTGAAGATTAAAAAGTAGCGCCAAAAACATAAGTCTGAACAGCTAATGGTTTATGTTGTTAGTAAAAAAAGATACCGCAAATTTGCATAAATAAAAATGGGTGCGGTTAGTTTTATTAGTTTGCAGTATTTGCTATACACACCGGCAAAGGATATTTTAAGATACCGTTAATTCGACATCATAGTCCTGTAATACCGTATGTTTGTTCCAAAGCTATGGTTACCACAGAACCCCCAAAAGTCTGTAGGGCTTGTGAGAAAGTATTATTATCCATTATGTGTGTTATGGCAGTGAATGTGCCACCGTTCCGTCTAATGGCTGCATTTATCGCTCCATCTGCGATAATGTTTTGTCATAATTTCAAACCCACCACTATACTGTTACTTCATATAGTCGTTTTACGTAAATTTCTACATTATGCGTATAAATATTTGGTTTTATTTTTAATCAAAAATATAATTGTGATAAACAATGCTAACAGTTCAGAAACTACAATAGCTAGCCAAATACCATTAATACCAAAGAATATTGGTAATATGAGAATGACTATTATTTGAAACACAAGTGTTCTTAAAAATGAAATGGTAGCAGAAACAATGCCATTGTTAAGTGCTGTAAAAAATGCAGAACCCCAAACATTAATCCCCATGAGCATAAAAGCAATAGAATAGAGTCTGAAACCATGACAGGTCATAGTGAACAGTTCTATATCGTAACTAGCAAAAATCTTTACCAATGGTGCAGCAAAAACCTCGGCAAGCAAAGTCAGAACAACGCCTGATACAGCAATTAGCTTAATGCTTTTGCGAAACAAACTTTTAAGTTCATCGTGATTAGCTGCTCCGTAATGATAGCCGATAATCGGTGCAGTACCAATAGAAAAACCTATAAAAATTGCCATAAAAATAAAATTAACATACATAATAATCCCATATGCAGCAATACCGTTTTCTCCTGCAATTTTCATTAGCTGAAAATTATATATGATACTTACAAATGAAGAAGAAAGATTAGTTACCATTTCAGAAGAACCATTTGTACAGGTTTTCAAAAGTATTTTTCCATAAAACTTGGTTTTTGTGAGTTGTAAAAGACTATCATTCTTCTTTGAAAAATATATAATTGGAACAATACCGCCAACAAGCTGCCCTAGAGCGGTTGCAAGTGCAGCCCCTGCAATACCCCAATGAAAAACAGCCATAAACAAAAAGTCCAATACTGCATTCGTTATTCCTGCCATAATAGATATTTTTAAACTTAATACAGGTTTTTCAGCAGTTATAAAAAAATTCTGAAAAATATTCTGCAAAATAAAAGCTGTCATTGAAAAAAATATAATACGACCATATATAATACAGTTTTCTAATAACTCACCAGTTGCTCCCAAAGAGGAAGAAATCGGTTTGATAAAAATAAAACCAATAACGGACACGACTAAAGATAAAGCAACAGCAATATAAATCAACATTGAAAAATATTGATTTGCCTGCTCATGTTTTCCCTCACCTAAAGTCTTGGAAATGACGGCACTTCCTCCTGTTCCAATCATAAAGCCGATTGTGCCAACTCCCATGGCGATTGGCATAATTAAATTTACTGCTGCAAAAGGTGTTTTACCTACAAAATTTGACACAAAAAAGCCATCCACAATACTATATAACGACGTACAGATCATCATAAGGATTGGTGATATTACAAAACGAAGTAATCTCCTATAAGTAAAATGATTGGATAATTGGATTCTCAATACTCTTTCCTCCTGAACCAGTTCTGTGCATATTCTGACAGAACAGAACTGATTTTTTTGGTTTCTGTTTCCGATGTGTTTGCACACAACTGATAGTTTTCTTTTGCACCCCATTGTATTCCCGTAAGCAGTTCATAGTATTGCTTACGATTGCAATTGACTTGCTTAATTTTCATTTCGAGGTCATGAATTATCAGTTTTTCAAGTTCACTGACATATTTACGGTATCTTCCATTCGACTTTATCATTGCGATGTTAAGTCCTCCGATGACATTTTCATTATTTTTTTTATTTCTACATCCAACAGATCATTATGTTTTTGCGTAAGTCTTAAAAATTCGTCGAGATTTTTTTTACCCAATTTCAAAAAAGCATTTTCTTCTGCTTCCATTAAAGGCAGTATTACATTAATTGCAAGTTCTTTTCCGGATTGAGTTAAAAATATCTCTTTGTTTTTTCGATTATCCGGAGAAGGTATAAGTTCTATAAGTTTCTGCTGCTCAAGATTTTTAAGAGCCGAATTTACTGTTTGTCTGCTATAAAACCAAATATCACAAAGCTCTTTTTGTGTGTATGCTTCAGACCGCTCTTGTATGGAATATATGATCCAAAACATCGTATCTGATAAACCGCTACTTTTTGCATAATTATGATATAGCTGGTCAAGTTCTTTAAAAAGTTGATTATATATGCTTAACTTTGAAAATATCATATCATTCATGATGTTCTCTCCTTTATCTTGGAATAATCCGATTTCGGACAATGATATTATAATCCGAAATCGGATTATCGTCAATTAGTTTTATAAAACGCTTGAGTCATATTTTGTATAATCTAGTTAAGTCGATATTGTTAATAACGGTAAAAAATATTTTCCCTTTATATACCGTAAAAACAACTGTAATTCGGAACATGATGATAAATATTTTTTGATACTGCGAAATCCTTGTTTGATGGAAATACGGATTGACTTTTCGTTTACACCTTAAGCCTTAGCAATCGCAGCATGGCGTTGTTTACGTGTGGACTTACGCTCATAAATTTCATCGGGAGAGCGGGGAACAAACAGGATGTCATGTCAATCACATCTCTTCGGTCAAGCAAATATTGGGCTTTGTAGCGATATTTCTTCCATATGTAGCTTTTGACTTAGCAAAGCTTTCGAATCTTGATGCTATTTCATTGGTTTGGTGTGTATAGCGTTGCTAATGTTTTGATCTTTTTGTTACTGCCATAATAGTGGAAGTATCTGTCCTGTGTTTTACTTCGGAAGGTGTAAGTTACAGTGTTTTTCAATACAACCTTAGTGATCGCGTATAGATGATAATAGGCGTTATTGAGAATATTTTTATATAACAATAAAGTTTATATATGGAAATAAAAGATTATTCGATAGTTCCGCGGGTAGAACGAAATTCTCCCGGAGTAATGCCGGTGGCCCTTTTGAAAGACTGAATGTAGTAGCTGGTAGTACTAAAACCATGTTCATAAGCAATTTGACTAATAGATAAATGGGGTTTTCCGAGTAGAGCTTCAGAACTTTTTGATATTCTGACATTATTGATATATTCAAATAGTGTGCAGTTCATATGCTTTTTAAAATAACGACAGCATTCGTTTGAACACAATCCAACACTTGCAGCCAGCTGTGACAGCGTGATTTTTTCGCTGTAATGAGAGCAGATATAGGTAGTAAGTGTCTTGAGGCGCAAGGTATCTGCTGTCTGCTGCTGAACTATTGTTGGAGGAAGTTCGCATAAAAGTAAATAAATACAGGTTAAAAGCCGTCGAGTTATGGATAATTCATACCCGAAGGCTTTTTCGCTATATTCGTGATGTATAGCTGTTAACTGATCTAAAATTGTATTTTGCCATGAAACAGAGGTGATCAAAGGGATGGAAGAACGAGACTTATCCGAAAGAAGCGGTGATATATAATTGCTTTCTATTATGCTTCCTGGAAAAGCCGAGAGCAGTGAAGGATGTACATCAATACAAAGATAGGTGGCATCTTTGGTAAGGGGCTTTGCCATATGTAAAATACTAGAGTTGATAAATATTCCCATACCTGCAGATAAAACATACACATTTTGTAAGGCAGTAATCTGAATTTGTCCCCTAGTGATGTAACAAAATTGAAATTCATTGTGCCAATGCCAGTCAATAAAGCCCAGAACATTTTTGGTAAGGACTGTTTCGTATAGAGCCAGCGGAAAAGCGGATGTGCCATGCTGCGTTGTTTCCATTTTTTCCCGATCTATGGGAATATTGTATATCTGCATTATGCTATACCCTCCTTTGTGAGAATGAAATCAATATTTTGATATTTTATAACAATATTATAGTATATTTTTGTGATAAAATCAATATATAATGACATTATACAAAACATATTGGCCAATGGTTTTTGATTTTTTATTATCAGGAGGTATAACATGAATAAAGATTTTGAAAAAAATAAGATGAATTGATTCAGTTTGTACAGATGATGGTATAAACCAAAAGCTATTCGAAGAACAAGGAAATTCTGCTAACACGATTCAAAGCAAAATGGAAAAAAGAGAGAAGTAGTTTTCCTACAAATTATAGTATCTTATTTTAATTAGTTTTTGTATGTTTGATTGATACCCAAAAGAGAATAATTAAGGAGGAATTACAATGGCGTTGTTAGAAAATTTTGCCGGCTTTTTATGGGGATGGTTTTTGATTATTATCCTCTTGGGAACTGGCGTATTCTTAACCATTCGTTTAAAAGGTATACAATTTCGATATTTTGGAAGAATTTTTAAAAATATAAAAAAATCAATGAAAAAAACAGACGGTGTATCTGGATTCGGTGCATTGTGTGCGGCGTTAGGTTCTCAAGTAGGAACCGGAAATCTTGTAGGCGTGGCTTCTGCGTTAGTTAGTGGAGGACCGGGCGCTATTTTCTGGATGTGGATTACTGCGCTTGTCGGAATGTGCACTAACTTTTGTGAGGTCGTTCTTGGACAGGTATATCGTGATAAAGATAAGGATGGTACATTTGCTGGAGGACCATCTTACTACATTAGCAAAGGCTTGAAATGCAAACCATTAGCGGCCGCATATACGTTGTTTGTTGTTCTTGGTATTGGTGTGGTTTATGTTATGCTTCAGAGCAATTCCGTTGTATCTGCGGTTCGTGGAATGACAGATGCTATTCCTGCTGTTGTTGTTGGTTTGTTTCTAATGGTACTTACAGCGTTAGTCATATTTGGCGGTATGAAGCGGCTTGCAGATTTTGCTTCTTTCGTGGTTCCCTTTATGTCAATTGCATATCTGTTGGTAGCGATGGTTATATTAGCAATTAATATAAAATCCATGCCTGCAGTAGTTGCTTTGATTTTTAAATCTGCATTTTCTTTTAAAGCAGTAGGGGGCGGGATAATAGGTCATACAATAAAAAATGCGATTCGTTATGGTGTGGCTCGTGGACTTTTTTCCAATGACGCTGGGAATGGTACCGCAGCAGCCCTTCATTCAACTGCAAATGTAAAACATCCGTTTGCACAGGGATTATCCGGTATGCTTGGAGTGTTTGTAGATACTGTTATTGTTTGTTCAAGTACGGCATTTATTATTCTTTCTACAGGTGCTTTGGATTCCGGTAAAGAGGGGATTGAACTGACACAGTATGCACTAAGTTCGGTAATGGGAAAATCTGGCGGGATGCTAATTTTGGTTGCCATGTTTTTGTTTGGTTTTACTTCTTTGCTTGCCGATATTCAGATTGGAGAAATCAATTTGGGATGGATTTGTGCGAGGAATAAAAAAGTAATAACAGCTTATCGTGTGTTAGCCTGTGTCCTAGTTATTGTTAGTGCTGTTATACCAACTGCAACATTGTGGACTTTGGTTGATATTCTAACAGCATTTATGGTGTTGGTGAATGTGATTCCTCTGATTGCTTTAAGTGGTAAAGTGAAAGACGTAGCGAATGACTACGAGAAACAGATTTTTGACGGAGTAGAAGAACCGGTATGGGACATGGAAAAGATGTAAAATATTTTTTTGAAAGGACTTTAAAAATGGATAGTCGAGACTTAAAAAAACAATTGATTATTTGGAGACATATGTTACATCAGAATCCGGAAACAGCATTTGAAGAGAAAAAGACAGCGGAATTTGTAGCGGAGAAATTAAAAGAACTTGGAATGGAGGTTCATACTGGAATTGGTGGAACCGGGGTAGTAGCAAGTCTTTCTGCGGGAGATGGAAAAGCAGTGATTGGGATACGCGCAGATATGGATGCAATTAATTTAAAGGAACTGAGTGACCATGATCATGTTTCTAAAAATGCAGGGAAAATGCATGGATGCGGTCATGATGGTCATACTGCAACATTGCTTGGCGCTGCTGTGCTTTTAGCAGAAACAAAGAACTTTAACGGTACTGTACGGTTTTTTTTTCAACCGGCAGAGGAACCGGGGCATGGTGCAAAAGCAATGATGGACGATGGACTTTTTGAAAAGTACCCGGTAGATGAAATTTATGGTCTTCATAATGCACCGTTTCTACCAGCAGGAGTTATACATACACGTACTGGCGGAATCATGGCAAGTGAGGATAATTTCAAGATAAGAATAACAGGGCAGGGGGGACATGCTTCAAGTCCTCATCAAGGAATTGATCCTTTGACATCTGCTTCTCAGATTTATCTGGCGTTACAGACGATTGTATCACGTAATGGGAATCCGCTGCATCCTATTGTGATTTCATGCACAGAATGGCATACAGACGGTGCACACAATGCAATCCCAACCCATGTTGAGATCCTTGGAGATACCAGAAGTTGCAGTAAAGAAGATCAGATTTTGATCGAGAATAGAATGAGGGAAGTCAGCCAAGGGATTTGTACAATGAATGGTGCAAAATGTGAATTTGACTATACCCATGAATTTAACCCTGTACTTAATGATAAAAATTGTGTGGATACAGTAATCCGCGCAGCAATACAGACAGTTGGAAAAGAAAAGGTAGACGAGAACTGTGAACCATGGATGGCTTCGGAAGACTTTGCAGCATATTTAAACCAGGTGCCAGGCTGCTTTTTGCTTTTGGGAAGTGGAAAAACAGAAGAGAATATTCCACTACATAATGCTATGTTTGATTATAATGATGAGGTGCTTATGACAGGAGCAGAGTTGTGGAAAAATTTGGTTGAGGAACGTTTAAAATAGAAAGGAAAGGATAGGTTAGAAATGAACGAATGCATAAAATCAGTACATTATCAACAAGAAACAAGTAAGGAGAGATGCAGCGTTGAGCGATTTGGTTCGGTGCATGCAGAAAAAATACAAGAATTCCATAAGAGTTTTCCGGAATATTCTGTAACACCGCTGGCAGATTTAAAAAATCTGGCAGATGAGTTGGGAGTAGCAAGTATTCATGTGAAGGATGAAAGCTATCGTTTTGGTTTGAATGCATTTAAGGTGCTGGGCGGAAGCTATTGTATAGGAAACTATATTGCAAATCGTCTTGGAAAGGATATCAGTGAGTTGCCATATGAGAAAATTACAAGCGATGATGTAAAAAAACAGTTAGGAAAACTAACATTCGTAACAGCTACTGATGGAAATCACGGAAGAGGAATTGCATGGACAGCAAACCGATTGAATCAGGAAAGTGTTGTTTATATGCCAAAGGGAAGTGCGCCGGAGCGGTTGAAGAATATTCAGGCACTTGGTGCGGATGCATCTATTACGGAATTAAACTATGATGATGCAGTAAGATATGCAAATGATATGGCCGAAAAAAATGGATGGATTATGGTACAGGATACAGCTTGGGATGGTTACGAGGAAATTCCGGGATGGATTATGGAAGGATATACTACCATGGCATATGAGGCATGGAAACAGCTGGAAGGAGAGAAGCCGACTCATGTTTTTCTTCAGGCAGGGGTAGGAGCTATGTCAGGGGCAATTGCAGGGTTCTTTGCCGATCTATATCCAGGCGAAGAGAAGCCAATTATAACAATTGTAGAGCCAAACAAAGCGGATTGTATTTACCAAACCGCTGAAGCAAATGATGGAAAGCTTCATGCCGTGAATGGAGAGATGAATACCATAATGGCAGGTTTAGCATGTGGAGAACCATGTACTATTGGTTGGCAGGTTCTCCATGATTACGCTGATAATTTTGTTTCTATGCCGGATTATGTAGCGGCAAAAGGCATGAGAGTATTGGGAAATCCGTTGGGGAATGATCCAAAAGTGGTTTCTGGAGAAAGTGGAGCTTCAACGCTGGGATTTGTTGCGGAGGTACTGCAGAATGAAAGCCTGGAATGGCTGAGAAAGCAGTTGAAACTGGACAAGAATTCACGAATTTTATGTTTTTCTACAGAAGGTGATACAGACAAGGATAATTACCGTAAGATTGTATGGGATGGAGCTTATCCCAGCTTTTAAGGCATAAACAAAGAAAAGAGGATGAGAAAATGAAGATTATTGAAACAAAAAATGCTCCGGGAGCAATTGGCCCTTATTCACAGGGATATGAAGTTAATGGAATGGTATATACATCTGGGCAGATTCCTGTAGACCCCGTTTCCGGGACGGTTCCGAAAGGAATTGAGGAGCAGGCAGAACAGAGTTGTGAGAATGTGAAAGCGATACTTGAAGCAGTAGGCACCAGCTTGGAGAAGGTTTTTAAAACTACATGCTTTCTTGCAGATATGTCTGATTTTGCAGTGTTTAATGGTGTATATGCAAAATATTTTACCTCAAACCCCGCTCGCAGCTGTGTTGCAGTAAAAGATTTGCCAAAGGGTGTTCTTTGCGAAATTGAAGCTATAGCAGCAAAATAGTTTTTTAAAAGTATTCTTTTCCCCCGTTTAGGATGTAAAATCATCCCATGCGGGGGATTTTTCGTTGAAGATCAAAAGAAGAATTGAGAAGAGGTGGCAAAAAGGATTTTTGGTTACAAGCACTAATGTAAATTACAAATTTTGCTGTGGGAAGGGATTATAGAATGATATGTTTTATATAGGTAGGACGAAATTTCTAATATGAAATTACCAAAGAGGCAGATAAAAAAGCCTTGAGGCTGAAAAGCGCATATGAAAAATAATCAATTTTACAGAGAACGGGTCGAACCAGCCATGAAGAAATCAATATGCGGGTCAAAGACATTGAGGTGCTATAAGTTACGCTTTAATTACTGTTCTTGCATACTATACAGGGATTATAATACCAGCTTGTGGGGGATAGAAGATTTATCTTTTATCCCTAATTAGCTATGCCATTGGCATTTCAAAAAACTTCACTTATGCGTTTGAAGGCAGGCACACTTCCGGCAGTTTTCCAGATCGGGCAAAGGATGTTTATAAGTACCGGTCTTTAGACAGATTCTGTGTTTCTCCATATTTATTCCTGTATTTCAGCGGGGGAAGACCGTAGCTGTCCCGAAATTGCTTAATGAAGTGGCTGATCTGGTTGTATCCGACATCTGCGCTGATCTCGGAAATCGGCTTATCTGTGTGTATAATCATGTTTTTTGCCACATAAAGACGATACTCGTTCAAGTACTTGATCGGGGACATATTAGTATATTTTTTAAATAAGGCCGTAAGGCGGTTTTTATTGATTAAAACATAATCGGCGACTTGCTTTACGGTCAGCTGCTCTGCATATTGACTGTGTACATAATCTAATACAGTGTGAAACAGCTTCATTTCTTCATAATTCGAGGGATCTTTGCTCTCTTCGAATTCATTTAACATAATCTCAAAAACCTGTGACAGGAAATTTATAACGGAAAAATACCCGAGTGGTTCATTTTTCCAGTTCAGATACTTCTTTAGGAGCGTAATCTGATACGGTTTTAAGGGCAACAGGGCGTAGGGGAACGATGAATTTTCAAGTAGCGGAAGGATAAGGCTTTTCAATATCTTCGGATGAAAAATGTCAGGGCTGAAGTTGATACAGAGTGTTCTGGTATCCTGATGAACAGTCTTTGAGCTGTGTAACTGGTGACTGTTTATGAAAAGGAGTTTATCACCTGTAAGATGGAAGGTATCTCCGTTAATGCGGTGTTCCAGTGCACCTTCGGAAACCCATGTGATCTGCAGTCCATCATGCCAGTGAAACGGAATATGATCTGAAGCGCCGTGGCGGTAGCTTTGTGTAAACATCGCGATTGGAAAATCGGTCGATAAGAACATGATATTTTCCTGCAACTCTTCAGTTGTGGAAATAACGAATTCTAAACCTGCCTGATTCGATTTAGGAAAAGAAGAGTTCATATTTTCGCCTGCCATTCTGATTTTCTTACAAACTTATAAGCTTATTTCTACAATAATATTATAACATTTTTTTGAAATAAGGGGAATTAAAATTTAAATAAAGATGTACAAATGTGATAAAAATTGTTTCTATGCTGATAGAAAAGTTGAAAATATGTTGCTACAATGAAGCTGTAAGATTACGCAAACTACATAATTAACAAAACAGTACAGGAGGGTTTTATGTTATCAATCAATGGGAATCGTTTAATGGAGCGAATTAATACGCTTGGAGCAATTGGCAAGGATGAAGAGGGGAAAAGAACAAGGCTGGCAGCTTCTGATACGGATAAAGAAGGTCGTGATGCCGTTGCTGGCTGGATGAAGGATGCAGGGCTTAAAGTTGTGACAGACCGCATTGGGAATGTGTTTGGTATCTGGGAAACAGAGCAGAATAAGGAGGAGGCTCCGCTCATGCTTGGTTCCCATATTGACACCGTAATCAATGCAGGACAGTACGATGGCTGCTACGGCGTGATTGCAGGAATCGAAGTGATTAAGACACTGAAAGAGGCCGGTTATACATCTTCCAGACCGATTGCAGTAGGTGCATTTACGAATGAAGAGGGTGTCCGCTATGCACCTGATATGATGGGGTCTCTTGTATACGCAGGCGGACTTTCGGTTGACGAAGCACTTGCTACGGTCGGAACAGACGGAACGATTCTCGGTGAGGAATTGAAACGGATTGGATATGAAGGAACAGTAGAACCGGGATTTTTGAAGCCCTACGCCTTTATTGAGCTGCATGTAGAACAGGGACCGATTCTTGATGTGGAAGGAACGCCCATCGGTGCTGTAGAAAATTTGCAGGGGATTTCGTGGCAGAGGATTACGATTGAGGGTGTGGCAAACCATGCAGGGACGACGCCTACCAATATGCGTATTGATGCAGGTCTGGCAGCAGCCAAGGTGATTACCTTCATGCGGGATCGCTGCAATCAATCCAGCGGAAAGACTGTTGCAACGACTGGATGCATTGAGTTTGAGCCAAATGCGGTGAATGTCATTCCGTCAAAGGCTGTATTTACCGTAGATGTGAGAAATCCTGATGAGGAAAAACTGAAGGAAGAAGAAAAGGCCCTTGCAGAGTATCTGAAGGAACTGGAAAAGACAGATAAAGTTACGATTTCGACGGAGCGCCTTGTACGTTTTGAACCGGTTTTATTCGATGAGGGGATTGTAAAGCTGGTAGAGCAGGCAGCAACAGAACGTGGACTTGCTTCTCGTAGAATCACCTCTGGAGCAGGACAGGATGCACAGATGATTGCCCGGATGTGTCCGACGGCGATGATATTTGTGCCGAGTATTAAAGGAATCAGCCATAATCCGAAGGAACTTACGTCGGATAAGGATCTTGTTGCAGGCGCAAACGTTTTCCTAACTGTAGTAGCAGAACTTTCCAATGCAAAAGAAGAGCGTGGAATATGAAAATAAATAGTTTACATCATAGCATAGGACATAAAATTATAAATTATCTATTCAGGTAAATGTATGTGTATGGGAGCATCCCTGTGGCAGATTTGTACACATCTGTCACAGGTGATGCATTTTTCCTGATTAACACTGCTAATCCAGTCGGTCATCATTGAAATAGCATTTACTGGACATCTGATAATACAAGCGCCACATCCTACACATTTGCTGGGATCGATATATACCTTTGTTATATGCAAGTTTTTGTTTGTCAATAGTGTACACCTCAATTCGATTATATTTTTCCAGAAAACCTTAAATCGTTTCGTCCTTTATGCTTACCTTACGATCCAATCCAGCTTTGAAGATATCCTTCCATTTCTTGTTTTATATCTGTCAGCGTATCAAAGATTCCCAGAATAATGTTTTTTAAAATATGAAATTTTCAATTATAAAAGGTGCAGACCGTTTTATGGCACTGCACCTGACTGTTTTATGTAAAATCAGGATATCAGATTTTACTGAGTTACAGTTCTTTTTTGTTTTCGGAACCGGGAGTTGTAACGATTACTTTTTCCGGAGTGACAATTAAAGCGCCTTTTGCAGTTGCAGTACCATTGAACATTTTTTCTACCATTGCCTTAAATGTATCGACGATGTTGCCTTCTGTTACATATTCAGCATTTCCCTTGATTTGATAACCTTCGAGGTTTTGTGCATCATACACCGAAATAGCAATTTTTCCATTGTCCTGGATGTTTTTCAGAGTAGTTTCAAGGAATACATCACCTACAATAAGTTTTCCATCATCTGTTACATCTTTGAATGCAACAGGCACAACGTTTGGTTCATTATTTCGGCATGTTGCCAGATCCCACATGTTTTCCTTTAGTATTTTTTTTACATTTTCATTTAACATAACAATACCTCCATTAGAAACTATTTTGTTGTTGTTTGACTACTTTACTTATTATAGTGAATTGACTTTTGAGCGGCAAGATATTAATAAATTAATTAGCTACTATTAAAATACATAGTAACTTGCCAATATATAGAGCGTTATGTATAATAAATACAGATAAAGTAGGAGGAGAGAAAACATGTATCAAAAAAAAACGGATAAGGATATTCGCTGTCCTTTGGAATATGGCCTTGAGATTTTCGGCGGAAAATGGAAGCCTAGGATTATTTGCGTGCTTAATGAAAAGAAAGTTTTGCGTTATAGTGCGATAAGAAAAGAAATGATGAATATCACGGATGCGGTACTGGCTTCGGCTTTAAAGGCACTAATCAGAGATGAGATTGTGCAGCGAAAGTCTTATGATGAAATACCTCCCAGGGTTGAGTACAGTCTTACGAAAAAGGGGGAGTCTGTGGTTCCAATCTTACAAAGTATCTGTGGCTGGTCGGGGATTTTTTACAAAGAAGACATAGACCATGTTATGACGCAATGTCAGAAATGCGATTATAATGCTACAACTCAGGGATCAGGTGATAGAAAATTTTAGTAAGAGGAAGGACTTGATTATCTCTGCAGTAATTTTAGAAAAATTCTTCAGCCACTTTGATGACTTTTTCGATTACC
>NZ_DAOUQB010000058.1 GCF_030625865.1 Anaerotignum sp. | reverse complement strand
TAACAGATGGTCATCAGCGAAAGGTCCCTTTTTGAGTGATCTGCTCATGTTTTAATCCTCCTTGTTTCGTGTTTTTGTATTTAGGCTACTGCCCTCACACATTCCGATCTATTAGCCGTTTCTACGGCGAACAATATACTTGTTGGAAGCTTTGTGTTTCTTTCTTGTTTTATAACCCATAGCAGGTTTGCCCCAAGGTGTCATAGGAGATGGACGACCGATAGGTGCTCTACCTTCACCACCACCGTGAGGGTGATCGTTAGGGTTCATTACGGAACCTCTTACAGTAGGTCTAACGCCCATGTGACGTTTTCTGCCGGCCTTACCAATATGAATTAATTCATGATCCAAGTTGCCAACCTGACCAACAGTTGCTCTACATTCGATAGGCAACAGTCTCATTTCGCCGGAAGGAAGTTTTACAGTTGCATACTTGCCTTCTTTTGCCATCAGCTGTGCAACGTTACCAGCGGAACGAACCAACTGACCGCCATTACCAGGTTTCATTTCAATGTTGTGGATGCTGGCACCAACGGGAATTTTGCTCATAGGCATTGCGTTACCCACTTTTACTTCCGCATCAGGACCATTCATGATTTTATCGCCAACATGTAAGCCTACGGGTGCCAAAACATAAGATTTCTGACCGTCAGCGTAAACGATTAACGCGATGTTTGCTGTTCTGTTAGGATCGTATTCGATCGCCGTAACTGTTGCAGGAACCCCGTCTTTATTACGTTTGAAGTCTACCAATCTATATTTGATTTTGGAGCCACCGCCGTGATGACGTACTGTCAATTTGCCCTGATTATTTCTTCCTGAATTTTTCTTAAGGTGTACCACCAAAGATTTTTCAGGAGTTGATTTTGTAATTTCATCAAAAGCGGACACTGTCATGTGTCTTCTAGATGGTGTATATGGTTTATATCTCTTAATTGCCATCTTCTGCACTCCTTTCGAGTTTCTTTCTATCTATCTACACGTTGCCGTGTGTTTTGCTTTTTCGTTTTAATCTTCTATGGATTACATTCCCTGGAAGATTTCGATATCCTTGCTGTCAGCTGTCAGCTTAACGATTGCTTTTTTGAACTTAGGTGTTTTACCAAAGCGCATGCCTCTTCTTTTGGGCTTGCCATCGTAGTTCATTGTGTTTACAGCCGCAACCTTTGCACCAGCAAACATTTTTTCAACCGCATCCTTAACCTGAGCTTTTGTTGCTTCAGGGTGTACGATGAAAGTATATTTCTTTTCGTCCAAAACAGACATACTGTTTTCTGTGATGACGGGCTTCAAGATTACGTCATAATATTTCAAATCAGCCATTATGCGTACACCTCCTCGATTTTCGCTACCGCATCTTTTGTTACAACCAATGTGTTGTACTTCAAAAGATCATATACATTAATTGTATTTACGGAAGCTGTTTTTACTTCGGGAATGTTTCTTGCGGAAAGCATTACATTGCTGTTTGCGCCGTCCATAACGATCAAAGCCTTGCCGCATTTGATGTTTTCAAGCACTTTAGCCATTTCTTTTGTCTTAACTTCCGCCAAAGTCAATTCATCCATTACGATGATTTTGCCTTCTGCTGCTTTTACGGAAAGAGCAGACTGAAGTGCCAATCTCTTTACCTTTTTATTCAGCTTGAAGGAATAGTCTCTGGGCTTGGGAGCGAATACAACGCCACCGCCTACCCACTGAGGGGAACGGATGGAGCCCTGTCTTGCTCTACCTGTGCCTTTTTGTCTCCAAGGTTTTCTACCACCGCCGCGAACTTCCGCGCGTGTCTTTGTGCTCTGAGTGCCCTGTCTCTGGTTTGCCAGATACTGAACAACTGCCAGATGCATTACATGTTCATTTGCTTCTATACCGAAAATAGCGTCATTCAGTTCCACTGAGCCTACCTGATCGCCCTTCATGTTTAATACTGCAACATTTGCCATGTTAGTTTCCTCCTTTCGTAAAGTTTATCAAGCCTTTACGCTGTCTTTGATAACCAGAATAGAACCTTTTGCACCAGGAACTGCGCCCTTGATCAAAAGTAAGTTCTTTTCTGCATCAGCACGAACGATTTCAAGATTTTGAATTGTTACATTTTCGCTGCCCATGTGACCAGGCATTCTTTTGCCTTTCTTAACACGGCTGGGTGTTGCGGAAGAACCCATAGAACCAACTACTCTGTGAGATTTGGAACCATGACCCATGGGACCTCTGTGTGCGTTATATCTTTTAATTGTACTCTGGAATCCTTTACCTTTGGATATGCCGCTTGCATCAACCTTGTCGCCTGCAGCAAATACATCAGCTTTGATTTCAGTGCCAACTTCATATGCACTTGCATCTTCCAATCTGAATTCTTTTACAAACTTCTTTGCTGTTACACCAGCTTTTTCGAAATGACCCTGTGTAGGCTTTGTTACATGTTTTGCTTTTGCATCCACAAAACCAACCTGAATTGCTTCATAGCCGTCGTTTTCAGTTGTTTTCTTCTGAACAACAACGCAAGGGCCTGCTTCAAGAACTGTTACCGGTACCAACGCGCCGTTTTCAGTGAAAACCTGTGTCATACCGACCTTCTTAGCCATAATAGCCTTTTTCATTTCGTGCACCTCCTAATTTTCTACAGCGGATTGCCCCTTTCAGGGTAATCATTCTAGATTCATATAAGAGTTGTTGTCGATATTTTGTTTCGCATATACTTCTTATATAAACCAGTTTTGGATGTTATCTTTTTTAGAAATACGTTGGGTTCGTTGCAACCCTTACACACCTCAAAAATTATTTCATTACTTTTAATGTGATATCTACGCCAGCAGGCAAATCCAGACGGCTTAAAGCATCTGCGGTCTTTGCTGTAGGGCTAAGAATATCAATCAATCTCTTATGTGTTCTCATCTCGAACTGCTCTCTAGAGTCTTTGTACTTGTGTACCGCTCTGATAATCGTCACAACTTCCTTCTTTGTGGGAAGAGGGATCGGACCACTGATTTGTGCTCCTGTTTTCTTTGCTGTTTCGATGATCTGCGTAGCAGACTGGTCGATCAACTTATGATCGTAAGCTTTGAGACTGATTCTGATTTTTGGGTTAGCCATAAAAAAAGTCCCCTCCTTTTCGTACTTTTGATTTCAGCACGACAAGTGGTGACTGCACACTTATCCGGGTGTATCCTGCAACGTCGGACACGTTCAACCGCCCTACGAGAGAGTAGTAAATCCCTAATATTCAGTACAGTGACCTTGTCGCCCGGTTTCTTGAACTGGACATCGCTCCGCAGAAACACCCAAAAGCCTTGATTTTATAGGCTTTTGGCAACCTTCTGCCTCAACACTCTATGTCACAACAGTAATCAGTATACACGAAAGCACTTGGAATTGCAAGCTTTTTTACGTATTTTTTCAAAAAATTTCTTCAAATTTTAATAAAATTTTGCACGGTCTTTCCAATCAATTTTAAACATTTTGCACAAACGATTTACAGTAGCCTTACATCCCTACTTCTTGTTAACTGTCTTTTTTCAATCAGATATGCAAACCAACTATTATTATCATTGTTTCCTCAAAAAATATTTTCTCTTTGCAAAACTTAATCTCTATGTTTTTCTATGCCACTTTCATTTATAGATTACTGTCAAACGTTAACAGAAAAACCCACAACTGATTCTCAGCAGTTTTTATCGTCGTATTTTTTCCCCTTCTTCAATATAAAATTCTGCTTTTTCATAGGCTTTTTGCGTGCTCATCTCTTCCCTCCCCTTTGCATCCAAATTTTACTTGTTTTATTTCTCCATATAAAAGGAATATTCCTTCTATTTACAATGTATCGTAAGAAATTCGTTAAACTTTTACAGTTTTTTACATTAACAGACGTGGCTTCCAAAGTCATCATATGATAAAATTTCAGATATAATTTGGTTGTAGTTGGAGCACATAAAAAAGCAGCCCCATTGATTTCGAAACCACTCGTAAATTTGCTGCAAAAATACGAACAACGTCTATAGATATCAATAGAACTACTCTTTTTATTTTCGAAAATTAATTTTTAAAACTATGAATTGGAGCAGGAATCCTTCCGCCACGAGCAATAAAATCGGCACAGCTATAACGATTCACAGGCATAATGGGTGCATGTCCCAATAAACCGCCAAATTCCACATGTCCGCCTTCTTTTCTTCCAATTACAGGAATCAAACGAACTGCTGTTGTTTTATTATTGATCATACCGATTGCCGCCTCATCTGCAATAATACCGGAAATAGTGGAGGCAGGGGTATCACCTGGAATGGCAATCATATCTAAGCCCACAGAGCAAACGCAGGTCATAGCTTCCAATTTTTCCAATGTCAGTGCACCTTTTTCCGCCGCTTCGATCATACCATGATCCTCGCTGACAGGGATAAACGCACCGCTTAACCCGCCAACATAGGAAGATGCCATAACGCCACCTTTTTTCACATTATCATTCAATAAAGCCAAAGCCGCAGTGGTTCCCGGTGCCCCAGGCTCTGCCAAACCCATTTCCTGAAAAATTTCTGCAATGCTATCACCAACCGCAGGGGTAGGTGCCAAAGAAAGGTCGATAATGCCAAAAGGCACATGTAATCTTTCAGAAGCTTCTCTGGCAATCATCTGTCCCACACGAGTAATTTTAAATGCAGTACGTTTCACCGTTTCACAAAGGGTTTCAAAATCTGCGCCACGCACTTCTTCCAATGCTTTTTTCACAACACCGGGGCCGCTTACCCCAACGTTTATGGCACAATCTGCCTCACCAACACCATGAAATGCACCAGCCATAAACGGATTATCCTCAACAGCATTACAGAAAACCACCAGCTTTGCACAACCGATGCATTCCGCATCCTTTGTAAATTCCGCAGTCTTTAGAATCACTTCGCCCATTTCCTTAACGGCATTCATGTTTAAACCATTTCTGGAAGTTCCGATATTAACAGAGGAACAAACTCGATCAGTAACTGCCATAGCCTCAGGAATAGATGCAATCAATTTTCTATCACTTTCGGTATACCCCTTATGCACCAAAGCAGAGAAGCCGCCGATAAAGTTAACACCCACTTCCTTTGCCGCCCGGTCTAAGGTCTGAGCAATGCTCACATAGGAGTCTGTTTTACATCCCGCCGCTGCAATTGCAATAGGTGTAATGGAAATGCG
This sequence comes from Anaerotignum sp., assembly GCF_030625865.1. Classification (GTDB taxonomy): domain Bacteria; phylum Bacillota; class Clostridia; order Lachnospirales; family Anaerotignaceae; genus Chakrabartyella. The sequence goes on along the minus strand of NZ_DAOUQB010000058.1, from coordinate 5,730 downwards.
TTTGTTCACAACAGGAACACCGTATTTTTTTGCCAATTCATCCCCAACCTTGACCAAATCCTTGGCATAGGTGGTAATTTTGTTGTAAATCTTCTCATTGAACTTTTCAATGTCTGCATCGGCACAGTCCAATAAACTGATTCCCATTGTAATGGTACGAACATCAAGGTTCATATCGTCAATCATACGGTTGGTTTCTAGAATTTCATTTCTCGTAATCATTCTTCAGCCCTCCTTGATTAAACGCGATGCATTGCATCAAAGATTTTTGTATGCTGAACCTTAATTTTAAGATTCATCTCGTCACCAAGAGCATCGAGCTTTGCAGAAATCTCATCATATTGAAGTTTCATATTTGTAATATCCACAACCATTACCATATTAAAGTAACCACCCACAATGGTTTGTGAAATATCCAAAATGTTAATGTTGCTTTCCGCCAAAGCCGTACATACCTTTGCAGTAATCCCTACACAATCTTGCCCCAACACAGTAATAACTGCCTTTTCCATTTCCTGCATTTTCTTTTTCCTCCTTAAATAATCCGAAAAACAAAAAGCACCTTTCACCTGCCTTATCTTTCGTTTCGCAATAAAATTTTTTATATTTTATCCCATAAACGCAATCTTATTGGCAAAATTACCCTTATGCACGATAACCTTTTAATAGCTGCCGATAAATCGGCTTATAAATTAATCTGGGCCCTCTTCGTACACTTTCCATTAAAGTGATTTTTTCCACCGTAAAACTTCTGCCGTCTAAAACAACTGCTTTTTGTACATCAGAAAAATTTCTTTGAGGCTCTACTTCTCGTCCTAATGTAATATGGGGACTAAGCCCCTTTTTTTCTCTGGCAAAACCCTGTCTTTCCAAGCCTTTTTCCAACCCGAAAAACAACCGTTGTAATGGATCGCTTTTTTCCAGCCCTGCCCAAAGAATTCCCTTATCGCCTCTGCCGAAAAAGCCTATTTGCCCTAATTTCAAATCAAAGACCTTGTTTCTTTGTGCTACTTCAAACATAGCTTCTTTCACATATTCCACATCCGCGGGATCAATTTCACCCAAAAAATGTATCGTAACATGAAAATTCTCTTGGGGCGTATAATTCCCTCGCCGACAATGCTTCTGCGTTTCCTTCTGCACATCTGAAAGATAATCTCTTACCTCAGGCGATAGTTCAATGGCGATAAAAGTACGCAATATCACCCCTCCTTCCTAAATAAAAAAGCCCTTGGGGATGGAGAAATCCTAATAAATTTTCCCACATCCCCCCGAGAGCTGTTCTTTTCAAATAAATTATGCTTTTACCAGTGTCAATGCCTTTTCCACAACATTCTCAACGGTAAAACCAAAGTCCTTAAATAATAAACCAGCAGGAGCTGATGCACCAAACCCATTCATGGAAATGACAGCACCATCCAACCCTACATATTTATGCCAGCCAAACTCTGCCGCCGCTTCCACAGCAAGTCTTGCCCTAACAGTCTTAGGCATAACGCTTTCTTTATATTCTGCGCTTTGTTCCTCAAACAAATCCCAGCTTGGCATACTGATTACTCTTGCTTTCACACCTTTTTCTGCCAATACATCATATGCTTTATAAATCAGTTCAACTTCTGAACCGCTGGCCATCAGCAAAACATCAGGTGTTCCAGTGCAATCCTTCAAGATATAGGCACCCTTTAACGCTTCCTTGCCCGTACCTTCCAAGGCAGGCAAATTCTGTCTGGAAAGAATCAACGCCGTAGGCGTATTCAATTTCGTTAGTGCGGTATACCACCCAGCGGCTGTTTCTCTTGTATCACAAGGGCGGAACGCAATATAGTTAGGCATACTGCGAAGCATTGCCAAATGTTCAATAGGCTGATGAGTAGGTCCATCTTCACCAACACCAATGCTATCATGGGTTAAAATGCTGATTACAGGTAAGCCCATCAAGGATTCCATGCGCAGACCAGCCTTCATATAATCGGCAAATACGAAGAAACCAGCCACATAAGGACGTAAACCACCGTGAACCGCCATACCGTTTGCCATAGCTGTCATTGCAAACTCACGAATACCGAAGTGTACATTGGAGCCGGCGGGGTTTTCCTTGCTGAAATATTCTCTTTCTTTCATCAAAGACTTGTTGGAGGGGGCCAAGTCAGCAGAACCACCAAACAAGTTGGGTACTACCTTTGCAACTTTCTGCAATACCTTTTCAGATGCAGCACGGGTTGCAATATCCCCTTCATTTTTCCAGAAATCTTCATCATTTAAAAGATCAACTGCCAACTCGTTGCTATGCCAAGCAGCATATTCTTTTGCCAGTTCAGGGTTTTTCTCAGTATAAGCTTTGAACATTCCATTCCAAGCCGCTTCTGCCTTTTCCCCATCTGCAATAATTTCAGCCATGTGCGCCTTTACTTCTTCAGGTACAAAGAAATCTTCTTTATAATTCCATCCAAGATTTTGTTTTGCCAGGGCAATTTCGTCTACACCAAGAGGTTCGCCATGGGCAGATGCTTTTCCCTGTTTATTGGGTGCGCCATAACCAATCTGTGTATTTACCTTAACCAATGCAGGCTTGTCCGTAGCTTTTGCTTTTTCAATGGTTTCTGTAAGAGCATCCACGTCATTGCCGTCTGCCACTTCAAAAACGTCCCAACCGTATGCAATAAAACGAGCTTTTACGTCTTCCGTAAATGCTACATCAGTACCGCCTTCGATTGTTATTTTATTACAGTCATATAATAAAACCAATTTGGAAAGACCCATCGTTCCTGCTAAAGATGCCGCTTCAGAAGCAACGCCTTCTTGTAAACAGCCATCACCGCAAAGGGCGAAAGTATAATGGTCTATCACTTTAAATTCAGGTGTGTTAAATTTTGCAGCCAAATGACTTTCTGCCAAAGCCATACCCACTGCATTGGCAATCCCCTGTCCCAAAGGGCCGGTGGTTGTCTCCACACCAATGGTATGCTTGTATTCAGGATGTCCCGGTGTTAAAGAATTTCTTTGACGGAAATTTTTCAAATCTTCAATGGTCAAACCATAACCAAATACATGGAGTAAAGAGTATAACAAGGCAGAGCCGTGTCCTGCGGAAAGAACGAATCGATCTCTGTTATCCCATGCAGGGTTCTTGGGGTTTACCTTCATTTCCTTAGCCCACAAGGTATACGCCATTGGTGCTGCGCCCAAAGGCAAACCGGGGTGGCCGCTGTTTGCTTTCTGAATAGCTTCTGCGGAAAGAAACCGCAGGGTGTTGATCGTCAATTGATCCATAGGGTTCATGTTTTTACCTCCAAAAACGATATTGAAACCACAGTTACATTTGATTATTTTTTAGGTACGCTTTCCCAATCCTTCAAGAAACGTTCGATACCAATATCTGTCAAAGGATGCTTTGCCATCTGGATTAATACGTTGTAAGGGATAGTTGCGATATGGCAGCCTACTCTTGCTGCATCAATCACGTGCAAAGGATTACGAATGCTAGCGGCAATAATTTCTGTTTCGATTCCGTGTACATCGAATATTTCAACAATTTCTTCAATCAAAGTCATGCCTACCGCCCCAATATCATCCACTCTGCCTAAAAAAGGACTCACATAGGTTGCACCAGCTCTAGCAGCCATCAAAGCCTGTGTTGCAGAGAAAACCAATGTTACATTGGTTTTGATGCCCTCAGCTGTCAAAATTTTTACAGCCTTTAAGCCTTCTAAAGTCATAGGAATTTTAATTACAATATTTTTATGGATTTTCACCAATTCTCTGGCTTCTGTTACCATGCCTTCATGCTCAAGGCTGATGACCTCTGCACTGATTGGGCCGTCAACGATCGTTGTAATTTCCTTTACTACCTCAACGAAGTCCCTGCCTTCTTTTGCAATCAGGGAAGGGTTTGTTGTAACGCCGCAAATAACGCCTAAATCATTTGCCTCTTTGATGTGTTCCACATTCGCTGTGTCGATGAACATTTTCATGGTATTATCTCCTTTTTATGCTTTTTTAGATTCGTTGTTTTGTTTTTCAACTATTTTGTCATAAAAATAACTAAAACACTTTTTGGTTACTTTTGAAGCTTTTCTAATATATTGTAATCCATACAACAAACAAAATCAACGGCTTTCCTCTCTGGACGCCCACTTTCTCAAAGGCCAGCAAAGCCTTAACCCAAAGTGGGACTTTTCTTGTTATTTCTGCATAAGAGAAAAAGACGTATTATAAAAAGAATTGCCCATTCTTCATAATAAATTCAATTCTTACAACAAATATCCTTTTACAAACTCTTTAATTTTATCCCTTTCACACACATTTTTGTGTAGAACAGGTCGATCTTCAATGCCACGGATGGGTTCAGGAATGGAAACACCGCTTATTTTTTCCAAAACATGCATCAATTCAAACGCATCTTCCTTGGCATATTTTTGATCCATAGCCATCATAACGTCCTTTGTGAATTTATAAGGACTTGCGGTAGAAACAATGACCATAGGTCTTTGGTCTTTGCTTTGGTCTTTGCTTTCTTCCTTATATTTCTGGTATGCGGCATAGGCAACTGCCGTATGGGTATCCATAACATAACCTGTCTTTTCAAAGAAATTTTTAATTGCGCCATAGGTTTCTTCTTCCGTTGCAAACGCACCGCTGATTTTTTTTTCTGTAATTTCAACGGAATACTTGCCTTCTTGGTTTAACTTTGCCATATCCGCTTTTGTCACATCTTGCCCTGCCATGTGGCACAATAAACGTTCCAAATTGCTGGAAATCAAAATGTCCATAGAAGGAGAAACGGTAACATGGAATTTTCGGTTTCTATCATAAGTACCGGTACGGAAGAAGTCATACAACACCTTATTATCATTGGATGCACAAACAAAATGACCTACAGGAAGACCCAGTTTCATTGCATACCATCCCGCCAAAATATCTCCGAAATTCCCTGTTGGCACCGTAAAGTTAATTTCCTCCCCCATCTTCAAGGTTCCCTGCTTCACCGCGTTCAGATAAGCATGGAAATAATATACAATCTGAGGCACCAACCGCCCGATATTAATGGAGTTTGCAGAAGAAAATACATATCCCTTCTTTTCCAGATCCTCCCCTAAAGCCTTATCCGTAAAAATACTTTTTACTGCACTCTGAGCATCGTCAAAATTCCCTAGGATTCCAACAACACAGGTGTTGTCCCCTTCTTGGGTGGTCATCTGTAATTTCTGTACTGGGCTGACACCATCTTCAGGAAAAAATACGATAATCTTGGTTCCATCAACTCCAGCGAAGCCTTCCAGCGCCGCTTTTCCCGTATCTCCCGAAGTTGCCGTTAAAATCACAATTTCCTTGTCTATCCCTTCTCTTTTTGCCGCCGTTTTCATAAAATAGGGCAAGATAGATAACGCCATATCCTTAAAGGCTAAGGTTCTGCCATGGAATAGTTCCAAAAACAAAGCGTCCCCTTTCTGTACCACAGGAGCAATTTCAGAGGTATCAAATTTATCATCATATGCTCCGTTGATACAGGCCTTTAACTCCTCCTCCGTAAAATCCAAAAATAAACTTAACACTTCATAAGCCAACTCCTGATAGCTTAACTTGCCTAGTTCCTCCAAAGATTTTTCCATCGTAGGAATTACTTCCGGTATATAAAGCCCTCCATCCGGACAAATCCCTCTTAAAATGGCTTGAGACGCCGTTGCCCGAATAGACTGATCTCTGGTTCCCATATATGTTAAATTTGCCATA
>NZ_DAOUQB010000036.1 GCF_030625865.1 Anaerotignum sp. | reverse complement strand
ATAGATAACAGCAACACCAGCAGCTTCTGTTGGTGTAAATATACCTGCATAAATACCACCCAAGATGATAACAGGTGTCATCAATCCCCAGAAAGCATCTCTAAATGCAAGCAATCTATCTCTCAGGGGCATCTTAGGCTGAGGAATAATATCCTTGTTGCCTCTGGAATCCCAAGCAGCCGCCATATAGTAAGCTGTACCCACTAAAATACCGGGGACGATACCTGCTGTAAACAACGCCCCAACAGATACGTCAGTACAAGAAGCATAAACTACGTACGCAATACTAGGAGGGATAATGATACCAATGGCACCGGAAGCACTAACCAATGCAGCAGGTAAATCTTTGCCATAGCCAGCTTTAACCATTGCAGGAATCAATATCGGGCCAATTGCCGCAACAGTAGCAGGGCCGGAACCGGAGATTGCTGCAAAGAAACATGCAACCATAACAACTACTGCCATTAATCCGCCTTTTCTATGTCCAACACAAGCATTTGCAAAAGTAATCAAACGTTTGGAAATACCTGCATATTCCATAATACTACCTGCTAAAATAAAGAATGGAATAGCGAGCAAAGCAAACTTTGCCGTACCGGAATATAAAATACTTGGAACTACGGAAAGAGGGAACTGACCATACATCAGACCAGCTGCTGCCGCTAAACCAAGGGAAATCGCGATGGGTACATTCAGGAACACCAGCACGAAAAACAAACCAAAAAGAATTAAAGTCATCATGCCTGTGTACCTCCTTTTTTGCCTTCATTCCACAGCCTTTTTACTTCAAAAAACCCGGCCTGTAAAATACGGATAATAACAAATGCTGCCCCAACAGGCATAGAAAGCCCTTGAACTGCCTGAGGCATTTGCATAACAGGAGTTGTTGCGCCCATACCAATCTGACCTTGAACCATTTCGATCCCATAAATCAGAACAACTACCATAAAAATCAGACTACATATTGCACCAAATAAAGCAAACAAAGCTCTTACTTTTCCATGGAACAAGTCAACAACAAAACTCATACCTAAGTGAGCATATCTTTTAAAACCAGCAGCAACACCCAACATTGTTACCCATACGAATACTGTAACCGTTAACTCTTCCGTAAAAGAGAAGGAACTCGAAAAACAATATCTAAATACAACGTTGAGGAAGTTCATAATTGCCATATACGCCATCATTACAATGATTAGCGATTCTTCAAAATAGTCTAGTATTTTGCCCAGCAATTTCATCTTTCTCCACCTTTCTTTCGTTCTTTAATTGCAAACTCATACCAAATAGCATGTTTGCCTCTAAAATAATAATAAGTATTGATATAATAATCAAATAATATCTATGTCTTTTATTGTAATTTTTCTTTTGTATTTGCTTCTATGTAACTAGAAATCACTTTTTTTGCAATAAAAAGAGAGGGCAGGGACAGCGTGGCTTCCTGCCCTCTCGATACTACATTTTTATTGTAAATTTGATGGGTTATTTGTCAAATTACTCAAATGTGTAACCAAAAGCAGCAAATGCTTCATCACCGAATTTTTCTCTGTACTTTTCATATACAGGAGCAACTACAGTTTTCATTTCAGCAATAGCTTCTGGAGATAATTCGTTAACTTCTACACCAATGCCCTTGAACTGTTCAATAATTTCAGCATCCATATCTCTGGAAGCTGCAACCTGTGTAGCACATGCTTCTTTACCAGCCTGATCAAAGATAGCCTTATCTTCATCACTCAGCTTATTCCAGATGTTACCGCTTACACTCATGATGATAGGATCGTAGCAGTAATTCCAGATTGTCATATATTTCTGTACTTCCTGAATTTTTGCAGATCTGATTGTATCATAAGGGTTTTCCTGACCATCGATTGCGCCCTGCTGCAAAGCTGTAAATACTTCGCCGAAAGGCATCTGTGTAGGGTCAGCGCCCAGTTCTTTAAATACGTCCACTAACAAAGAAATTGCAGGAACTCTGATTTTCAGCATAGCCATATCTGCTGCAGATGTAATAGGACGTTTGTTGTTTGTAATCTGACGGAAACCATTTTCGCCAATACCAACTACATGTGCACCCTTTGCTTCAACTGCCTTTTTGATAAACTCGGAACCCGTGGATCCATCATTGAAAATATATTCATTAACACTATCGTAACCATTAGGGAACAACCAAGGCATACTGATTACGGATAATTCAGGTACTACATTGGAAATAATCATGGAAGAATGAAGGTCAACATCCGTTGTACCGTTAAACAACATTTCAACACCCTTTGTCTGGTCACCCGCTGCCAACTGTTCATTACCATAAATTGTTACAGTATATCTGCCTTCTGTACGTTCTTCAATTAATTTCTTGAATTCATTTGCAGCAACCATCCATACACTGGTTTCAGATGGTGTTACCGCCATTTTCAGGTTGATCGCTTTTACATCCCCGCCTTCAGCGCTGTTAGCATCACTACTGCTGCTACTACCACCGCAACCAGCCATGCCTAAAGCCATGACAGCACACATAATACCTGCTAATAATCTCTTTTTCATTAATTTACCCTCCTCATTGTTTTTGGATTTTTTTCCAACTTGTCTTTTTTTGCTATTAGCTTTTTATCCCTTCCTAAGACATCTGCCATAGCCCTTTTCTTTTGTGTTTCTTGCGTAAAACGCAAATCTTTCGCGTATGCGCCCATCGGTACATACACACAATTTATAAAAAGTCCCATACTCAGGTAAAAATACCCTTTCCGTTTCCTTTTTATCGAAATGAAAACTTTCCTACTCCAAAGGAACTAACGCCCATTAAAATAAGCAACATGATAGTAGGTATTATCGCAAAATAAATAATCCTTCGCCAATTTGGGCTTCTTTTCAACCAAATAGGTGTATAGCTCAATATGTTCCTCTGCCAGCACCGATAAAGGTTTATCGGTCAAACGTGTGATTTCTTCCATGTAGTGAAAGAAAATATCTTTATAATTTAACATGGAGTTATATAAGAAGAAGTTTTTAGCCGCTTGTATCACTGCCATGTGAAATTCAAAGTCATATTTTGTAAAGGCCACAGCATCATTGGTTTTCCCTGCTTCCAGCATTTTATCAACCAAGTTTTTTAGAATTGCTTCATCTTCTTTTGTAGCCCTTCTTACGAAAAATTCGATTGCTTTAAATTCTATTGCCTGTCTGAACTCGAAAAACTCTTTAAATTCCTCACTTGTAATATCAGACGATTTCATTGCTTCTAAAGGATCCTCGTCCATGATTCCCTGTGTAGGATTTCTATGTACAAAAGAACCAACCCCTTGCATTGTTAGTATAATGCCGCTTCCCTGTAAATTCTGCAAAGCAGCTCTTACACTGGTTCTGCTTACACCAAACATACTGCAAAGCTTACTTTCGGAAGGAAGCTTATCTCCCACTTTCCATTCCTCACTTGTAATCTGGTTCAAAATTTGATTATAAACTTCATCACTCAATGACAATCTGCCTTTATAGTAATCCATGATTCTCTCCCCTAATCTTATGCATGACTCCTTTTCAATCAATAACAACACAGAAATTTCAAGAGCCTTCTATATCAGAGCTCTTCTTTTAAATGTTTTAAGGAGCAGTTCTAATACTTGTCGTACACCATGTATTACTTGTACTATAAGTTATCATACAACTTAAAAAAATGCAATTCCTGTTTTGTACAAACATTCATACAGAAATTCGTAAATAATCCCCTACAAACTTTTTTTATTGTGCATTTGTATTCAAAAAGGCCATGTATTTCATCAATTTTTAATTTTTATTGTAAGTATTCCACTATAGCCAGCCAAAAATACATACAACATACTTTCGGCTTTCTATTCTGCATTTATCTCTATCACATATGGCAAGTTTCCCCCTTTTTTCAAGCCGTACATTAAAAAAATATCCCGACATGAATATATTATCGGGATATTAGATAGGATTGTCAATAAATTATTTATAATATTGTACTGCTGATAAAAATAGTTTCATGTCATAGTTACCTTGTACGTTCTGATACAAGTTTACTCCTATTCGCTCTGAGTGCCCCATCTTCCCAATAATACGGCCATCCGGAGAAATCAAACCCTCAATTGCACATATGGAACCATTGGGATTATATTGAATTTTATTCGTAGTACTTCCATTATCGTCCACATATTGGGTAAGTATTTGGCCATTGTTTGCTAATTCTTTCACCAATTTAGGATCAGCCAATAGCCTACCTTCTCCATGGGATATAGGCACCGTAAAAATTTCACCTGGTTTTACGTTCATCAGCCAAGGTGAGTTGTTGGAAGCAACTCTGGTACGAACCAATTTTGACTGATGGCGTCCAATTGTATTATAGGAAAGGGTAGGACAAGTTTCATCCGTATCCATAATTTTTCCAAAGGGAACAAGTCCTAACTTAATCAAAGCCTGGAACCCATTACAAATCCCACACATTAGACCATCTTTTTCCTCTAATAGTTGTGTTACAACTTCCTTAATTTCCGGATTACGGAAAAACGCCGTAATAAACTTACCGGAACCATCAGGCTCATCTCCACCGGAAAAGCCACCAGGAATGAAAATCACCTGAGATTTTTGAACCTCTTTGGCAAATCTTTGAATAGAATCTGAAATTCCCGCCGCGGATAAGTTATTGATGACAAATATCTCGGCCTTAGCACCAGCTTTTTCAACTGCCTTTGCAGAATCGTACTCGCAGTTTGTACCGGGGAATACAGGAATTAACACTCTAGGCTGTGCAAAAGAGGATTTTGCCTGAAATGTTTTTTCTGTATGATAGGTAAAGGTAGGAACTTCTTCTGACTTCGTAGAAATATTACATGGATAAACTTCCTCAAGCTTGCCTTCATATCTCTCAAGCAACGCTTCCATAGGAATTTCCTCTTTCTTGAAGAAAACAGCCTTCTTTTCTGTTGTTTGTCCAAGAAGAATGCCTGCCTCAACATCCCCAGTCATTTCCAACACAAATCCGCCATACTGATAACCAAATATCATTTCCAAAGAGATGTCGTCCGCAAAGGAAAAACCAATCTCATTGCCTATGGACATTTTCAAAACAGCTTCTGCAATACCCCCATAAGTAACGGTATATGCACTAAACACCTTGCCATCTCTCATTAATTCATTAATCACATCAAAGTTAGCTTTTAAGCTTTCCGTTGTAGGTAAGCCATTTTCATCATAGTTAGGTAACAATAATGCAACTTTATGGCCTGCACCTTTGAACTCGGGAGAAATAATATGATTAATCTCTTCTGTTGTTACTGCAAAAGATACCAATGTGGGGGGTACATCAATTTGCTCAAAACTGCCACTCATAGAGTCCTTACCACCAATAGCCGCAATTTCCAAACCTTTTTGTGCCATAAATGCGCCCAAAAGAGCCGCCAAAGGCTTGCCCCATCTTTTGCCTTCCTTCATGGGTTTTTCAAAGTACTCTTGGAAGGATAAATAAACATCCTCAAACTTTGCGCCTGTTGCCACCAATTTTGCTACAGATTCCACTACCGCCAGATACGCACTGTGGTATGGACTTGCCTCCGCAATAAAAGGATTGTATCCCCATGCCATCAAGGAGCAAGTTGTAGTATCTTTTTTCTCCACAGAAACTTTATTCACCATGGCTTGAATAGGTGTTCTTTGGGTCTTTCCGCCAAAAGGCATTAATACACTGCCTGCGCCGATGGTAGAATCAAACCGTTCGGAAAGCCCACGCTTGGAACATACATTCAAATCATCTGCCACTGCCAAAAATCCTTCTTTAAAACCTGCGGGGATTTTTTTTGCAAAAGCTTTAGGTGGCTCCGGTGAAATGGAAATGTGCTTTTCTGCACCATTGGAATCCAAAAATTCTCGGGAAACATTCACAATATCCTTCCCATTCCAATTCATAATCAAACGCGGCTCCGCCTTCACCTGAGCAACCACCGTGGCCTCCAAGTTTTCACCATATGCCAATTCCTTAAAACGTTTCACATCCTCCGCCGCAACAACAACCGCCATTCTCTCTTGAGACTCGCTAATTGCCAATTCCGTTCCGTCAAGGCCTTCATATTTTTTGGGGACTGCATTTAAATCAATTACTAAGCCCGGTGCCAATTCACCAATGGCAACAGATACCCCCCCTGCACCGAAATCGTTGCAACGCTTAATCAGTTTAGATGCCTCCGAATTACGGAACAAACGCTGTAATTTTCTTTCTTCCGGTGCATTGCCTTTTTGTACCTCTGCCCCACAGCTTTCCAAAGATTCTATGGTATGAGATTTGGAAGAACCTGTTGCGCCGCCACAGCCGTCACGTCCTGTACGTCCGCCTAAAAGAATAACAATATCCCCGTCGATGGGTTGTTCCCTGCGCACATTTTCCGAAGGTGCCGCACCGATGACCGCGCCAATCTCCATTCGCTTTGCAACATAACCGGGGTGATAAATTTCATCTACCTGACCGGTGGCAAGGCCAATTTGGTTGCCATATGAGCTGTATCCTGCCGCCGCTGTTGTTACAATTTTACGCTGAGGCAACTTCCCGGGAATGGTCTGGGAAACAGGAACCAAGGGATCTCCGGCACCTGTTACACGCATTGCTCCGTAAACATAAGAACGACCGGATAAAGGATCACGAATTGCTCCACCTACACAAGTAGCCGCCCCACCAAAGGGCTCAATTTCCGTGGGATGGTTATGTGTTTCATTTTTAAATAACAATAACCATTTTTCAGTTTTGCCTTCAACATTAACATCTATTTTTACCGTACAGGCATTAATTTCCTCAGATTCATCTAACTTACTAAGTTTTCCTTGCTTTTTTAAGAACTTCGCAACAATGGTACCCATATCCATCAAATTAATGGGTTTTGTGCGTCCAATCGCTTCTCTTGTTTTCAAATATTCCTCATAAGCAGACTGCAATAAGCTATCTTCAAATTGAATATTATCAATTGTTGTTAAAAATGTAGTATGACGGCAATGATCTGACCAATAGGTATCAATCATTTTAATTTCTGTAATGGTAGGGTCTCTGTCCTCTTCTTTGAAATAAGCCTGACAAACCTTAATATCATCCAAATCCATAGCCAAGCCCATGTGCTTTACAAAACCATCAAGCCCAGCTTCATCCAATTGAAGAAATCCATCAATGGTAGCCACTTCTGTTGGAATTTCATATTGTACTGCCAATGTTTCAAAAGTATTTAAAGTTGCTTCTCTGGCCTCTACAGGGTTAATTACATACTTTTTAATTGCAGAAATTTCTTCTACTGATAGTTTGCCAAATAAGAAATAAACCTTCGCCGTACGAACCAAGGGTCTTTCTTTTTTCGAAATAATCTGAATACATTCTGCCGCAGAGTTTGCTCTCTGGTCAAACTGACCCGGCAAATATTCAACGGCAAACACAACTGCATCTTCATTCGGCAACGCATCCCTTAAATCATCAAGCTGTGGCTCAGAAAAAACCGTAGTCTTACAATAGTCAAATAAATCCTTTTCAATATTTTCCACATCATACCGGTTGAAAAGGCGTAATCCCGTTAAGTTTTCAATCCCCAACAAATTTACAATATCATGGCGCAATGCATCGGCTTCTGCTGTAAGCCCTTGTTTTTTCTCCACAAAAATTCTGTAAACCATGCTCACACCTCCGCCGCTAAAGCTTTTTTGCCAATATCATTGCGATAATATGCATTTTCAAATTTTACGGTTTTCACTGTTTCATACGCCTTTGCAATGGCTTCTTCCAAAGAATCAGCCACTTCTGTAACGCCCAAAACGCGTCCACCGCCAGTTACCAAAACACCATCTTTGATTTTGGCCCCGGCAACATAAATCTGGTTGCTGTTTTCCGGCAAAGTAATGGGGAAACCTGTTTCATACTTTCCGGGATAACCGTTGGATGCCATAATCACACAGCAAGCCGCTTTATCAACAAATTTCACTTCTGCCTCCGCCAAAGTACCCTTTGCAATATGCTGCATAATGGTTAAAAGATCACTTTCCAGCAGGGGTAATACAACCTGTGTTTCCGGATCACCAAAACGGCAATTGTATTCAATGGTCTTAGGTCCGTTGGGTGTAAGCATCAACCCAAAATACAAACAGCCTTTAAAGGTTCTGTCTTCTTGGTTCATTGCCTCCATGGTAGGCAGGAAAATGGTTTTCATACATTCCGCTGCAACTTCCTCTGTATAGTAAGGGTTTGGGGCAATGGTACCCATACCGCCCGTGTTTAAACCCTTATCCCCATCTAATGCTCTTTTATGGTCCATGGAAGACACCATAGGAATCATGGTTTTGCCATCAGTAAAAGCAAGTACGGAAACTTCAGGGCCTGTAAGGAATTCCTCGATTACAACATGATCCCCACTGGCGCCAAAAATTTTGTCTCCCATCATTGCCCGCACTGCATCCTTGGCCGCTTCTCTTGTTTCCGCAATGACAACGCCCTTGCCCAGTGCCAAGCCATCCGCTTTAACCACTGTGGGAATAGGTGCGGTTTCCAAATATTCCAGAGCCTTCGTCATATCATCAAAAACTTCATATTGCGCCGTAGGAATGTTATATTTTTTCATTAAGTCCTTGGAAAAAACCTTACTTCCCTCTAAAATAGCTGCTCTTTTATTGGGGCCAAAACAAGGAACACCCACATTCTCCAATGCATCCACAACACCTAGCACCAGAGGGTCGTCAGGAGCCACTACAGCAAACTCAATTTTATTTTCCACTGCAAACGCAACAATCTTTTCCACATCTTTTGCTCCGATGTCCACACAAGTGGCATCCTGGGCAATTCCACCGTTACCGGGCAGCACAAAAAGTTCAGTTACATTGGAATTCTCTTTGATTTTTTTCACAATGGCATGCTCTCTGCCGCCACCGCCAATTACCATGACCTTCATTCTTTATACCCTCCCGCTTCTTAATGGTGGAACAAACGCATACCGGTAAACGCCATAACCATATTAAATTTATTGCAAGTTTCAATGACATTGTCATCACGAATGGAACCACCGGGTTCTGCAATATAGGAAACCCCGCTTTTTGCCGCTCTTTCAATATTATCACCAAAGGGGAAGAAGGCATCACTGCCTAAAGCCACACCTTTGATTGTAGCAAGATACGCTTTCTTCTCTTCTCTTGTCAGGGGTTCAGGCTTCTCGGAGAAAAGTGTCTCCCAAGTGCCATCCGCCAATACATCTTCATAATCATCGGAAATATAAATATCAATGGCATTATCTCTTGCAGGACGACCTACAGAAGTGAGAAAAGGAAGATTTAATACCTTTTCACATTGACGTAAGTGCCATATGTCCGCTTTACTGCCTGCAAGACGGGTGCAATGGATACGAGACTGCTGACCTGCACCAACACCAATTGCTTGTCCACCCTTAGCAAAGCAAACAGAGTTGGACTGGGTATACTTCAATGTAATCAAAGCAATAATCAAATCTATTTTCGCTTCTTCTGTCAATTCTTTATTCTCAGTTACGATTTTTCCCAGTAAATCCTTGTCAATTTTAAAATTGTTTCTGCCTTGCTCAAAAGTAATTCCAAAAACCTGTTTCAATTCTTTTTCATCGGGAACAAAATCGGCGTCAATTTCCACAACGTTATAAGTTCCCTTTCTCTTACTCTTTAAAATTTCCAAAGCTTCTTCTGTATAGCCGGGTGCAATGATTCCGTCGGATACTTCTCTTTTAACGAGGTTTGCTGTCACTGCATCACAAACTTCACTTAATGCAATCCAATCACCATAGGAACTCAAACGATCTGTTCCTCTTGCCTTTGCATAAGCCAAAGCGATGGGTGATCCATCCAAGCCCTCAATATCATCCACAAAACAGGCCTTTTTTAGCTCTGCACTCATGGGTGTTCCTACCGCCGCAGAAGTAGGGCTTACATGCTTAAAAGAGGTTGCCGCAGGCATCCCCAAAGCATTTTTTAACTCCTTTACCAACTGCCAGCTGTTAAAAGCATCCAAAAAATTGATATACCCGGGTTTTCCGCTTAAAATACGGATGGGCAATTCACTGCCATCAGCCATATAAATTCTTGCCGGTTTTTGATTTGGATTACAGCCATATTTCAATTCGAATTCTTTCATTTTTAAAATCCCCCCGTCCAAGATAAATTCATATTTTCTAGTAAAAGAAAAACCTCAGAGATTCCGTCCCCAACCCCCAGAGCGTAGACAAACCTTTGGTTCCACCCAAACCCGCTTGCTTTTTGTAAAAAGCAAGACCAAAACCCTTCAGAACCCGCATTCTATGCGGGTTAGGACAAAGCTTCAAGGTTTTGACTTTGTTTTCAGTCTGAGGAAAATGTAGTTTTCCATAATGGGTCAAGGGACAAGTCCCTTGCAGAGAGGTTTGGAGGCAGCGCCTCCAAGGTCTTTCTTTTATACCTTTAACTCTGCTTGAATTTCTCCTTCGTGCCATTTTTCTATAATTGGCTGTGCAACCTCTTTCAAAAACGCATCTACCTGAGATGCACTTCTGCCAATATACAAAGATGGATCTAATTCCGCTTTAATTTCCTCTAAAGTCAAGGGGAATGCGTCGTCCGCAGCAATTCTTTCTATTAAGTCATTCTTGCCACCCTCAAGCTTCACTTTCGCCGCCGCAGCGTGGGAGTGGGTACGCAATTTTTCATGCAATTCCTGTCTGTTTCCGCCTTTTTTAACGGATTTCATCATGATGTTTTCCGTTGCCATAAAAGGTAATTTTTCCATAACACGACGTTCTACAACCTTATCATAAACAACCAAGCCCGCCGTTACGTTCATATAAATATTCAAAATAGAGTCCACTGCCAAGAAAGCTTCTGCGCTGGAAATACGCTTATTTGCAGAGTCATCCAACGTTCTTTCGAACCACTGGGTACCTGCGGTCAACGCAGGGTTTAAGGAGTCCACAATCACGTAGCGTGCCAATGCAGAAATTCTTTCGCTTCTCATGGGGTTTCTCTTGTAAGGCATTGCAGAGGAGCCAATCTGATTTTTTTCAAAAGGCTCTTCCATTTCTTCGAAGGACTGCAATATACGCATATCATTGGAAAATTTATAAGCACTCTGGGCAAAACCGGAAAGCACAGATAAGAAATAAGCGTCTACCTTACGGGAATAAGTCTGACCGGAAACAGGTACACAGCCCTTAAAGCCCATATCCGTCGCAATCATTTCTTCCATCTTTTTAATTTTTTCCTCGTCCCCTTCAAATAACTCCATGAAGCTTGCCTGGGTACCTGTTGTACCTTTGGAGCCTAATAAAAGCAACTCTTCCAAGCGATGCTCCATTTCATGAATATCCTGACATAATTCATAAATCCAAAGGGTAGCTCTTTTTCCTACGGTTGTCAGCTGAGCCGGCTGAAGATGCGTATATGCCAAACAAGGAAGACTCTTATATTCTTCGGCAAATTCCGACAAGTTTTTTACAACCTGTGCAGCTTTCTTCAATATAATGTGAGATGCTTCTTTTAAGATAATTACATCTGTATTGTCCCCAACGTAACAAGAAGTTGCCCCCAAGTGAATAATGGGCTCTGCCTTGGGGCACTGCTGTCCATAAGCAAATACATGGCTCATTACATCGTGGCGTACAATTTTTTCTCTTGCTTCGGCTACCTCAAAATTAATATTATCCTGAAAAGCCTCCAGTTCTTTTATTTGTTCCTCCGTAATTTCCAAACCCAAAGCTTTTTCTGCCTTTGCCAAAGCAATCCAAAGTTTACGCCAAGTACGGAACTTGAAGCTTTCGGAGAATACAGCCTGCATTTCTTTGCTGGCATATCTTGTTGAAAAGGGGGAAATATAAATTTCCTTTGTGTTATTCATATCTCAATCTCCTTATCTGTTCTTATTTATCATACGGTTTTCAATCATTCCTGTTTGCAAATCAATATATCTCACATAAAGAGAAATTCTATTCTCCTCATTCAAGTTTTCCCAAATATCCTGTACAAAATCATCAATTTCATTGGGGATTTCCACTCTTTCGGGTTCACCTTGAAACGTAGGCAATGGATTGCCGTCACTGGCATAGGTATGAATAAAATGTCCCAAACCATTTAATGCAGGGTAAGAAAAGGTATAACGATTACAGACACTACCTTGGGCATCTCCACTTTTTAAAATACTCATTTTATAGGTGAAGTCTCCTTTTTCAAAAGTCAGCATGCCGCTGATTCTGGGTGTAAAGTTTGGCGCATCCGGTTCGAATTCTCTGGTTTCCAAGCCCGCTTCAAATGTTTTTCCCGCCTTAATATAGTCATAAACGGTATCTGTCTGATCCCCATTTGTAACAATCAACTGATTTTCATGCTTTTTTATGGGAGAATAAATAATCAAAGAAGGATCCTCCACCTTAGATTCATCAAAGGGCTTAATAATCACTTCTTCACCATTTTCAATAAAAATACGATTACGGCTGTTTTCGCTGCGCCCCATAATAAAATATGCAACAGCAGCTTTGCTTCCGTCTGGTGTTTTGCCAATTACAATTCCTCTGCCAACATAAGGGTTTTCTTTTACCAAATCCCCCATGGGATTCTTTTTATAAATATCCATATCAGTTTCCTTTCTGTAATTTTTTAGCTACCATTTCAACGGCTTTGGGTAACAGTACCCATTCCGCTTCTTCCATGACTCTTCTTTGTAACACCTCGGGGGTATCTCCTTCTAAAATTTCCACAGCTTTTTGCAAAATAATTTCTCCGCCATCGGGAATTTCATTCACATAATGTACCGTTGCTCCGGTTACCTTTACGCCGTATTCCAACGCCGCTTCATGGACATGCAGGCCATAAAAGCCTTTGCCACAGAAAGAAGGGATGAGAGATGGGTGAATATTTACAATCCTTTTTGGATAGAACGAGGTAAAATCTTCGCTTAACAAAGACATAAAACCTGCTAAAACGATCATCTCTATACTGTTTTCATTTAAAATTTCTTTCATCTTCTCTTCATAAACTTCTTGGGAGGGAAACGCCTTTCTTTTCACAACAACGCTTTTTATATTATTTTCCGCCGCCCTGGTTAGGGCATATGCCGTGTCATTGCTGGCCAAAACCAAAGCAATTTCGCCGTTTGGTATTTCCCCTCTTTTTTCGGCATCGATTAAAGCCTGTAAATTGGTACCACCGCCAGAAACAAAAACTGCAATTTTTGTTTTTAGCATATTACCACGCCTTCCTCAGAGGCAATAATTTCCCCCATAACATATGCGTCTTCGCCGTTTGCTTTCAAGATTTCCAATGTTTTTGGGGCATCCTCTTTCCCAACAACAACGCTCATCCCAACGCCCATATTAAAGGTATTAAACATATCTCTTTCCGGAATATTGCCTTTCTTTGCAATTAAATCAAAAATAGGCAAAATCCGCAATGCACTTTTATCAATCTTTGCTCCAAATCCTTTTGGAATACTTCTGGGGATATTCTCATAGAAACCGCCCCCTGTAATATGGGAAACCGCTTTTACCGTTACCTCTTCGAATACGGCAAGCATAGGCTTCACATAGATTTTCGTAGGTGTCAGCAACGTTTCTCCCAAGGATTTGCCTCCCAATTCTGCTAGGGGTGCTTTCATATCTGTATTTTCCACATCAAATACACGGCGCACCAAGGAGAATCCATTGGAATGCACACCGCTGGAAGGCAATGCAATAATAACATCCCCTTCTTTGATTGTCTTATTATTCAAGATTTTTGCCTTATCCACAACGCCAACGGAGAAACCGGCCAAATCATATTCATCCTCAGGATAGAAACCGGGCATTTCTGCCGTTTCCCCACCGATTAAAGCCGCACCGGACTGAACACAGCCTTCTGCAACTCCTGAAACAATAGATGCAATTTTTTCAGGGAAATTTTTGCCCACTGCAATGTAATCCAAGAAGAATAATGGTTTTGCGCCAACGCAGATAATATCATTTACACACATGGCAACACAATCGATCCCAACTGTATCATGCTTGTCCATTAAGAAAGCCAGTTTCAGCTTTGTTCCTACGCCGTCAGTTCCGCTTACCAAAACAGGCTTTGTAATTCCCGTCATATCCAGTTCAAATAAGCCGCCAAAACCGCCAATATCAGACATCGCCCCCGCTATCATTGTCTTAGCGATATGCTTTTTCATCAGCTCAACCGCCTGATATCCCGCTACAATATCTACGCCTGCTGCCTTATAGCTTTCACTGTGACTCTTCATCTTCTTTTATTCTCCTCTCGCTGAGCTTGTACTCAAATCTATTCTTGTCGGACTCCATAGGTTTTTCTGTTGGATATTTTCCATCAAAACAGGAAGCACAATAGCCCTCACCGTTAGGCGTACCAATCAACATACTCAAATGATCTAGACTTAAATATCCCAAGCTGTCTACGCCAATAATCCCTCTGATTTCATCAATGGTATGATTACAGGCAATCAAATTTTCCTGAGAATCTACATCTGTACCATAGAAACAAGGATAGAGGAAAGGAGGTGCTGAAGAACGCATATGCACCTCTGTTGCCCCCGCATCACGCAAAAGCTTCACAATTCGTGCGGAGGTTGTTCCTCTTACAATAGAATCATCAACCAAAACCACTCTTTTCCCTCTTACGGTATCTGCGATTACATTCAGCTTGATTTTCACCTTATCCTCACGCACCTTCTGTCCGGGGGAAATGAAAGTTCTTCCGATGTACTTATTTTTAATAAAGCCGATGCCATAAGGAATACCGGACTGTCTTGCATAGCCAATAGCCGCATCCAAACCGGAATCAGGAACACCAACAACCACATCTGCCTGCACAGGATGCTCCATAGCAAGACAAGCCCCTGCTTTTACCCTTGCATCATGGACGCTTCTTCCTTCCACACGGGAATCGGGTCTGGAGAAATAAATATATTCAAAAATACAGATTGTAGGCTTTACTTTATCACAATGATCCGTAATGGTACGAATACCATCTTGATCAAAAACAACGATTTCTCCGGGACGAAGATCACGGATAAATGTTGCACCAACTGCATCCAAGGCGCAGCTTTCAGATGCAACAATATAGCTTCCGTCTGCTGTAACTCCATAGCATAAAGGTCTGAAACCATTTTCATCTCTTACCGCAATCATTTTGCAAGCAGACATAATAACCAAGGAATACGCACCCTTGATTCGATCCATGGCACGGTTGACCGCTTCTTCAATGGAGGGTGCATTTAATCTTTCTTTTGTAATAACATAGGAAATAACCTCTGTATCACTTGTTGTATGGAAAATAGAACCTTGCATTTCCAATTCTCGTCTTAATTCAAAAGAATTTACCAAATTACCGTTATGCGCCAATGCCAATTTGCCTTTGATATGGTTTACTACAATGGGCTGGGCATTGGAACGGTCGTTTGCACCTGTTGTTCCGTAGCGAACATGACCAATTGCCATATTGCCCTCCCCCAAGGAAGACATTACCTGTGGCGTAAAGACATCATTCACCAAGCCAGCATCCTTATGAAAACGGAAAATACCATCATCGTTTACTACAATGCCGCAGCTTTCCTGACCCCTGTGCTGTAATGCAAACAGGCCATAATAGGTCGTCGCTGCAACTGTGGCGGTTTCTTTTCCAAAAACACCGAATACACCACATTCCTCATGAATTTCATTCATACACATGTTAGCACCTCGTCTATTCCCTCTTTTATGTGAATTGGATTATTCACCCATCAAACGTTTCAAAACTTCCTGATAAGCATCCTCCACGTGGCCTAAATCACGGCGGAATCTATCCTTATCAAGCTTTTCACCCGTTACTGTATCCCAGAATCGGCAAGTATCAGGAGAAATTTCGTCAGCCAGCACAATCTGTCCATCTGCTGTTTTACCAAATTCCAGTTTAAAGTCGATCAACTCAATATTTACAGCTTTTAAATAATTGCTCAAAATATCGTTGATTTTAAAAGAATACTTTGCGATTAAATCAATTTCTTCCTTCGTAGCAAAATCCATAGCTAAAATATGATATTCATTAACCATAGGATCTCCCAGCTCGTCATTTTTATAGCAAAACTCAAGCACCGTGCTTTTCATTCTTGTGCCTTCTTCCAAACCAAGGCGTTTTGCTAAAGATCCTGCTGCAATGTTTCTAACAATTACTTCCAGTGGTACGATAGAAACTTTCTTTACCACTGTTTCCCTGTCGGAAAGTTCTTCCACAAAGTGAGTGGGAATTCCGCTTTTTTCCAAAAGTTTCATGAGGTGATTTGTTACACGGTTGTTAATGGCACCCTTCCCCATAATTGTGCCCTTTTTCAGACCATTGAACGCAGTTGCATCATCCTTGTAAGAAACAATGCAGAAATTTTCATCATTGGTTGCGTATACCTTTTTTGCCTTGCCTTCATACATCTGAACTGTTTTTTCCATGATACCTAATTCCTCCTAAGAATAATCTTTTTGCCTTTTGGCTTGTAAGGGTTAATAAAAATATTGAAAGAAAATTTGATTTTTCAAAACTACGTTTTTATTTATTGTATTTATCCGCTAATTTACGGTCTTTTTCTAAAACTTTTTTTGCATTTTCCGCTCTTGCAGCACTGAGCTTTTCTGCCAATTTTTCATCTGTCACTGCCAGAATCTGAATTGCCAATAATGCCGCATTTTCTGCACCATCAATGGCCACTGTTGCCACTGGCATACCACCGGGCATCTGCACTGTGGAAAGGAGTGCATCCAAGCCATCTAACGTTGAAGATTTAATGGGAATCCCAATGACAGGCAAAGTGGTATTTGCAGCCATGGCTCCTGCCAGATGCGCCGCCTTTCCCGCTGCTGCAATAATTGCACCAAAGCCGTTTTCTCTGGCATTTACGGCAAAGGCTCTTGCTTCTTCAGGTGTTCTGTGGGCAGAATAAACGTGAACCTCGAAAGGCACACCAAACTTGTCCAACGTCGTTAATGCTTTTTCCACCACGGGAAAATCACTGTCACTGCCCATAAGAATCGCTATTTTTTTCATGGATAACCTCCTGCTGATAATAAGTATTATAATTCATTATTATGAACAAAAAAAGGGCATTCCTATTCCTTAGTCAGAAATAGGACTGCCCAGACGGTCGACAAAAGCAGTATCCTTCCCCTGACTTTTCATGCATAATCAGGCTCAGCGCAAAACGCCGATTATTTCCTCACTGCTTACATTCAGACTTTTTACTCCCTTGTGGTTTCCCACTGATCCGTCAGTTATAAAAAGCCCCTTCAATTAACACATCCAGTCTAACACAAGGGAATAAATTCTGTCAATTCGGGTCGCATTAAAAAACCTATAAATATATCCTTGACACATTAAAAACCGTGTGCTATACTACTGACAATTTGTAAAGAAATACATACCACCCACTAGCGAATAGAAAGGAGCTGAATCATTTGAACTACATTTTACCTAATGTTAATGTATTTGTTCAAGGTAGATTCGTCAATTCCAACATATTTATTATGGATGGTCTCATTTCCGAAATTTCATCAGCGGTGCCTTCCTGTTCCACTGAGAATATTCTCTTTGGTTTGGAAGGTTGCTTTGTATTTCCCGGTTTTATTGATGTTCATGTGCATCTAAGAGAACCGGGATTTTTTTATAAAGAGACCATAGAAACGGGCACGAAAGCTGCTGCCCATGGGGGTTACACCACTGTTTGCGCCATGCCAAATCTTTCCCCCACTCCGGATTGCATGGAGCACTTAGCACCTCAACTGGAACTGATTCGAAAAAATGCTTGCGTACACGTTCATCCCTATGGTACCATCTCCATCGGCGAAAAAGGAGAATCTTTTACATTCTATGACGAAATTGTGGATTATGTATGCGGTTTCAGCGACGACGGACGGGGTGTGCAAAATGACGATTTCATGCGCTCTGCTATGAAAAAAATCAGTAAATACGGAAAAATTGTTGCAGCTCATTGTGAAGACAATACTTTACTCCACGGAGGCTACATTCATGATGGGGACTATGCCGCCCTTCATGGGCACAAGGGCATTTCCTCCGAAAGTGAATGGAGGCAGATAGAGCGGGATTTGGCCTTGGTAAAGGAAACGGGCTGCAAATACCATGTTTGCCATGTTTCCACAAAAGAATCCGTTGCCCTCATCCGCAAGGCAAAAGCCCAAGGGCTTGACGTAACCTGCGAAACAGGCCCCCATTACTTAGTCATGAATGATACCATGCTTCAGGAGGACGGGCGTTTTAAAATGAACCCCCCCATTCGCAGCGAGGCCGATAGACAAGCATTAATTCAAGGCATAAAAGACGGCACCATAGATATGATTGCCACTGACCATGCCCCCCACTCTTTGGAAGAAAAATCAAAAGGTCTTAGGGGAAGCATGATGGGCATTGTTGGTTTAGAAACGGCATTCCCGATTTTGTATACCGAACTGGTGCAAACAGGTATCCTTACCTTGGAAAAATTAATGGAACTGCTTCACGATAACCCAAGAGAACGTTTCGAAATCGGCACACCTCTGGAAGTTGGGCAACCTGCGGATCTTACTGTATTTGATTTAAACAAACGGTACAAAATAAACCCAGAAGAATTTCTTTCCAAAGGCAGAAGCACACCTTTTGCAGGAAAAGAAGTAACCGGTTGCTGTATGCTAACTCTTTGCGGGGGAAAAATCGCCTATCAGAAAAATAAATAAAATTTGAGCTTTCTTTTGGCATTTTTATGTCTTACAAGAGCATTTTCCATGAAAAACTCTGTTGTATTGAAAACTCGCATCACTAACAACCCTTAAGGAGGGCTTTTCTTGAAACAATCTTTATTCAAAATTATAAAAAATGAACCCCTTACAAGCACTGTGTATCGTATGATACTGGAAGGAGATACCTCTGCCATAACAAGGTCAGGGCAATTCCTTAATATCAAATTAGACGGCCTATTTTTACGCCGCCCCATCTCTGTTTGCGATTATGATGATAACACCATTACTATCCTATATAAAGTAGTGGGCAAAGGCACTGAGGGAATGAGCAAACTCTCCCCAGCCTCTATCTTGGATATCTTAACAGGCTTAGGGAATGGCTATGATACCACGAAAAGTGGGAACCACCCTTTACTCATCGGTGGCGGCGTTGGTGTTCCCCCCATGTTCCGCTTGGCAAAAGACTTGATTGCAGAGGGCAAAAACCCCAAGGTTATTTTGGGCTTTAATACAAAAGACGAAACCTTTTATATTGAAGAGTTTCAGCATCTTGGTGCAGAAGTCCTAATTGCAACGGCGGACGGCAGTATTGGCACAAAAGGCTTTGTTACAGATATTGTAAAAGAACTTTGCGATTATACTTATTTCTATACCTGTGGCCCCGAGCCTATGCTAAAGGCCCTATCTGATTGTACAACAACCAGCGGACAGCTTAGTTTTGAAGAGCGAATGGGCTGTGGCTTTGGTGCCTGTATGGGCTGTTCCTGCGAAACAAAATACGGGAACAAGCGCATTTGTAAAGACGGTCCTGTGCTGGAAAAGGAGGAAATCATATGGTAAACACAAAAGTAACACTAAGCGGTATTACCCTAGATAACCCCATCATTCCTGCCAGTGGTACCTTCGGCTACGGGTATGAATTTGCCGAACTCTATGACATCAATATTTTAGGCTCCTTTTCCTTTAAAGGTACCACAAAAGAGCCTCGTTTCGGAAATCCCACCCCAAGGATTGCGGAATGCACAGGCGGAATGATTAATTCCGTAGGATTGCAAAATCCCGGAATAGAAAAAGTGATTCAAGAAGAACTGCCGAAAATGAAAAAAGTTTTCCACAAACCGGTCATCGCAAATATCAGCGGATTTTCCGTAGAAGAGTACGTTTATTGCTGCCAAAAAATCGATCAAGAAGACCAAGTGGGAATCATTGAGGTAAATGTAAGCTGTCCAAACGTACATCATGGGGGTATGAGCTTTGGTACAAGCCCGGAAGTGGCAGCGGAAGTAACCCGTGCCGTAAAGGCAGTTACTAAAAAACCAGTTTATATCAAGTTAAGCCCAAATGTTACAGATATTGCTTCTATTGCAAAGACCTGTGAAGAGGCAGGTGCCGATGGCATTAGCTTAATCAACACCCTAATGGGCATGCGAATCGACCTAAAAACAGGAAAACCTGTCATTGCCAATAAAATGGGCGGATTTTCGGGAAGTGCCATTTTCCCTGTGGCTGTTCGCATGGTTTATCAAGTTTATGAAGCAGTAAACCTCCCCATCATCGGTATGGGCGGTGTATCCTCCCCTGAGGATGTTCTGGAAATGATGCTTGCAGGGGCAACGGCAGTACAAGTTGGTGCCGCAAACTTGGTTGAGCCCTATATTTGCAAAAACATAATTGAAAAATTACCCGAAGTTATGAAAAAATACGGAATCACAGATTTAAACGACATCATCGGAGGTGCCCATAAATGAGTAAAGACGTAATTATCGCTTGTGATTTTAACAGTAAAACCGACCTTATGGCTTTTTTAGAAAACTTCAAAGAAGAAAGACCTTTCTTAAAAATCGGTATGGAACTTTTTTATGCAGAAGGTCCGGCCATTGTAAAAGAAATCAAAGCAAGGGGACATAAAATTTTCCTGGATTTAAAACTCCATGATATTCCCAATACAGTAAAAAAAGCAATGTCCGTTTTGTCTGATTTAGACGTGGATTTGTGTAATGTACATGCCTCCGGCACCATTGCCATGATGGAAGGGGCATTGGAAGGCTTCACAAAAAAAGACGGCAACCGTGGTTTATTAATTGCCGTAACACAACTTACATCTACCAGCGAAGAAAGAATGCAGCAAGACCTTTTGATTGACAAAAACCTTGAAGAAACAGTATTACACTACGCAAAAAACACAAAAACGGCAGGATTAGACGGGATTGTTTGCTCTCCTTGGGAAGCAAAAAAAGTAAAAGATGTGTGTGGAGATAAATTCCTTACCATTACCCCAGGGGTACGTTTTGACGACGGCGATGCCGGAGATCAAGTACGTATTGCAACTCCAGCAAAAGCAAAGGAATTGGGCTCCGATTATATCGTTGTAGGCCGCCCCATCACCCAAGCAGCTGATCCCGTTGCCGCATATAGAAGATGCTTAACAGAGTTTTTAGGAGGTGAAGCGCAATGAAATATCTCATTGCAAAAGACTTATTATCCATTGGCGCAGTTTTTCTGCGTCCCGAAGAGCCCTTCACATGGGCAAGCGGTATCAAAAGCCCCATTTACTGCGATAATCGCTTAACCCTTACTGCACCCGAGGTAAGAAATCATGTAGAAAATGCTTTGGCGGATACGATTCGTAAAGAATACCCCACATGCGAAGTTTTGATGGGTACCAGTACCGCAGGCATTGCCCATGCGGCAATTACCGCCCATATTTTGGGTCTTCCTATGGGCTATGTCCGCTCCGGTGCAAAAGATCATGGTCGCAACAACCAAATTGAAGGTAAATTAGAAAAAGGTCAAAAGGTGGTTGTTGTTGAGGACTTAATTTCTACCGGGGGCAGCGTCATAGAAGTGGTAAATGTCCTTCGGGAAGCAGGGGCTGATGTCCTTGGTGTAGTAAGCATCTTTACCTACGGAATGCAAAAAGGGCTGGATCGGTTGGCAGAGGCAAAGATTAAAAATATCAGCCTTTCTGATTTTGATGCAGTCACTGAAGTTGCCGCAAAAGAAGGATATATCAAACAAGAGGATATCAAGAGATTGATTGCTTTTCGCAATAATCCAAGTGACGAAGGCTGGAGGAATTTAAAATTATGAGAAGCTTAATTGATATTGTTGACCTTTCCATTCATGAAATTAACGGGTTAATTGATACCGCCAATGATATGATTGATAATCCCATAAAATACAGTGAAAAATGCCATGGTAAAAAGCTTGCTACCCTCTTTTTCGAGCCTTCCACCCGAACCAGACTTAGCTTTGAAGCCGCTATGATGGAATTAGGAGGAAATGTTATTGGCTTTTCTGCTGCAAATAACAGCTCAGCATCCAAAGGAGAAAGCGTTTCCGATACCGTTCGTACGGTAAGTTGTTATGCGGATATTATTGCAATGCGTCATCCAAAAGAAGGTGCACCCATGATTGCATCTATGCACGCTACTGTCCCCATTATCAATGCAGGAGACGGCGGACACAATCACCCCACCCAAACCTTGACAGACCTTTTAACCATCCAAAGGGAAAAAGGGCGTTTTGATAGCTTAACTGTAGGGCTTTGCGGTGACTTAAAATTTGGCAGAACAGTACACTCCCTGATTCACGCCTTGTCTCGTTATGAAAATATCCATTTTGTTTTAATCTCTCCCGAAGAGTTAAAACTGCCTGAATATATTATAAACGATATTCTGGATAAAAAGGGGATCTCCTATACCGTTACAACAAGTTTGGAGAAAGTGATGCCTTCCTTGGATATTCTCTACATGACCCGTGTACAAAGAGAGCGTTTTTTCAATGAAGCAGATTACGTTCGCTTGAAAGATAGCTACATCCTAAATAAAGAAAAACTGGCAACAGCAAAAGAAGACCTTTGTATCATGCATCCCCTTCCTCGCGTAAACGAAATTTCTGTGGACGTTGATGATGACCCCAGAGCTTGCTATTTTAACCAGGTTCTTTATGGTAAGTTTATCCGTATGGCACTGATATTGAAGCTTTTGGAGGTGGAATAATATGAATATAGATTCTATTCGAAATGGTATCGTAATCGACCATATCAAGGCAGGTCGAGGTATGGAAATTTATCACCTTCTGAACCTTGAATCTTTAAATTGCTCCATTGCATTAATTAAAAACGCTTCTAGCGGTAAAATCGGCAAAAAAGATATTATAAAAATCGATGATGACTTTGACTTGGATCTTGACGTCCTAGGTTATATCGACCCCGACATTACAATCAACATCATCAAAGACTGTAAAAGAATTAAAAAGTTCCATCCTGTACTACCCGAAAGATTAACCAATGTTATCAAATGCAAAAATCCTCGTTGTATCACCTCCGTGGAACAGGAAATTGATCATATTTTTAAATTAACTGATCGCGACAACAGAGTATATCGATGCATTTATTGCGAATCTAAAGCAAAAGGCGAAAATATATAGTTTTTTAATAATCACCCACCCTTTAGTGGGTGATTATTTTAACGTCATGGCTAGGAACAGCTTCCCATTTTATTATTAAATTAGCTTCATTAATACGTCACTCATACAGATGTTAATGCTAATCCTTTTATTTATACCTTTTCAAAATCCGGTTTTCGTGATTTTCGCTTGCTGGGCGCTAATAGTAAGGTAATTCCCTATAAGCAATACTCCGAAGAAAATTTTACTAATGCCAGCCATGCAGAAACTACTGTAATTGCCGACTTGCCCATTATCCTGGTGGTACTCTCTATACACTTAATTTTAGTGGTACCTTGTTTACTCACAGGTAACAGGTAAAGCAAAAAAAGATTAAAACATCAACGCACCGCTTATTTACAAAAATCAGGTTATTTTTTTGTGTCATAT
>NZ_DAOUQB010000006.1 GCF_030625865.1 Anaerotignum sp. | reverse complement strand
CGCTAGAATCACCGGTTGTACCTTCTTTATATTTCCAATGGGCAGCAATACCGTATTCGCTGGTACGATGCATGTCCCAGGTACGGATTTGAATTTCAAAGGGCTGTCCATTCGGTCCAATCAACGTGTTATGCAAAGACTGATACATATTGGGTTTTGGCATAGCAATGTAATCTTTAAACCTGCCCAGCATAGGCGTATACATGGTATGCACAATGCCCAAAACCGCATAGCAGTCTTTGATGCTGTCCACAATAGCCCGAACTGCAAACAAATCGTAGATTTGATCCAGCGTCTTATTCTGGTTGACCATTTTTTTATAAATGCTGAAAAAGTGCTTGCTTCTGCCTTCAATCTTACCGGAAATTCCGGCTTCATCCATCTTACCCTTGACCTCATCCACAATACTCTGAACAAAGGCCTCTCGTTCCACTCGCTTTTTCTCAATCTTTGCCGCCAAATCAAAGTAGGCTTCCGGGTTCAAATATTTAAAGCAAAGATCCTCCATTTCCGTACGGATTTTGGAGATACCCAATCTATGCGCTAATGGAGCATAAATATCCAGGGTTTCCTGGGCTTTTTCATGCTGCTTTTCAGGCGTCATATAATTTAGGGTACGCATATTGTGCAGCCTATCCGCCAACTTAATCAAAATAACACGAATGTCCTTTGCCATAGCAAGAAACATCTTACGGTAATTCTCCGCCTGAATTTCCTCTTTGGTTGTATAGGATAGTTTCCCCAGCTTTGTAACTCCATCAACCAAGCTGGCAATTTCTTCGCCAAACATCTTAGCAATATCTTCATGGCTGTAATTGGTATCTTCAATAACATCATGGAGAATGCCTGCAACGATGGATTCCATATCCAATTCCAACTCCGCCAAAATATAGGCCACTTTTAAGGGATGGATTACATATGGCTCACCCGACTTTCTCCTTTGTTCCTTATGCGCATCCATTGCCAACTCATAAGCCTTTTCCAACAAACTATAGTCCTTTGACGGATGATACATCTTAATCCGTTCCATTAACTCTTGAAACAATTGCTCTGCCGTTGCCATATCCATCACCTCCCTGATCTTATTACTTTTATGTCCTTTCGGGACATGGAATGTCTAAAAAACCTGTAAATTTGATTATAACTTCTCATATTCATATTTTCAAGAAATTTCTATTTTTCAAATTAAACCCTTGTCATACTTCAAGCCTAATATTCTCCAAAGACTTTCGTCCAACCGTTCATTAGAAATACGTCCTTCTTGGACTGCATCCAGTAGCGCTTGGTAAGCCTCATCCAAATCCGCCGGCATTAATACGATATCAATGTCTGCCAAAACAGACATCACAACGGATTCCCCCACACCATAATATTCAGTGATTGCCTGCATATTCATTGCATCCGTAATGGCAATGCCATTGAACTTTAATTCCTCCCGTAAAAGCTTCACTGCTTGAGCTGAAAGGGTGGCCGGCAAACCATCCGTTGTGGCGTTAGGGGTTTTAATATGCCCAACCATCACAAAATCAACGCCTTCCTCAACGGCTTTCCGAAAGGGAACAAACTCAACTGTCTTCAGTCTTTCCAATGTATGGGTTACAAATACCTCCCCTTTATGGCTATCTGCCGCCGTGTCTCCATGCCCAGGAAAATGCTTTGCAGTCCCACTAATCCCCGTCCCCTGCAAACCTTTGATAAAAGCAGAAACCATATTTGCCGCCTGTTCGGGGTCATCGGAGTAAGAACGAATGCCAATAACGGGATTGTCAGGATTGGTATTTACATCAGCAACAGGGGCGAAGTCCACATTTACACCCAAAGAAATTAATGTTTCTCCAATAGAACGACCAGCTGCTTCCGCCTCAGCCGGCTCTTTCATCTCTCCCGGCGAGAGCATTGTTTCATGTGGAATGTTGCTTTTTTTCAATCGGGAAACCAATCCGCCTTCCTCATCAATGCCTATAAATAAAGGAATCTCAGCGGCATTTTGCATGTCCTCTGTCAGTTTCTTCGTCTGCTCTAAAGTATCAAGATTCTCTGCAAATAAAATGGTTCCGCCAAGATGATAATTCTTTATTTTTTCCGCTCCATCCTCACTTAGAACCGTCATACCAGTTCCATCAGGATTATTTCTAAAATCACACATTAACAGCTGACCAACTTTTTCTTCCACCGTCATAGTATCTATCATTTCTTGTATTGTTTCCTGTTTGATTTCTTCTGCAGTTTTGGTAACCTCTTCTTGGGTGTCCCCTGCCATATCGCTTCCACAGCCAGCGCCAAAACACAAAACTGCAATCATTAAACCTGCCAACCAACGCTTCATATAAATTCTCCTTTTTTTGTATCTTAACATTATAGCCCTTTTCCTTAAAAAAAAACAGTATTCCTTACATTTTTCTTTAACTTTCGATAAAAAAAATAAATAAATTTAATTTATCTTGGTTATTTTCTGTTTTTTGCCCCCTTTTTCTTCCCCATAAAAGCAGAGAACCTCCAATACTTCGTCTTCTCGGTCTTTTGCTCCGCAAACGGGCTTTTACAGAGAATTTCTCCAAGCTTCCCTTGGCTTTTTCTCTGTTTTTTGCCCCCTTTTTCTTCCTCATAAAAGCGGAGAACCTCCAATACTTCGTCTTCTCGGTCTTTTGCTCCGCAAACGGGCTTTTTCAGAGAATTCCTCCAAGCTTCCCTTGGCTTTTTCTCTGTTTTTTGCCCCCTTTCTCCGCTTTTATGATATAATAGCCTTTAAGCTTGAAATCGAAAAGGAGAATCACTTTATGAAGCTTCAAAAATTACTTAGCTATGTGCGTCGTGCCGTAGATGATTACAATATGATTGAAGAAGGGGATAAAATAGCCATTGGTGTTTCCGGTGGAAAAGACAGCATTTGCCTACTCTTAGCCCTAAAACATTTACAGCGTTTTTACCCAAAACACTTTGAATTAGAGGCTATTACCGTTTCTCTAGGGCTTCCCGGGGCAACCTATGATGACATTCAGACCTTATGTGATGAAATTGGCATACATTATACCGTTGTTCATACAGATATTGGGCAGATCATTTTCCACGAAAGAAAAGAAAAGAATCCCTGCTCACTTTGCGCAAAGATGAGAAAAGGTGCTTTAAACGATGCTGCGGAAAAATTAGGCTGCAACAAGGTAGCTTTAGGGCATAACAAGGACGATGTGGTGGAAACCTTTTTTATGTCTCTTTTCTATGAAGGCAGAATAAATTGCTTTGCTCCTGTAAGCTATCTGGACAGAAAAAAAATTTATTCTATACGCCCTTTGATGTACGTTCCTGAATGGGAAGCAAAAAGCTTTGTTGTAAAAAATCAAATCAACATCGTAAAAAATCCCTGCTTGGTCGATGGAAACACTAAGCGTCAGGAAACAAAAGAGCTTTTGGCAGAACTTTCAAAAAACTATGATAATCTGCAAGAAAAAGTGTTTGGCGCCATCAAACGTTCCAATTTAAAGGGATGGAATGGGGAGATATAAACCATGTCAACATACCATGAAAATCTAAAAAATCAAGAAACCCTCAGGTTACGGGAGATTCAAAAGGAACTCCCTTCTTTTCTTGCAGAATTTTTCCGAGGAATTGCCCAAACCACTTCCACGAAAACCAGACTGGGCTATGCCTATGACTTAAGAATTTTTTTCCGTTATCTATTTGAAGAACATCGGACCCTCGGAGGAATTGAGCCTTCAAAACTTGTTGTGGCGAATTTAAATGAGATTACCTCTGATGATATTGATTGTTTTATGGAATACCTTTCCTACTATATTCGGCCCGATTATGAGCATCCAGAAAACAATGCCGAATTACATAACGATGAAAAGGGAAAATCCCGAAAGCTGGCAGCAGTCCGTTCCATGTATAAGTATTTTTATAGAAAAAGAAAAGTTACCGCAAACCCTGCTACCATCGTTGAAACGCCAAAAATACACAGCAAACAAATCGTACGTTTAGATGTAAATGAAATGGCTGATTTTTTGGATGCCGTAGAGTCAGGAGAAAAACTGTCCCAACGAGAAAAAACGTTTCATGAACGAACAAAAAAAAGAGATTTAGCCATAACAACCCTTCTTCTTGGAACTGGGATGCGCGTTTCTGAATGTGTGGGCATAAATATAAAAGATATAGATTTTAAAAATAATGCCGTTAAAATTGTTCGCAAAGGAGGAAACGAGGTTTTCTTATACTTTGGGGATGAAGTGCAAAAGGCTTTACAGGATTATTTGGAAGAACGGAATTCCGCCATCACAAAGGAAGATGATGAGGACGCCCTCTTTCTTTCTTCCCAAGGAAAGCGAATCACTGTGCGCACCGTTCAAAAAATGGTTAAAAAATATGCTTCTACCGTTACTGTGAAAAAAATATCGCCTCATAAACTGCGCAGCACCTTTGGTACCAATCTTTATCAGGAAACCGGGGATATTTATTTAGTGGCAGACACCTTGGGTCATGCCGATGTGAACACCACCAAAAAACACTATGCCGAAATTGAAGACCAAAGAAGGCGGAAAGCCGCCTCATATATTAAACTAAGAAAGGACTGACTCCATGACCGAACGTAAATTAGATATCCGAGCATTCTCAAATACTTTTAAAGATCATAAAGCAGAACCCATATTTAAGCTTCGTCGTTTTGCAGTTTTAGCATTGATTACTGAAAAAAACGGAGAGCTTTGTTTTGTTTTAAATAAGCGTGCTTTAGGGGTACGTCAGCCGGGTGATATTTGCTTCCCGGGAGGACACCACGAGGGTGGCGAAAGATTAGAGCAAACCGCCCTACGAGAAACGGAAGAAGAGTTGGGCATCCCGCAAAGTGAGATTTCTATATTAGGAAAAAGTGATTATATGCTCACCATTTATCAAGGTGTCATACAGCCTTTTTTGGGCTATGTATGCTATGATGTTTTACGTTCTTCCTGCCCCAATCCCCAGGAGGTCGCTCAGATTTTCACCGTTCCCATCTCTTTTTTTATGGAAACACCTCCGGAAATTCACGATATGATATGGGAATCTGTAAAACTCGATACCTTCCCATATCACCGCATTGAAGGGGGACAAAATTATCCTTTTAGCAAGCATCATATCCCTGAGTTGTTTTATGAATATAAAGGCCATACCATTTGGGGCTTTACCGCACAAGTAATCCAAAATATCATAAGTCTTCTTAGTGAAACGTAAAAAATCCCCTGAGAAAAAACAAAATGTTTTTCCCAGGGGATTTTTATTTCTTTTTGTTTGCGTAGTTTTGTTTTCGTACTCTATCCTCAGCGGCTTTTAATTTTTCTTTTTCCACCTTTGCATCCAACATTTCTTCAATATCTTCCGGCAATTCTAAGGTAATACGACCTAGTTTTCCACCTCTGAATTCGTCCAGCAAAATTTTTGCAGCTCTCTCCAAATCAGGCTCTCCGCCCTTAAGCTTAAAGCTCCTTGCCTCCGCAATTTGCCTTAATACCACATGAGATTCTTCAATAGTGTCAAAAACAATTTGATAGCGTTTTTTAATGCAGTCTGCATTCCGAAGGAGCATATGATCAATAAATGCAACGGCTAACGTCTCCGCATCCAAAATATCATCGTTAATTGCACCGGTAAAAGCAAGTTTCAGCCCAACCTCTTGATCTTCAAATTTAGGCCACAAAATACCTGGCGTATCCAACAGTTCAAAATCTTTTTTCAGCTTAATCCATTGCTTTCCCCGTGTTACACCGGGCTTATCCCCTGTTTTTGCCGTTGTTTTTCCAACATATTTATTAATAAAAGTTGATTTTCCAACGTTTGGGATGCCTGCAATCATACTTCGAATGGGCACATGAATACGACCCCTTGCTTTTAACTTTTCAATCTTTTCTTTCATCAAGCTTCTTGCCGCTTCCGTAACTTCATTCATTCCCGTTCCCTTTAAAGAATTCATTTGAATGACACAAAAGCCTTGTTTTTCAAAATAATCCGTCCAAATAGCAGTTGCTCTTTCATCCGCCAAATCACATTTATTCAACAAAATAATACGATGTTTATTTTTCGCCAATGTATCCAAATCGGGGTTTTTACTGCTATAAGGAATACGTGCATCCACCAACTCTATGACAATATCAACCAGTGAAATGGTTTCTTCCATCATACGACGTGTCTTGGTCATATGCCCCGGGTACCATTGTATATTCATAACTTTTCGTTCCTTCCTTTAAGAAATAAAACCAAATACATCAAAAGGGTATAAACGGAATATAACCTTTCCAACTAAATTTTTCTTTTCAATTGCGCCGATAGAAACTCTTCGGCTGTCTATGCTGCCATTTCGGTTGTCCCCCATAACAAAATAACTTCCTTCCGGCACAGTAAAGGGATATTCGATGTCTCCTTTTGTCATCATAGGCTCACTGAGATATGGCTCTTCAATCAATTCACCATTAACATATAGATAGTATTCCACATTCTCACTGTCACCATTCCAAACAATATCAATCTCATCTCCAGGCAGGCCAATAACACGTTTGATGATCTTTTCCCTCTGCCCATCATAATCCAACTGGCAAATGACAATATCTCCTTTTTCAGGAGAAGCAATAGAGGTTGCTAATTTATTGATAAACACCAAATCTCCATGATGGAAATTCGGCTTCATGGAAGACCCTTTCACATAAACCGTTCCTAATACAAAGGTACGAAGTATCAAAACAAAAGCCAATAAAAGAATCAGTTGCAGCCAAGAGGGAATTTGACTCTTCTTTTTTGATTTTCTATCCCTTGGTTTTTGCTCTCCTTGCTCCTGCACTTGTTCACTTTGCTCCTGCGTCTGTTCCATTTTTATCCTCCTCCAAGCAAATCCAACCACAAAAAATTGGATTTTACCACCTGATTTTTATCTATTCTTCTCTTTTTCGTAAAAGGCAAATTTTTTTGCCTCTTACGAAAAAACCTCGATGAAAACAATTCCACCGAGGTAAATTTTTTATCTTAATACTTCTTTTACTTTTGCTGCCTTACCAACTTTATCTCTCAAGTAGAAAAGTTTTGCACGTCTTACAATACCGCGTCTTACAACCTCGATACGATCAATTCTAGGAGAATGCAAAGGCCATGTTCTTTCCACGCCAACGCCGGAAGCAA
Source organism: Anaerotignum sp. (assembly GCF_030625865.1). Lineage (GTDB taxonomy): Bacteria > Bacillota > Clostridia > Lachnospirales > Anaerotignaceae > Chakrabartyella. The sequence continues at coordinate 72,926 of NZ_DAOUQB010000006.1, read as the reverse complement.
TACGTCTTACAGTAAAAGTTTCTCTGATGCCGCCGCCCTGTCTTTTAATAACAACGCCTTCAAACATCTGAAGTCTTTCTCTGGTGCCTTCTACTACTTTCGCATAAACGCGAATTGTATCACCAACGTTAAAAGGAGTTACTTCGCTTTTCAGCTGTTCTTTTTCCAATTCTCTAATAATATCCATTTCGTTTCCTCCTTCCTTCAAAGATGTTCTTGATGCCATTTCATCCATGCATCATTGGACCATCCGTAATCACAATTCAGAATTATAACATATCCAAAATAAGTGTGCAAGCACTTTCTTACTATTTCCCTGTTATTTCTACACTTTCTCGAAAAATCATATCCAGATATGGCTGATGGCAACGCAAATTGGCACCGTAGCCATAGAAAAAGCAGTTGTTATCATAACCATTTTTGAGGATGCTTCTACACCTACACCATATTTTCCTACGATCATGGGAATAATCGCCGCCGAAGGCAAAGACATGGCAATAAACAAGACCGCTTTTACCAAAGGCTGCATGGGAATAAAATAAATAAAGAGGAACGTCATAATGGGCATGGCAATCATTTTTATCAGACTTGCCTCCAATGCTTCCCGATCCCTTAATAAATATTTCAGCCCACTATTTCCCGTTAAGGCGCCGATATAAATTAAAGAAAGGGGTGTGGAAATTCCACCCAAGGAAGCAATAAAATCTTGAACAAAACCGGGTATGTATGCCATTAGCCCAACGACTGAAGCCAAAAGACCCAGTAAAATGGAAGAAATATTAGGATTTATCGCCCCTTTCACTAAGGTGCGAAGCATTGTTCCTAGGCTTTCTCCCTTGATTCCTTTTATAATATATAAACCAATACTCCACACATAAAGGTTCAGCCCCAAAACACTGGCAGACATATATACAACTGCCTCTTCGCCAAAAAACATAAGTGCAATGGGAAAGCCAATAAATGCGTTGTTTACAGATACCGCTGTAACTTCAAGCATATCAAGATGGGCTTCTTCAAACTTACGAAAACGATAGTACATCCGAATGATACGGCCAAAAATCAGCGAGCCAAAAAAATGCAGGGCAACCACCGTGGCAAAATTCAGCAGCATATCCTTTTCAACCCTGGTATTGGCTAAGCTTGAAAACAACAGTGCCGGAATGGTAAAAAAAAGTACAATGTTCCCAACGCCCACGGTCATCTCATTATTCAGAAAACCTTTTCTGCTGCACAAATACCCCACTGCCATTAAAGCAAATAACACAAAAAATTGACCAAACATAAGCTTCTCCTTTGTAAATCCTCTTTTGTATGTCGGCATAAAAAGCCTCTTTTTTTCTTTTGCGAAAGCCACTAAAAATTTTGTTTTCTTATTTTTCATATTAGCAAAAATTTCTGGAAATAGCAATGAAGAAACCTTTTATTTTCTCGTTTCAAAATCATTCTAAAATATAAAACCCCCCTTCCCATTTAAGTCGAAAAATGGTATTTTATTTATATAGTATACATAGACTAGTTGTAGAGCTTGCATCCGAAATATGCACTGATGTGCAAAAAAGAATAGAGGTGAGCACTTTTGTCACTGTTTACAGTAAAAGCAATTCGCGAAACTTTTTTAGACCTCCTTTTAAAAAAGTCTTTCGACAAGATTACCATAAAAGATATTGTTGAGGAATGCGGGATTAACCGCAATACTTTTTATTATTACTATAAAGATATTTATGACCTCATGGAAGACGTACTGGTTACCGAAACAAAAAAAGTATTAGAAGATCAACAAAGTTCCGATACTTGTTATGAAGAGTTTCAACGGATCGCAGCCTTTATTACAAACTATAAAACATCAATTGCCCACATTTACTACTCCAAAAGTCGTGATGTCTTTGTGAGCTATTTATATAATATTTCCGAAATAATTTTACAAAACTATATTGATCATCTCGTACTCGATACAGAAATTCCAAAAGAAAACACAAAATTCGTCTGCGATTTTTACCGTTTTTCCTTGGTAGGGATGATTATTAATTGGATTAAAAACGGCATGGAGGAGGATTCTCAGACATTCCTTAAAAAAATGTCTGATATTTTTGAAAACACCGTGGAAATTGCTTTAAGAGCTGGTGTTAACGGGGATGCATAAAATAAAACCTTAGACAAAATCAGGATAATGCACAAATTTTGTGCATTATCCTTTTTTTATCCGTACTATTCATTGGGGTAAAGGGATAAACTAGCTATAGCAGAGAAGGAGGTGTAGTCTTGAAAAGCATATGCAAAACGAAATTCGTCTCTTGTATACCGGCTTTAATCTTTATCATCCTAGGATGTTACCTGCTTCCAAACCCGCAAATTGCATTTCAATCCCTTTGCTATCTTTTGGGTGTCGTCTTTATGGGATACGGAGTCATTAAATTAATTTGCTACTTTGCCAAAGATATCTACCAATTGGCATTTCAGTTTGATTTTGCCATGGGGCTCTTTTCTTTGACTATGGGTTTTCTCATTTTCTATTTTGTGAAACCCATCACCAACATATTCCCAACCATGATAGGTATCATTATTTTAGTTGACGCCGTATTAAAAATTCAAACCACCTTGGATGCAAAAAAATTTGGGCTGGAAAAATGGTGGCTTATCCTGATTCTGGCACTCGGAACAGCTTTGGCAGCTGTCCTTCTCATTGTGAAGCCCATGGGCACAATTTATACTTTATTGCATTTCCTTGGCTTAAACTTCATCTTTGATGGCTGCCTTAATCTTTGGATCGTGCTTTATACAGTCAAAGTAGTAAACTAAAGCACTCCTGCAATTGGCTTCAATAACAAAACTTTTATAATTCTCTAAAATCAAAAAAAGAATTGGAGGAATTACGATGGGTACACTTTCACATACGGCAGGAAAGATGGCTTTTAGCACAGCCATCAACGCCGCACAGCATAGCTCAGAGGAAAACAGAGAAAAAATGATACGAAAGCTTCTTGACCTCATGGAAAAATATATGTCAGATGAGAAACTGGATATCAACTTTAACACCGCCAGAGATATGATTTCTGCCAAAGATGGCACTTTAAACAAATACATAAACAGGCTTTTTGAAGAAGTTCATCCTCATGTATTAAAAACAACTGCCCTGAATTTAGGCTTTGAATCCTTTTTTAGCGGAACAAAAACCATTCGAAAAATGCGAGAAATTCACGAATGCAATGTTCCTTGGTTAATTCTAATGGATCCCACCAGTGCTTGTAATTTGCATTGCACAGGATGCTGGGCCGCCGAATACGGAAACAAACTAAATCTTACTTTCGAAGAGATGGATCGTGTAATTATGCAAGGCAAAGAACTGGGCATTTATTTTTATATGTTAACCGGCGGAGAACCCTTGGTTAGAAAAGCTGACATTATCCGACTATGTAAAAAACATAATGATTGCGCCTTCTTGGCATATACCAACGGAACCTTGGTGGACGAGAATCTTTGTAAAGAAATGCAAGCAGTTGGGAATTTCTATCTTGCCCTTAGCCTGGAGGGATTTTCCGAAGTAAACGATTTGCGCCGAGGAAAGGGTGTTTATGAGAAAGTAATGCATGCCATGGATCTGTTGAAAAAATACGGTTTAATATTCGGCACCTCTATTTGCTATACTTCTAAAAATATTGAAACAATAGTCAGCGACGAATTTGTGGATTTATTGGTACAAAAAGGAAACCGATATGCATTTTATTTCCACTATATGCCCGTGGGAAACGATGCTGCTGTGGATTTACTGCCAACGGTAGAACAACGTAAATTCATGTATAAACGTGTTCGAGAAATTAGAGATATGCGTAACGGAAAAGGGCTATTTACCATGGACTTCCAAAATGACGGTGAGTATGTTGGCGGGTGTATTGCAGGGGGAAGAAATTACTTCCATATCAACGCTAATGGTGATGCGGAACCGTGTGTATTTATCCACTATTCCAATGCAAATATCAGAACCCATACGTTACTGGAAATTTTAAAACAACCTATCTTCATGGCGTATCGGGATCATCAACCCTTTAACAAAAATCATTTAAGGCCTTGCCCTATGCTTGAAAATCCAGAATTCCTAGTTAAAATGGTTCAAGAAACGGGAGCACAATCTACGGATCTCCAGTCACCGGAATCTGCGGAACATCTTTGTGCAAAATGCCATGAATACGCAAAAGCTTGGACCCCCTGCGCCGAGCAGCTTTGGGAAGAAAATCCCCATGTAGAACCAAAATATGAGAACTACAAACCGGAAAATACCAATCATAATCGAATTGTTTCCTAATGGCATAATAAATACAAGTATAAAAACAGAGGCTCCTTTTTCAAAGTCCATATATCCATAAGTTCTGTGAATAAAAAAAGCTGTCCTGCATTCATATCCACAATATTTTAAAGGCTGATATTTTTACAATGTCAGCCTTTTTGCCATAAAAAAAGTGCTTCTTCCAAATTACAAGACAGCACTTTTTTTCTTATTTTAGTAATGAATTACTGTATTCACATGATAACCGTCCAAAACTTTTCTGCCATTTAAGAAGTCCAGCTCAATCAAAAAGTTTAAGGAAACCACTTCTGCACCAATACTTTCAACCATATCCACGATGGCTGTAGCTGTTCCGCCTGTTGCCAAAAGGTCATCAACAATCACAACCTTTTGTCCCGGCTGAACGGCATCCTTATGCATCTCAATAACAGCCGTGCCATATTCTAAGGAATACTCTTTGCTGACAACTTCGGCAGGAAGCTTGCCCTTTTTACGAATAGGGATAAAACCTTTTTTTAAGTTATATGCAATTGGCATTCCAAAAATAAAGCCTCTGGATTCAGGTCCTAAAATCAAATCAAATTCCTGTCCCTCCAGCATTTTCTGCATCTGATCTACTGCTTCTACCAAGCCATCTGTATCCTTTAACAAGGTAGTAATATCCCGAAAAATAACCCCCTTTTCCGGATAATCAGGGATAGATCTGATTTTATCTTTTAATTCCATTTGTCGCTCCTCCTTATTTTGAAAGCCTAAAATCTTTTATCATTAATTGCACAGAACTTCTACCTTTATATGTATTAATTTCTATGCAATATACAAAGTCGATTTTTGGGGCTATTTGCCCACCGCACATCATTTTATCACATTCTTCCTGCGGATACAATTCTTTTAATAAATTCAGCATATCGCCATACCCATCAAAGGATATCCCTGCAAGACGTATCCCACTGATTCCCTCGGATAAGGTCATACGAAGAATGTCTTTGTTTTTTCCAATCAAATCCATCTTATCCACAGAAATATTTTTGGAAGCAAATAAAGGTGATGGATTTTCTTTGCCAAAAGGGGCTAACGCCTTGATTTCCTTTGCCAACTTCAAGTCAATCTCTGAAAACAGCAGTTGCTTTTCCAAACGTAAAGCAGGTGTCAATTGCGCTTCTGTTAACTGACATGTATCGTTTAACATTTTTCGCAAAATAGGAATGTTCTCTTTCGGTAAAGATAACCCTGCAGCCATAGCATGCCCACCAAAACGGGTAAACAGTTCTTTACATTGAAAAAGGGCTTCAAATAAATTATACCCCTCAATGCTTCTTCCCGATCCTTTGGCTCCATCCTCTCCATTGGTAATTAAAACCACAGGACGGTAATAACGTTCTTTTATCCTTCCCGCCACAATTCCGGCAATACTTTCATGGGTATCCTCGTCATATAAAACCAGAACCTTTTCATTTAATAAGTGTTCTCGCTCAATCCTCTCCATGCCACGCTCCGTAGCCTGGGCTGTAAGACTTTTTCTTTCCCCATTAAGTTCTACTAATGTTTTGGCAATCTCCTTCGCTTTTGCCTGGTTTGTTTCGCAAAATAAGGCAACCGCTTTTTCGCCGCTTTCCAGCCGCCCCGTGGCATTAATGCAAGGCCCTATCACAAACCCAAAGTGGTATTCCGTTATCTGTTTATCGCCTATTCCCGTTTCTTCCATTAATGCCTGCAAGCCAATATTTGTTGCTCTTTGAATCTCCTTCAGACCATGTCGAACCAGAATTCTATTTTCATCCTTTAAATCTACAATATCACACACTGTTGCTATGGCGCCAAAGCACAAAAACTCTTTCTCCAATTCTTCATCCTTTATTTCGAAAGCTTGTAACAACTTTATTGCAAATTTATAAGCAATCCCCCCTGCGCAAAGCATAGGAAAAACGTAATTACAACCTTTTTGTTTTGGATCAATCACCGCGTCTGCAAAAGGAATAATATCTTCCTTTTCTCCATTTACCTCCAAAAATCCCGGCTCATGGTGATCTAAAATTACAACAGTCATCCCTAGTTCTTTTGCCCTTTTTGTTTCTTCCAGCGCAGAGATTCCGTTATCGCAAGTGAAAAGTACCTCCACCCCGTCTTTTGCCAATTCTTCTACAGCTTTCAAATTTAATCCATATCCTTCTTTCTGTCGGTGAGGCACATAATAAACAGCATCCCCGCCACATCTTAGGATAGCTCGATAAAGAATTGTGGTACTCATAACACCATCCACATCATAATCGCCGTAAACAGCAATCTTCTTTTTTTCTTTTATCCCTTGGGTAATCAACTTGACCCCTAAAGCCATGTCTTTCATCAAGAATGGGTCTCTTAAATCTTCCATCGTTCCGTATATAAAATTTCTTGCGCACTGTCTCTCTCCAAGGCCCCTGTTTGCAAGAATACAAGCAACTGTCTCTTTCACACCCAGTTCCTTCGCCATAACAGACGTATCTATTTTGGATCTTTTCAATAACCATCGCTTCATCCAAACAACTCCTTCAACCTTATTATTATATCATATTGAAAAAGGAATGGTAGAAGGAATGTTCTTACACCTCATAATTAGCATAAAGCATTACGTATTCTCTTCATACTTCCTTTATCATTTGTAAATAAACACAATCATTTCCTTGAAATACCTTAAGGGTAATGAAAAACAATGATGCTTTTTAAACGCCTTCCATCCCCATTTTTAAAGGAATTAATAGCACTCCAAAAAGTTTTTTCCACTAAAAAACAGCAGGAACAATGTCCTGCTGTTTTTTGTTATTGTTTCACATTACTTATCCCTTTTGGGTAATAAAGAATACCAAATGGAACCAGAAATACAAATTGAAGAATATGCCCCTACAATAATACCTACCATCATAGGAAGGGCAATTTCTTTAATCGATTGAACCCCGATTGCATAAATCGCACCTACAGTAAAGAACGTAGTAATAGAAGTGTTAATGGATCTAGCCAACGTTTGTGCAATACTTTTATCAATTTTTTCTGCGGTTTGATGTTTTGAAAATCTATTATGATTTTCTCTCACCCTGTCAAAAATTACAATTGTTGCATTTACCGAATAACCTAAAATAGTCAGTAAAACCGCAATAAATGCGTTATTTACAGGAATACGGAAAATAGCATATGCTACTATTACAAGCAACACATCATGTAACAAAGCAATAATTGCACTGCCGCCTGCTCTAATATCTTTAAATCGAATCGAGATATAGATTAACATCGCAATACAAGCAACAAGAATTGCTTTCATTGCTGCCTTCTGCATTTCTGAACTTACTGTACCACTTACATCTTTTATTGATTTTATATCTGATGAAAGGAACTCTGCCTTAATGGCTTCTGACAGCTTTCCTCTCGTTTCACTATCAATAGATTGTATTTTGACCTGAACTTCATTTGTTCCTATAATATCCTGAATCTGCGGACTATTTTGTCCTGTGACTTTATCAATAATCCCACGCAACTGTTCATGGTCAAAAGCTTCGCCCATATCAATTTCTATTGCTGTACCGCCCGTAAATTCAACATCCCAATTCAGCATGCCGTTTCCCTTACTAGCTTGATAAAACATTGATGCAAAACCAATAATTATCAATATTAAAGAAAGGGCAAAAAATTTCTTTCTGTTTTCTATTATCCTCATTTCTGCCGCCTCCTTACTTTACTCGAAATCCATAGTTCTTTGGGTTATGGAATCCTGCTTTTATCAAACTATTTACAATAATTCTAGTCACAACCAACGCAGTAAACATTGAAATAATGATACCAATCATTAGCGTAGTAGCAAAACCTTTTATCGTACCGGAACCTAAAAAGAACAATACAACCGCCGCAATTAACGTAGTTACATTACCATCAACAATGGCAGGCAATGCCCTTGAAAAACCTATCTTCACCGCAGAACGCAGTGTTTTCCCTATAACCAGTTCTTCTTTGATTCGTTCAAATATGACAACATTCGCATCTACCGCCATACCAATGGAAAGAATAATCCCGGCAACACCTGGTAGTGTTAAAGTAATATGGAACAAACTTAAGAACAATAACTCCAAGGCAATATATATAATTAATGCCCAATCAGCTGCAAAACCTAACACCCTATATGCAAAAAGCATATACAAAAGTACCAGTGCAATACCAACTAAACCAGCGGTAATACCGGTGGAAAGAGCATCTGCACCCAATCTTGCACCAACATTTCTCATTTGAATCACTTCTAAGTTAAACGGTAAAGAACCTGCTCTAATTAACGATGCTAAATTTTCTGCACCTTCTCCGGTAAATTGCCCCGTAATCATGGCATTTCCATCTGTTATTGCAGTCTGTACGGTAGGTGCACTGATTACCTCATTATCCATTACAATCATGATTTTCTTTCCGATGTTTTCTTTTGTTGCCTCAGCAAACCTTGCTTTTCCTTCATCATTAAATTCCAATGAAACATAGGGTACAGACGGACCATTCTTTGAAGTTGCCCCTACTTGTTTCGTAGCATCCTTTACCATGTCACCAGTCAGCAATACCTTTCCGTCCTCATCCGCAAACATAAGCTGTGCTGTTTGTCCAATTTCTTGTATTGCCTTTTCTGCATCATCCACACCAGGAATCTGAACACGAATACGCTTAGTACCTTCCTGCGCTGCCTCTGCCTCTGTCCAACCATTCCAATCCAAACGGCCTTGCAGTAAAGAAATCGCAGCAGACATTTCCTGGTCTGTAACAGTATCCTTCTCAGCCTCATACAAAATATCAACACCACCGCTTAAATCCAAGCCTTGTTTGATATCATTAACACTAAGCTGCTTGTCCTTACCAATTCCGTAATAGGTTAATGCGCTTAGGCCTAATGCAATAATAAGCATTAGCAGTAACATTAATCTTCCCTTTGTTTTCATTTTGAGCCCTCCTGAAATCTTTGTGCCAAAGTGATTTTGCACAAAAGAAAGGCGGTTCTCCTTTATAGAAGGAAGGAGAAACCAGCCTATTTCAAATTTTTTTAATTAGAAAGTCTCCAAAACCCTATGTAATGTGGGAAATTACAGCCTCTCATAGCAGTTAGTATATCACACTGTGCAAATTTTTCAAGTCTTTTTTCATTTTTTCCCATTAACACCCAAAATACCGCCTATTCCACCGCCTGCTAGAGCAACAATTAAAGTCATAATTTTCGATATTCCCATAGTAAAGGTGTCACTTGCTAAGGCTGTTATAATAAATAAAAGGATTGTGTACACCAGACCAGCGGCCAATCCCATAAGTAGTCCTTTTTTCTTGCGACATTTTGCCCAGTCATACCCGGCTATGGCCGAAGAAATGGCCGTACATACCAATGCAACCATAGGCAGGCTCTGCTCAGAAATATTCGTGTATGTAAGAATTAGCCCATAAGCAATAAAGAAAATACAAGTAATGGCATAAGCGATGGCCATTCCTTTCATCATGCAGACCCAGCCTTTACTTCCTTGATTTTCCATTACTTCTCTTTTTTTCTGTATTTTTTTCATCTTCTCTTTCTTTTTCAATACTATCCTCTCCCAGTTTGCTTTGGTTTATTTTATGGGAGAAGCTCATGAAATATGATACTATCTTTAAAATCCTTCCCACCCCTACCTTCCATAAAAAGTTACTTTCCACTCTTTTTTGTGGTATACTTGACAGTAAAGGAGGCAGGAATATGGAAAAAAATGGCATTATCGACTTGCATACCCACTCTTATTGCTCCGATGGCACCTTTTCACCTGAGGGTCTTGTACTACTGGCAAAAAAACAGGGACTTTGTGCCATCGCCCTTACAGATCATGATACCATAGATGGATTAGAACAATTCCTTATGGCAGGAAAAAAACACGAGGTGGAAACTATTGCGGGCATTGAACTGGCTGCAAAGTGCCCTAGCTTTCACCAACCTGAACTGCATATTGTTGGTTTAGGGTTTGACCCAAAAGCACCCGTTTGGACTGAACAGATGGAGCGCATGAAAAACAATCGGCAAAACAGAAATATAAAAATGGCCTCTCAACTAACCCAAATCGGTCTTCCTGTAACCATGGAAGAAGTTATGGAAAATGCAGGGGGAGAAATCGTAACTCGTGCCCATTTTGCTAACATTCTTTTGAAAAAAAGATATGTCTATACACGACAAGAAGCTTTTTCTAAATATCTCTCTCAAGGACTTCCCGGCTATGTCCCCAAAATTCTTTTAACACCCACTGAATGCATACAAACAATTCATCTGGCAGGAGGCATCAGCATCCTCGCCCATCCTACGCTCTATAACCTCGCTCAAGACCAACTGGATTCCCTTTGTTCTGAATTAGTGCCTTTGGGCCTAGACGGAATTGAATGCTTTTACTCAACCTACTCCCCATCCCAAAGAAAAAATATGATGAAATTAGCGAAAAAACACCATCTTTTCCCCTCCGGCGGCAGTGATTTTCACGGTAATAACAAACCGCTTATCTCTTTGGGAACAGGCAAAGGAAATTTGTCCATCCCCTATATTTTATGGGAAAATATGAAACCCAAAATAAAAGAATTGAAAAAATGCAATTTGCAATAAAGGAACTTACAATGTTTTTTTATACAAAAAGAGCAGCATCTAAGATGCTGCTCTTTTATTTTTAACGTTTCAATTCTTATTTAGATACAGTTACTTGCTTTAAGCCATCTACTTTCTGATAATCTACTTTGTAGCCTAATTTTTCAAAATCACGCACACTGATAAAGGATTTACCATCCTGTATAATACCATCCAATGCAGTCTTTTCTTCTCCACGAACGATATAAGCTGTTTTTTCTGCGTTGTTCCATTCAACATTCTCGCCCATTGCTTCGCAAATTACACGCAAAGGCAAATAAACGCGACCGTCTTCAACAACAAACTCTGCTGTGTCATAATCATCGGCACTTGAAAAGAAAGATTCTTCTGCTCTTTCTTTTGTCAGCATAGCTTCGGAATCACCTTCCCAGCCCCAAAGAACAGTTACTCCGGTAACAGGATTGTATTTTTCCTCCACTTCTGCCATTTTTTCTTCAAAGTCAGCTGTGCTGATGCTTGTTGTAGGTGCAGTGATCTTTCCGCTGCCTGCTTTAACTGTTCCATCGGTAGTTAATTTCAACACACTCTTGCTACCATTTGTAATAGAGAAAACTTCTTTGGAATTAAAAGCAGCACCATTTTTTGTGACTGTTGCTTCATATGCCATACTATCCAGTGTTTTGGAAACAGCAGGCTCTTTAATTGCTTCTTGAAGCATAGCTTTTAAAGAATCTGTTGTCGCTTTAATAGAAGCAGTCTCTTCCTTTGCAGCGTCCATCGCTTCTTTAAATGCATCCATATCTTCCTGAGAAGAATCCATAGCCTTCATAACATCCATCATGTATGTTGTTGTTGCAGATAACACTGTATCAGGGTTATTGCCAACATAATCTAATAAGTCAACCAATAACTGTGCTACTGCCTTGCCATCCGCTTGGATCTTGTATCCGCCGGAAACTTCACTTACCATATTTGTAGTAAATCCGGAGAAAGCATTTTTGTAGAAGGTCATTACGGAAGCATACAAATCGCCAAAGCCGCCTTCTGGAACGATATCTTTCATTTCTTCGTCTGTCAGACCCATTTCCTTCATAGACATTAAGCTAATATATTTACTTTCGCCTAATGCTGCTTTCAGCTCTTTTCCAAAATCTTCATTTAAGAGATAGCTTCCTTCATTTTCATCTGCCATATCTTTCATCAGCTGATATACACCCCAAACGGTATCTCCTGAAACATAAATACCATCTTTCATTGCAAAGTACATATCGCCCATGTCGTATTTTTTACCACCGTAAGTTACATCCATGTTTAAATAGTAGCTCAGGTCATTCATGTCCATCTTGATTGTATAATCCACTACAACAGTTTTCTTGCCTTCAAACTCTTTCAAGCCCTGTAAGGATTCCTGAATCATCTCGTCTGTATACCCTGCAGCTTTAGAAATATCTGTAACATATTCCTTCATTGCATCAACGTCTACATCTACATTCACCTTGCCTGATGCTTCACAAACCTCAAGTTTGTTCAACATATCCGCACTCATCTGCAGATAACCCAGTTCCGTGTTAGAACATCCGCTAAATGCTGCAATGCACATTACCGCGCACAGAAGTGCGGCTAGTTTTTTTCTCATAAGTATTTCCCCCTTAAAAATGTTTGTCACACATACACGTGTTTTTAGATTATACTCCCTAATGTTTCCCATTACAAACAAAAAAAGAAAAATTAAGGAAATTTTAAAACTCTTTCACTGGCTGTTCTTCTTTCCCCCATCTTTCTTTGAGTTACCACAAAGAGCAAAGGCATTCATAAAGGTTGTTCCTTCCCCTTTCTTGCTTTCTACGGAAATATATCCAAAATGGCTATCTGCAATCCATTTTGCAATGGAAAGCCCTAAACCTGTACCGGAAATCCCCTTGTTTCTTGATTGATCCACACGATAAAACCGATCAAATATCCGAGGCAAATGCTGTTGAGAAATTCCCACCCCATTATCGCTTACAGAAACATAGGCATTTTTTTTATCTTTCCAGACTCGAACGGTGATTAACCCGCCATCCTTTGTATATTTTAAAGCATTTTCCGCATGAATCCAAAGTAACTGTTTTATCAGGTCAGGATCACCCCATATCTCAACTCTATCTTTTTCTTCAAATATAATTTCCCGAGGAACCTCTAATATCTCCAGCTCCTTTACAATTTCCCCTGCAATTTCGTTCAAGGAAACAAATTTCTTCTGCACAAGCATACGGTTCTGATCTCCTTTTGCTAAAAACAGAAGCTTTCGAATTAACGCACTCATGTGCTCCGTTTCACCCAAAATAGAATCTATAGACTCCTGTAAAATATCCGGATCACTTTTGCCCCAGCGATTAATTAAATTTGCATAACCCTGAATTACAGAAATCGGTGTTCTTAATTCATGGGAAGCATCCGAAACAAACTGGTTCTGCCGCTGAAAAGAACTTTCCAAACGATCAATCATAGAGTTAAACGTTACCGTCAACTCCTTCATTTCATCTTCCGGCCCTTCCGTCTCTATACGTTGGCTCAAATCTTCAATGGTAATACGCTCCGCCGCAGAACGAATTGCCTCTACCGGCTGCAACATCCGACGGCTGATATAGCGGCCAATTAAAAAAGCACAAAAAATTCCAATAAAATCTACGGTTCCAAGTTTTATAATAAACCCCCGAAGAAAATTTGTATTTAATCCAATTGATTTAAATACATCTACACGATAAAAACTTTTTTTACTAGGCATAACCGTAGAAATCAGCATCAATTGTTGCCTTTTGCTATTTTCCAGAATATACTCTGTGCAGTTTTCCGGGTCTTCTTTTTGCACATTGATTTTAAATCCCTTTTCCGCAAATGCACGTTGCTTCTGCGCCGCCAATTCTTCTTCTTTTACAAAATATACATTGGAACCTTGCAAGTTGAACTCATTGGATTGTGTAAAAAAAGGGCCTTCTCCAAAATGACTGTAATAATATACTTTTTCCTCTTGGGAATATATACTTACCTCTACGTACTTATTGTCCAATAAACCTTGCAGCGCATCGTTACTCAGTGAGTTTCCTTGTCGCAAATAATTCTCAATATTGGAAATGGTGGCAGTAAGTTCCCTTCTTATGGTTTGTTGCTGTATCGCAGTAATATTCAGTATCATAAACAAACTAATAATAAGGAGAGAAAAGGAGAAAATCCCTCCATATAATAGTGTGATTTTTCTGGCGATTGCCATGTGCTTGATTCCACCAAACAATAAACTTTTATTCTTCTTTGACATAGTACCCTACCCCTCGTATGGTATGGATAAACTTTTTCTGAAAGGTTTCATCTATTTTTGCCCGTAAATAACGCACGTAAACATCCACAACATTTGTTTCTCCAATATAGCTGTATCCCCAAACTTCGTTTAAAATCTGTTCTCTTGTTAATACAATATTTTTATTTTGCACCAAATACAAAAGAAGCTCATACTCCTTCTTCGTCAGCTCAACCGTTGTTCCGCCAACAGTAACCAAGCGCTTCTCTGTATCAATTTCCAAATCCTGCACCTGTAGCAGAACTTTTTTTGTCAGCTTGTCCTCACAATGTTTAAACGCTACACGCATTCTTGCCAAAAGCTCTTCAATGGCAAACGGCTTGGTTAAATAATCATCGGCACCGCTGTCAAGCCCCGCCACTTTATCAATCACCTCATCTTTAGCCGTCAACATGATTATGGGGACATTAGATGTTTTGCGCACTCTTCGGCAAATCTCTATCCCCGTTAAACCGGGTAGCATCAGATCCAAAAGAATCATATCAAAATTTCCTTCATTGATTAAAGTCATGCCATCTCTTCCATTATGGCACACAGTCACCTCGTATCCTTCATATCTGAGTTCCAGTTCTACAAATCGGGCCAATTTCACTTCATCTTCTATTAAAAGAACCTTTTTCTGTGCCATTTTCCATTCTCCTTTTCTTAGTATAGGTATATTATACCATAAAAACGGGGAAATTAAGTAAAACTGACAAATTTAAACTCCATTTTTTACCAAAGTATGCCATTACATGCTTTACCTAATATCCTAAAGGAAACCCTCGTAAATTTTCCGTCATATTCGCATATAGATTTTTTATTTTACATTTAAAAAAGTATACGCTGATGCAGTTAAAACGGGATTGCTTACGGATTAAAAAGTAATTAAAAAAAACCTTAAAAATTTCTATTACCTTGCCCATTGCGGCTACTATGTTTTTTTTGTATAATGATGTAACACATAAATCATAATTTGGATAATATCCCATAATTAGGAATCACTTTTCACTTATCCATGAAAATGTTTATGCTGCCTTTGAGAGATACGCTTAATTTAATAAAAAATAGAATAAATATACGGAAATGTTTGTTTTATTTTATGATTTTTAGGAGGATTAATAATGAGAAAAAAAATTGCTCTTTTTCTTGCATTGCTGCTATCCCTTAACATGTTAGGAGGATGTGGGAAAGAAGATACCCCAGAGCCAACGGATGGCGCTGAAGAATTAAAAACCAATTACCGCTTTGAACAATGTGGCCTGGCCTATCGCCTTCCAAAAGAATGGCTTCAACGAGATAATGTGAATTTAATTCCTGTTACCTTTGTTGATGTTGCAGGGGCAATCTATGCTAAGATTGAATATGATTACACGCCAAACGAAAACATGGATGAATTGAATAACATAGATTCTCAAACCCCGGTGGAAGAGCTAATGATTCCAATTTTCACCCTCTTAGTAATAAGAGACGAAAATGTTGATTCCCAAGCAATGAAGGATGAACTGGCGTTGTTTAAAAATTGTGAAGAGTTACCCGCACAAGAAGGCTTTCACTTTTATTACTTGACAGACTATATTGGTAGCACCCCCAAATTTTCTGAAGACTCTGCAAAGATGTTTGATACCTTGAAATCCGAGTTGCCTTCGTTACGACAAACCGTCGAAACCTTTCCACCGGATGAAAGCACCGTGCAGGCACAGGTTGCTGAAGATAAAGAACACCTTAATTTTATGTCTACCACTTTAAAAGGCGATCCTATTACAAGCACCGTGTTTTATGATTATGATTTAACTGTGATAAACTTTTGGGCATCCTATTGCTACCCTGACATCAACGAGCTAACCACTTTACAGACTTTCTACGAACAGCTAAAACAAAAATATACAAACATTAATTTTGTACAAGTTGTCATTGATACTCCAGGGGAAGAAGCAGAAAAAGTAGTGGAGCAAGCATATCAAGAAGCAGGAGTAACCTTTACCACAATAGTACCGGATCAAAATATGGCCTCTTGGATTATTGACAATTTGAACGGATTGCCTACCACAATTTTTGTAGATAACACAGGAAAACCTTTCTCTACAAAAATTGAAGGCGTACAAGATCTTGATTATTATATGGAAACAACACAATCTATGTTGGAAAAGATAAAAACAGGCGAATAATTTATGAAGAACGCATCTAAAGAATGCGTTCTTTTTAAATTCTTTTTTATGAAATTACGCATAAACTATTAGGGGAGGTGGGCCAATGACAATCCATATCGTAAGTGCCGGCGACACAATTTATTCAATTGCAGAACAATATAATGTAACTCCAAGACTGATCATGGAAAACAACGCAATTGGGAACCCAAACCTTTTAACTTTGGGGCAAGCCCTTTTGATTTTAGAACCGGAAGAAATTTATCAGGTACAGCAAGGAGACAGCTTATTTTCCATTGCACAAAAATTCGGAACATCAGAAATCCAATTGCTGCAAAACAACCCACAGCTAGCATCCACAAGTACCCTCTATCCGGGGCAAACCCTGATTATTTCATTTAAAAAGAGCCCTGGGGAAAGCTATCTGGTGAATGGCTATGCATACCCATATATCGAGTCCACCGTATTGAATCAAACGGTACCCTATTTATCGTTTTTATCTATTTTTTCCTATGGTTTCTATCCTGATGGACAACTGATTCCTCCGGATGACGAAGGCCTTCTTCTTGCGGCAAGAGAATATCATGCCGCTCCCATTCTGGTATTAACACCCTTAGATGAAAATGAAAAGTTCAGTAATAAATTAATCTCTCAAGTAGTCAATGATCCTGCCGCCAGAGAAAATTTAATTAACAATCTTTTAACTGTAATGGGACAAAAAGGATACTACGGCGTAGATGTAGACTTTGAATTTGTCCTACCAACGGATAAAGAGGGCTTTATCAGTTTTATTTCTCAATTAAAAGGTGCAATGAGCGAAGCAGGCTATAAGGTTTTTGTTGCCTTGGCTCCAAAAACTTCAGCAACACAACAGGGCTTATTATATGAAGCCCATGATTACAAGCGCATCGGTGAAATTGCCGATTATATATTTCTTATGACCTATGAATGGGGATACGCCTATGGCCCTCCTATGGCTGTGGCTCCCTTAAATAAAGTACGGGAGGTTTATGACTATGCAGTTCAGGAGATACCTCCGGAAAAAATTATTATGGGCATTCCAAATTACGGCTACGACTGGACCCTTCCTTTCCTGAGAGGTGAAAACAGAGCGGTAACCTTGGGGAATCAGGAAGCTGTTCAAATGGCCATGGATCTTCGTGCCGAAATTCTTTTTGACGAAATCGGGCAAAGCCCCTATTTCTTCTATACCGATGAAGAGGGCAGCGCCCATGTCGTTTGGTTTGAGGATGCAAGAAGTATTGATGCAAAAATACGACTTGCTGAGGAATATGGTTTTATTGGTTTTGGCTATTGGAATATCATGCGGCCATTTGTGCAAAATTGGATGCTCCTGTCCAACGCTTATGATATTAAAAAGTTTGGTGTATAGTTAAATTATAGAAAACAAAAGCGATAGCCCCTTAGGCTATCGCTTCAGAGTGTCGATAAAATCGACACCCTTTGAAAAAAGCTCAGTTTCTTCAAGCTTTTTTCAAGTTGACAGAGGACAAATAGATGTGTTCCTGCGACCCAAAAGTCTTGAAACGCCCTATTTTCCTCGGATGGGCAAAGCTCATCCTGCGGATTCTAGTTGGGAAACTCTTCCGTTTTTTAAATAGGTTTTTCAAAAGTCTGAAGCGATCGTCTGCATTTAGGCTATCGCTTTTCTTTTGTGATTATTCTTCTTCCCCTTCCGAGGCTTGATTGATATATACCCGCAATTTAGAAATTCGATTCTTATCCATTTCTTCCACAACAAACTTCAATCCGTCAAACTCTAAGACTTCTCCGCCTTCCGGGAAATTACCTAAAACCATTAAAACATATCCCGCAATGGTATCAACTTCATCTGACTCCAAATGACTTCCCACCATTTTATTGAATTCCTCCAGACGTGTACTGCCGTCTACCACGAATTCATCTTCCTTGATGACTTCGATTTCATCCTGTTCATCATCATATTCGTCGGCAATCTCGCCCATAATCTCTTCTATAATATCCTCCATGGTTGCTAAACCTGAGGTTCCGCCGTATTCGTCTAATACAATGGCAACCGCTAAACGATTTTGGCGCATTTCTGCGAAGAGTCCCGCTACAGGCTTGCTTTCATAAGTAAAGAAAGGCTCTCTCATATACTTTGCAGCGGAAAAATCCTTTTCTGCCACAAAAAATACATCCTTTACATAAAGAATCCCCACAATATCATCCATGTCTTCATCATAAACGGGGAAACGAGAAAATCCTTCTTCTTTCACCAACGCAACAAAGTCCTCATAAGGTACATCGCAGGGAACTGCTACCATATCTGTTCTGGGCGTCATAACATCTTTGGCTTTCGCATCCCCAAAGTTAAAAATGTTATCTATCATGATCCTTTCTTCCGTTTCCAAAACGCCTTCTTCATGGCTGACATTCACAATTGTTTTCAACTCCGCCTCAGTAATTAACGGAAGTTTCATACCGGGCTTTCCTCCAAAAAGACGAATCAGGGCACTTGTTACCACATTTAAAACCAGAACCACCGGACGAAAAATAAAAACAACGGCGGCAATAATATTTATAACAACCAAAGCTACTTTTTCCGCTTGTTGCGCCGCTATGGTTTTCGGAGTAATTTCACCGAAAATCAAAATAACAACTGTGATAAATGCCGTTGCAACACTGGCACCACTGCCTGCATCGCCATGAAACAGTTGGATAGCCAACGCCGTTGTCAAAGCAGATGCACCGTTATTTACCAAGTTATTGCCTACGAGGATAGAGCTTAGCAACCCATTGGGATCCTCCAAAAGCCTGCTGAGTTTATCGGCATTCTTAATTTTATCCTCCACCATATTCCGCAAGCGAATTTTGTTTAAAGAAGTCAATGCGGTTTCTGATGCAGAAAAAAACGCAGAACATCCAATTAAAAAAACCAAAAGCCCTATCAGGTACGGACTGGCACCGTCCACTAAAATCACTCTCCATTTCTAAAACATATCTCTAATCATATAAATTCAAGATATCATAAAAGCTTTATTGCGTCCAGAAAAAATGAAAAATCAGCCCCGTTCTAAGCGGTTTTTCTCAATTTCCTCCGCCAATTCCATTAATTCCATCCAACGCTCCATTCTGCTTTCCAGTTTACTTTCCAATGTTTCTTTCTCTTGAGAAAGGCGTTGCAGTTCTGTGTAATCCGTGGTGCAAGACTCCATTGCCTGGTTAATCTGCCCCACTTTTTCTTCTAATTTTGCAATTTCATCCCCAATGGTATCATACTCACGCTGATCCTTATAACTCATTTTTGTAATAAGAGCAGAGCCTTTCTCTTTTACAGCTTCTGTTTTTTGCGGCTTTGCTACTTCTTTGGCGGGTGATTCTTTTTCCCTGGCAGTCTTGTAGTCTGTATAACCCCCCTCGTATTGTTTTATTCTACCTTTCCCCAGAAAAGCAAAAATACGATTCACAGTCTTGTCCAAAAAATACCTATCATGGGAAACGGCTATGACAGCCCCTTGAAAGCCTTCCAAATAGTCCTCTAAAATCATCAGCGTTTCCAAATCCAAGTCATTGGTAGGCTCGTCCAGGAAAAGGATATTAGGTGCACTCATTAAAACTTTTGCCAAGTAGAGCCTTCTTTTCTCCCCACCGGATAGCATGGAAATGGGACCTCTTTGCATGTCCACAGGGAATAAAAATTTTTCAAGCATTTGGGATGCACTGATTCTTCCATCTCCCGTCTGGATATACTCCGCAGTTTCCCGAATATAATCCAACACTTTTATGCTTTCGTCCATTTCTTCATTTTCTTGGGAGAATACACCAATTTTAACCGTTTCACCAAAGTGAACCATTCCCCTGTCTGGTTGTAATTTTCCCGTCATAATCTTTAATAATGTTGTCTTGCCGCAGCCGTTATCCCCGGTGATGCCAATGCGGTCATGCCGCAATACAATATAACTGAAATCTTTAATATATTCTTTCCCATCATAAGATTTATAAACGTTTTCCAATTCAATGGTCTTTTTGCCTAAACGGCTCCCCACAGAAGAAAGCTCTACATTTTGCTTTTCCTCAGGTGCTTTTTGGGATGCTACTTCCTCAAAACGCTGGAGCCTTGCTTTTTGCTTTGTTGATCTTGCTTGGGCACCACGACGTACCCATTCCAATTCCGTGCGCAAAAAGTTTTGACGTTTTCTTTCTCCTGCTGCCTCAAGTTCTTCACGCTCTGCCTTCATCTCTAAAAATTTTGTATAATTTGCTTGATAGGAATAAATCTTCCCTTTTTCCAGTTCTAAGGTTCTGTTGGCAACACGATCCAGAAAATATCTATCGTGGGTAACCATAAGCAACGCTTTGGAATATTTTTCAAGATGCTTCTCCAACCACTCAACCGTATCATGATCAATGTGGTTGGTTGGCTCGTCTAATATCAAAAGATCCACAGGGGCAATGAGTGCTCCTGCCAAAGCCACTCTTTTCTTTTGTCCCCCCGAAAGAGTATCTACTATCTGCCCAAAGTCGCAAATTCCAAGACGAGTAAGAATATTTTTTGCTTCACTTTCCAAAGACCAGGCTTCTGTTTTATCCATTTCTTCCGCCAGCCTTGCCGCTAATGCAATGAGTTTTTCGTCACCGGGATTCTTACTTAATTGTTCCATGGTCTCTTCATAATCCCTTACCAAAGACAGCTTTGGATTATCCCCTGCAAAAACCTGTTGTAATACCGTCGTTCCCACTGTAAATTCCGGATTTTGAGAAAGATATGCCATTCTTATCCCATTCATGGTAATCATTTCACCGCTGTCTGCATGGCCAACGCCCGCCACTATTTTCAAAAGCGTGGATTTTCCCGCACCATTTACACCGATCAAACCAATTTTATCTCCTTCATGGATACTAAATGAAATATCATCAAAAATAACCCTTGTTCCGTAGCTTTTCCGTATTTGCTCGGCCGTTAATAAAACCATATCTTTTCCTCCAATATGTAGCATTGCCTCTGCCAAAAATGACAGAGGCATAAGTTGAACATACTTAATCTTGTTTTTCTTCTTCCTTCACCGAGGGCATTTCTACCCCAGGGGTCGCAGGAATAAGTTTTTCCTGTTTGTTCTTCCAAACTAAAAATACCGCTGCCGCAACAATCAATACTGCAGAAAGGACTTGAGAAACTGCAAATCCCCCTAATCTCAATTGATCTGTCCGCAAGCCTTCAATCCAAACTCTACCCAGTCCATAGCCAAGGAAGTAAAGCCCTGCAATTTGTCCGTGAAATTTCTTTCTGCGGCTAACAAAAATTAATAGGGCAAACACCCCAATATTCCAAAGGGATTCATATAAAAAGGTAGGGTGAACCTGAATGTACTCAACACCATTAACCATTTGAAGCTGACTCAGTGTTTTCTCGGAAATATCCCCAAGACGAACCTGCGAAAGCTGATAACGCATGGCAAACAAATTATTCGTAAAATCGCCAAATGCCTCTCTGTTAAAAAAATTGCCCCAACGGCCTAATATCTGCCCCAAAACCAAGCTGGGGGCAGCAGTGTCTGCCAACTGCCAAAAATTCAATTTTTTTATTTTGCAGTATACCAAAGCAGTTAAAACGCCACCGATGACACCGCCGTAAATGGCAAGCCCACCTTCACGAATGGCAAAAATTTTTATCAGATCCTGGTTGTAATTATCCCATGAAAAGGCAACATAATATAACCTTGCGCCAATAATTGAAAAAATCAACGCATATAGGGCAAAATCCAAAAAAGTATCCGGATTCTGACCTGTTCTTTTTGCCTCCTTCATGGCTAAGATCAGCGCAAGCAAAACCCCTGTCCCAATAAAAATTCCATACCAATATACTTCTTTGCCAAACACTGTAAATGCCACTCTGCTTAAATGATTTATTTCTATCCCTAAATTGGGAAACCATATTTCAGGCATAAGCCAACCTACCTTTCTCCTGCTAGTTCATATAAAATACCAAAATTTGATTTTTCAAAACAAAAGCGTATTATCGTATTCTAACCAATTTTCAGTTTTATCATGAATTGTGTTTTCTTATAAATGAATTACCCTTTTATCTGTTTAAAAAAAATCATACCACAACAAAGCTGGTAACTCAATGAATTCTTGCGGAAAAACCCCTTCTGCTACACCAAAAAACATTTCTTCATCATGATTTTTTTGATATCTCTCTTACATATAAGCCTTATATCAAAAAAACTAGTCTTTTCACCAGTAAAAAACACAGAAACTTTAGATTCTGTGTTTTTTGTTTTGATTCATTATCTTATCACCGAAAGTACCATTTTGTCCTTTTCAAATTCTTTGTTTAAAAGCTTTTCAATCTCGCTTTTCTTCACCGTCTTGATTAAGTGAAACACTTCACCGGCAGGCATATCATCCATAGCCCATTCAATTTGACTAAGGACCATTCCTGAAACCGATTGGCTTTTTCGGATAAAACGGCCAATTTGTTTTTTGTGTATTCTACGGAAATCCTCATCCCTCACGCCTTGGGTGCGTAAACGATCCAGATGCTGTAAAAGAAGCTCACTCACTTCTTTTCCATGTTCTCCAGATCCCGAAAAAGCACAAAATGCATATCCCGTTCCACTAAAGTATGCACTACCCAAAGGCTCATCTAAATAGTTTTTGGAATACGCCTCTTGATAAAATACACTGGTTTCTCCCGCTAAAACATCCATTAATATGCCCATTAAAATACGTTGACGCAGAGGCTCCTCTTCTACCGGTGCCATTTTAAATCCCATTTGAAAAATTGGACGGCTAACGCCAAGTTTTCCTTCCCCATAGCTTTCCTTAACTCCTTCGGGTTCCCGTTCAAAAAGAGGTTTTTCCCCACTTTTTCTCTTTTTTATCATGCAGGCAGCTTCTATGATTTTCCGTGGGGAAATATCTCCGGCACAAATTAAGCTAAAACGGTCTGGTGTATACATACAATCGTATGCTAGCTGAAGCACCTTATCATCAATTTTCTCCAAGGCATTATGATCTCCCGCAATGGGGTTTCTGACGGGGTGGTTATGATACATGGCTTGCAGCAACTGATAATATACCCGCCAATCCGGATTATCGTCATACATGGTAATTTCGTTTTGAATAATACTCTTTTCCTGTTCTGTTTCTTCTTCCAGAAAATAAGGATTTTGTACAAAGCTTAAAAGCAGGCGTAAGTTTTCAAAAAAATTATCCTGACAACTAAAGTAATATACTGTTTTTTCCGAATCGGTAAACGCATTGGCAGAAGCCCCTTGCTTGCTGAATGCAATAAAAGCATCCCCCCATCTTTGCCGAAAAAGCCTGTGTTCAATAAAATGTGCCGTTCCTTGGGGAAATTGCAAAGGCCTTTCCTCTTTACTATGGTTACATGCCAAAAAATTGGATCCAGCTTTCACCACAATTGCCGCCATTTTTTCTTCATAATTTGGCATAGGGATAAAATAGCAGTCCAATCCTGATGGTAGTTTACGCCACATGGTTCCGTTTTTATTTGCATCACTTTCCTGCATTTTTATCTGCCTCCTTACCGCTTAATAAATAAATGGTTCTTAATTTGGCTCTGCTTGCCATGCGGATGACATCTTCTGCCGTTACACATTGAATTTGCCGTAAAAAAGGATTCAATCCACGTTCGCCTTCTGCCAAAACCTGTTCTACAGAAAAGTCAACCATCCCCCATGGCTGATCGGCAATGGTATTGTATTGCCGTAACAATCCGTTTTTGGCCTGCTCCAATTTTTTCTCATCCACCGAATCCTCTTCCAGTTCTTCCAGTGCCTTCAAAATTCCCACTGCGGCTTCTTTTGCATTCTCCGCTTTTATCCCGGTCTGTACAAACAAAAGCCCTGTCAATGGATAAATATAGGATTTTATGTCATAACAAAGACCATCTCTCTCCCGTAAGTTTTGAAAAAGCAAAGAATCCGGGTCCCCGCCAAAAAGCTGATTTAGAACCAGCATTGCGGCATAACTTCGTTTGCCCCATTCGGCTTTCGTATCAAAAGCCAACAATAGCCTAGCCTGCTCCATCGGCGTATTTTCTTTTATGAAAACCGGCTCCTGCTTAGGTAGCGCCTTCCTATCCTCTAAGTCTGCCAAAGATGCCTCGCCCCGAAAAATTTTCCGAAACGCCGTTAGTTTTCTTTTCTCGCCCTCGTCTCCACAGAAGAACACCTTTACCGTACCCTGGCCAAATATATTACGATAATGCTTATACAACGTCTTTCCGTCGATCTGATCCAAATCTTCTGCATATCCATCGGCAGAAATCTCCATAGGTGTGCCCTTTGCCGCTTCCTCTAAACACCGTTTTTGGGCATACCCCCGTTTGTCATCCTTTAAGGAAGCCAATCTTTTAGCCAAAATTTCTTTACGACGTTTCACAACATCTTCCAAAAAAGCATCGTCCTTGGTCAACGGCTCTGCAAATAAGGCTTTTAAAAATGCCATGGCATCCTCTACCTCCACCGCCTTTGCCGTTTCTAAAGAAAATAGTAATAACTGTTTATCGCCTTTTTTTACAATTGAAATATCCCATAAAGCACCATATAATTCCTCTGCCGCCATAGCGATGGCTCGGGCATCGGGATAAACCTTACACCCCTCTTTTAACACCTCTGCCAATAGTGCCGTTTGCGTAGCCGTTTCACGCTTCAACGGCAGCTCAAAAAATAGCACAAATAAATTTGTTTTAAACTTTTCTCCATCCAGCCAGTAAATTCTGCATCTTGGCATCTTTCTTTCCAAGGAGTTCATTTCATCACCTCAAATTCTTCTTTTGGATTATTCTTTCCCAAAGAAGGAAAAATAAGCAGTGACTTGCCTGAAAATTAATTTTCAGCTATAAAAAATTTTCAAAACACCCCCATCGCCGTAAGAAACCGTTTAAGAGATACTCTTAAACGGTTTCTTGGGAATTCCTTTTGTTTATTTTTTTCTGATAATACTGAAGTTTATTTTTATACATCATTTGATCGGCCTCTTGCATTAAATGCTGAACAACTTCTTTTGTT
Source organism: Anaerotignum sp. (assembly GCF_030625865.1). GTDB lineage: Bacteria > Bacillota > Clostridia > Lachnospirales > Anaerotignaceae > Chakrabartyella. The sequence goes on along the minus strand of NZ_DAOUQB010000006.1, from coordinate 47,587 downwards.
ATTTTTAAATTTTTCACCGTTTTACTTCCACAAGAAATGGAAACAGGCCCATGCTCATGATTCTTCCATTTCTCCGTAGCTTTTAGCAATCTTTGCTCACACTCCTCATTGCTAAGTTCGGTTTCAGTCATCAATACCACAAATTCGTCCCCGCCTAAACGATACCAGGCGTCCTTTTCTTCCGGAAAAGCATCCTTAATGCTTTTTGCAGCCTCACATAAAAGCCGATCCCCAGCGCCATGTCCTCCTCTGTCATTTACAGGTTTTAGTCCATTCACATCCATTAATATCACAGTTAACGTGCTGCAAACCGTCTCATTTTCCTCTAAGCTTTCAATTCGTTTTTCAAGTGCGGCTCTGTTTGGCAGATGGGTTAATACATCCCTTAGTGCCAATTCTTTATAAACTCGATTTTCAACCTCCACCTCAACATAACATAACACCCTTTTGGCACAAATCCAGAAAACGATAACAATAAAAGCTAAAACGCCATAACGAAAAAACTTTGCATTGTCTAAGGACGCATAATGGAAAAATCGAAAAACGTCTATCGTATAAAATCCTCCAAAAACGACAGTTGCGATCAAGAATCCTCCCACATAAAATGAAGTTCCCCTTGTAAACTCACCGAAAGAAATGCCAATAAGCGCGAAAATACAAAGCAAGAGGACAATATATGTAATAGGCATCATCTCAATATATTGAAGCTTGCCGGAAAAGTAAAATATATTCTGTAAAACAAAATTTATAGAGGCTACCCATGCTAATTGATACAAAAATTTCTTATATCCACCCAACAGATCACAATAAAAAATAGGTACCGCAACAGGTATTAACATAAACGAATTAAACGAGAGATACGCCAACACCATCTCATTATGAACGCACATATGTGCAGCCGCTGAATTGGAAATAGACCAGATTCCACTTAATGACATTAAAATTGCCGAATGAGCCAAAATAGGTAAATTTTCTCCCTTGCCAACTTGCTCCCTAATAAACATTGCGAAAAGCAAAATGGCAAAGAAAATCATAATTCCGGAAAAAACCAACGAAGATACATCAGAACGAAAATTCTGCAAAAATATTCCCGTTTCCGTACCGATAAAAAATCCAGGCAAATATATACGCTCCCTTTTTAATGGAGAATGGAAAGAAATTGTAATCGCTTTTCCGCTGTCCTCTTTTTCCAGAGCAACCATACATAAAAAATTCGTATTCATCTGTCGCGCTATATTAGGCAACTGCCCATTATAAGAATAACGCTCCACTCCGTCAATTTTAACTTGTACATCTTGAAAACCATTTTGAAAAGCTAAAACAGAGTTGTTATTTAAATTTTTAGGTAACTTGCGCGTAATCACCTCCCCGTTTGCTGTATCTTGTACTACCTTCGGTAAATTCTCAATAGGATGTGAAGTTTCATTCTGCAACAGCGTCCAACCTTTATTTATTTCCGCCGTTTTTCCGGGTTGTTGTTGACTTGTACCATAATACAACATTCCCACCCCATCAGCGCATACCAAAGTAAACACCACTATTACTGACACATAAAGTATAAGAATGAATCGTTTTCTTCTCATCTGCAACTACTCCTTATTCTTATACTTTAATTATATATGCTTTCTCTATAAAATGTATAAAAATAAGGCATTTTTCTCTGAAAACATTCCGTACTTTATCGACAAAAAACCCCTATGAGAGGGATTCTTCTCATAGGGGTTTACAAATCTTTTATTTCCAAAACTCAAATTCCAAGTCGTAAATACGAACTGTATCGCCTTGCTGTATTCCTTTTTCCTCCAAAGCCTCTATAATTCCTTTTTCCTTTAAATATCTCTGGAAAAAAGCAAATCCTTTTTCGGTTTCAATATTGGTATAGCCAATCATCTTTTCTACGCCAACACCAGTCACCACAAAATATCCTTCATCAGACTCTTCAATGGTGAACGGTTCTGTATCTACAGCAACTTCGTCATATTCTTCGTATTCTTCCTCAAAAATAATATTTTCAGGATAATCCTTCAAAATCAAAGCAACTGCCGATAACAGCTCATCCAGACCTTTATTCGTGGCCGCAGAAATAGGAAATACTTTATATCCCTCTTTTTCATAAACTTCTTTCAAAAGAGCCACATTCTCTGCCGCCTCAGGGATATCCGTTTTATTTGCTGCAATCACCTGAGGACGCTTCAATAATTCCGGATTGTATTCTTCCAATTCACGGTTAATTTTACGAACACTTTCAACGGGGTCATCCCCTTCAACACCTGCCGCATCCACAACATGGATAAACACTTTTGTTCTTTCCACGTGGCGTAAAAATTCGTGCCCCAATCCTACACCCTCACTGGCACCTTCCACCAAACCGGGGATATCCGCCAAAACAAAGCTATCGCCAAATCTTCCCTGTACTACCCCTAAATTAGGAGAAAGAGTGGTAAAATGATAATTTGCAATTTTGGGATTTGCATTGGTTACCATGGAGAGCAAGGTAGATTTTCCTACGTTGGGGAATCCAATCAACCCAACATCGGCAATTAGCTTTAATTCCAAAATAACATCATATTCCTTGGCAACACGACCTCGCTCCGCATATCTGGGAGCCTGTCTGGTGGGGGTTGCAAAATGCTGATTTCCCTTTCCACCTTTACCGCCATATATTAATATTTTTTCTTCCCCTGCCTTATTAATGTCTGCCATAACCTTACCGCTTTCCGCCTCACGGATTACGGTCCCCACAGGCACCTTAACGATAACATCCTCTCCATCTTTCCCAAAGCAGTTCCGTTTTCCACCGTCTTCTCCGTTTTGAGCCTTAAACACTCTTTTATAACGGAAATCCATCAGTGTATTCATACCTTCATCCCCGACAAAAATAACACTTCCGCCTTTTCCGCCGTCACCGCCGTCAGGGCCGCCGTGGGTAATATATTTCGCTCTAAAAAAAGAAACCATACCGTTGCCGCCATTGCCGCCTTTGATGTGAATCTTGACTCTATCTACAAACATTTTCCTTCACCTCTTTTTTATTTACCTTAAACCACAGAGTCGTAGGACACTGTCCCCAACCCTTTCAAGCCGTTCAAGCACTTTTGCTTCGCAAAAGCTAGCAAGTTTACTGCCGCCCTGTCTTGAGCCGTGCAGTTTTAAAAAGGCTTGACCAAAACTTTATATGCAAAAATTTTTATTTCACTACTTCTAGCTTCCGCCTTTTTCGTCAAAAGCAAAATTTTTTTGCTTTTCACGAAAAAGGCTTCAAATGGTATCATTTGAAGCCTTCGCAATTCTTATTCAGCGATTTCGATAGGGTAAACAGAAACCTGTTTTTTATCTCTACCTTTTCTTTCATATTTCACACGGCCGTCAACCAAAGCAAATAAAGTGTCATTACCACCTCTGCCAACGTTGATACCGGGGTGAATTTTTGTGCCTCTCTGTGTGTATAAGATATTGCCAGCCAATACAAACTGACCATCTGCACGTTTTGCACCAAGTCTTTTCGCATTAGAATCACGACCATTCTTTGTGGAACCGCCGCCCTTATGATGCGCGAAGAACTGAAGGTTTAATCTGAACATCACTTACACCTCCTTATAATTCAAAGTAAAATACTGATTATATTCTGTTTCTATTGCTGACAGACCCATCTCCAGCGTTTGCAATAAAAGCTGTGTGTCATGGTCAGCCATACCCTCTAAAGGGAAAAGGATTTTGAGAAAACCGCCTTTTTTCTCATCCGCCTCACAGCGAAATGGAATTTCTGTAAAGTGCTCAATGGCATTTACCGTATTCAATGTCAATGCAGATACAGCAGAACAAACGATATCTTTTCCGCTTTTTGCATATCCCGCATGCCCGGTTAGCTCAACTCCGCAAATTTTTCCGTCTTTACGATAAATAGTAGCGTTTATCATAATTAGATAGATTTAATCTGTAATTTTGTAAAAGGCTGTCTATGGCCTCTTTTCTTATGAAAGCCCTTTTTAGGTTTGTACTTATAAACAATAACCTTTTTTTCTCTTCCATCACCAATTACAGAAGCTGTAACAGCAGCACCTTCAACATAAGGAGCGCCTACTTTCACGTCACCGTCTTTTGCCAAAACAAGAACCTTGTCAAAAGTAAATTCCTGACCAGCTTCTACGCCTAACTTTTCAACTGTGATCACATCACCTTCAGCTACCTTGTACTGCTTTCCGCCTGTTTCAATAATTGCGTACATCCGAACACCTCCTCGCAATTTACTCGCCGAATGTGGTAACCAAAGCCTTTCTTTGATTTTAAAACCTCTTCGTGCGGCTGAACATACTACAATATAGTATCACAGCAAAAAAACCATGTCAACAAAAACTATTCTATTTCACACCCATTTTTTACGGAAAAATAAGCCTGATTATCTCCCATTTTCCAAAGAAGCTCACATAAAAGCTGTACGCCTTCCTTTGTTATACATTTTTTTCCATCCAGGCTTTCCTGGTATGCCAATTTTAAAGCTTCAAGGGCTTTTTCGTTTAACCCCGCCAAATTATAAAGCCTTCCAACCTTGTCACAGAGTTTTCCGAAACTTTCCGTTGTGATTCCATTTTTTCCTGCCAAAACCAAAACATGATCCAGCAATGTTTCCGCTTCTTTCGTATGGCCTAAATGAATATGAAGACTTGCGCCACGCAAAAGCAGCTTCCCATACTTGGTAGTTTCACCCTCCCGGTTTCTTACCGACACCGACAAAACATAATACAGTTCCAAGGCCTCTTTGTATTTTTCCAAAGCCTCCAAAATTTTTGCGACTTTTTCCAGTCTCTCATTATAATATGGGCAATCAGGTAAGCTTAATTCTTTATAAATCTGTTTCCATAAAAGATAAAAACTCAGTGCCATTTCCTTACTGCCTTTTCTGTAAAAATAATCACCAATGTAACCCAATATACGACAATATTCCAGAGTATTTTTATCACCGTATTCTCCAATATACTCTTTGGCATTAATAAATTTTTGAAATGCTTTTTCTTCTTCTCCATATAGCAGATAAGCTTCCCCTAATCGTGTACAAGTCCGCACATAATATTCCGGTTCCGCTTGTTTTTCCGCCAAAATATACCAATATACCGCTTCTTCCTTTTTCCCAAGGCGTTGACACATTTCACCCAATGAAAAAGCAGCAAATGCCCTTCTTACCCTTTCCCCTCTGTCTTTATTAATATTTTCGTGATAAAACCGCGTCATAAAAATAACGGTTTCCTCCAAACATTTGCGCTCCCCGTCCAGCATACGCCGTCTTTGCTGTCTGATGAAAGAAAATTTACCATTTTTAGCTTCTGCATAAATCTCTTTTAAGCGATTATATTTTTCATTTGGCACTAGCCTGCTTCGAATAATTTTGCCCTCTGCCTCTGTCAGATAAGCTTCTGCCCGTTCTCTATCCCCAAATTTCAGGTAGCAGTTCCCAATCGCCAACAGCGTACAGGCAGCCTCCCTTTGCTCCTCGGCTGTTTCCTCAAAATTCACATCATTACGTTCCTTGAAAAGCTGAATCGCCCGAGTACAATTTCCTCGGTAAAAACAAACCTGACCAAAAGTCACTAATGTTTTTATGTAAATAGGATTATCCTCATCTAATGTTTCCTTTTGAATCATCAGTGCCTCTTCCAAGCATTTTGATGCAGCTACCAAATCTCCCGATTTTCCATATGCAACCCCCAACTGCTTTAGCACCTCAGCATACTTGAAATGTTCTTTCCCAAAAAGCTCCTTTGCAGCGATTTCCATTTCTAGGCAAATCACTACCGCCTTCATATATTCTTCCTGCTTTCGGCGCGTTTGTGCAAGGGCTCTCATCAGCATAATTTCATCTTCCCTATTGAAAGTAGAAAGTGCTCTCTTCCGTTTTAATACAGTCTCATAAAGAAAGGCTGCTGCCTCATATACTCCTTGATGGTCAAATAATTGAGCAATTTTACACCAAATATCATCAATGATACTTGCGTTTTCACCACTGTCCTCTCCCAGAATGTCCAGTGCTTTTTTATAATAAATTAAGGCCTGCATACAATTATTCATTTGGATAGAAATTTCACCCAATGTTATGTAGCTTTTTGTAATTTCAATTCCATCTTCCGGCGCCGTCGTTTTTCGTAACTCCAGTGCCTTTTGGCTAAATTCCAATGCCCCCTTAAAATCCTGGAGAGCACAATGGTCAAGAGCAATTCGATCCAATATATCCATATATAATAAATGTGTTTGTTCAAATTCCTGCTCCACCAACTCTAATGCAGTCTTGTGTAATTGTAAGGATTTTTCAGTTTGACCATCTTTAAGGCATAGGTCAGCAAGATAATTTAAGTTATTCACATAGTCTATCTGCCCTTCGGGAAACATCTTTCTGCGAATGTCCACTGCACGCTCAAAGTATTCCACCGCAAGTCCTGTAAACTCACTCTTTTCGCAAACGAAAGCCAGAGAAAGCGCATTAATAATATAAGGGAGACTACGTGAACCTATCCTTTTTTCAATAATATCCAAGGCAAATTCATAATAATAAATTGTTTTTTTATAATTCCCAACTTTTTCAAAGGAACGTGCCATGGATGCATGGATATCCGCTACATCCATCATTTTCAATGTCTTGCATTTACGGCTCTTCTCCAGTGCCTTTCTATGGCTTTCAAGAGCCTTTTCGTATTGCTTCAAGGCTTCATAAGTATTACCCAAATTATATAACGAATGTATATAGTCAATGTGCTCTCGTCCCAGCTTTTTTTCACGTACTTCTAATACACGCACATGGGTTTTTAAAGCTTCTTCGTGCAGACCTAAATTGTTATAAGCAATGGCTAAATTATTTAATGTATCGGCAAATGTGGCTGATTCGCCGAAACGAACTTTTTTCAATGCAGCTGCCTGACGATAATACTCCGCAGCTTTATCATATAAGCCCAATTCATCAAAAATAACCCCAACATTATGGGTATCCTCTGCAAGCCCCGGATGCTCCATATCCCCGGTTTCTTTATAAATATCTAATAAATATTTTCCCAGAAATAAAGCCTTTTTGAAATCACCGTCCTTATATGATTCCATAAAGTTTTTCCGAAGCTCTCTTATTTCAGCTAAATAAAAACTCATGCTCTCACATCCTATTTCGCCTGTTCTTGATCCATTTCTACAAAGGCTTCCTTAATCACACTGTAGGAATAGCCTTTCCGTTGCAAAAAAACATAAAGTTGCTTTTTCTTTTTTTCGTCTGGCGGCCACTGCCCCTTTGTTTTTCTCTCCAACCACTTTATGGCATCTTCTGTTTCGGAAAACTCCGTCAACTCCAATACCTCTTGGCAAATTTGGTCAGAAATTCCTCTTTGCAGCAGTTCCATACGCAATGCATAAGCACCTCTGGGACTTAGACGTAAACGTTCTTTTATATATTTTTGTGCGTAGTCCCTATCATTAATATATTTATATTTGCATAAAAAGACCATAACTTCTTCAATAATTTCATGTGTAAAATCATTTTCTAACAGCTTCTGCCGCACTTCTTTTTCCGTCCGCATTTTATATCCGATAAAATTCAGGGCTTTATCCTGTGCCTGCATATAAATCAAATTTTTTTGTATAAATGAAACGGTTTTTTCAGGTATCTCCTTTCCCTCCTTAATATTAAAATACGCTAAATCTTGCGCAGGAAGGGCAAATAGATATTCCCCATCAATATAAATGTTATATTTTGCAGGATCTCTCTTTTGGGGAATCATTTTTGTAACCAACATTATGCGTCTTCTCCTCGCTTTTTCATTATTATAACATAATCTTTTTACATACACTACGATAATTATAACTATAAAAACCGACTATCTTATGATAGCCGGCTTTTATGTTATTCCAAATCCAACTCTACAACTGAAGTATCCTTGTTATCTTCCGTTTCCTGTCCTTCTTGTTTCTCCGGATTCTTTATCTCTGTCAAAGTAGGCAATCCATATTCCACTCTTACCGCATTTTCCACCTCAGTACAGATATCCGGATGCTCTTTTAAAAACTGTTTTGCATTCTCTCTGCCCTGACCAATTCTGGTTTCTTTATAGGAATACCATGAACCGCTTTTATTAATAATACTTACCTCTGCGGCTAAATCTAAAATATCCCCTTCCTTAGAAATTCCTTGACCATATACAATGTCAAACTCTGCGGTTTTAAAAGGAGGCGCCACTTTATTTTTTGCAACCTTAACCCTAACACGGTTCCCAACCAATTCCGTGCCTTGTTTTAGTACATCTGCTTTTCTGATGTCAATACGAACCGATGCATAAAACTTTAATGCCCGTCCACCTGTAGTGGTTTCAGGGTTACCGTAAGTAACGCCGATTTTCTCTCTTAACTGATTAATAAAAACCACAGTACACTTGGATTTATTGGTAATACCGGTAAGCTTTCTTAATGCCTGGCTCATTAATCTGGCTTGCAAACCAACGTGGGAGTCACCCATTTCACCTTCGATTTCTGCTTTGGGAACCAGCGCCGCCACAGAGTCAACAATAACAATATCAATAGCACCACAACGCACCATTGTTTCCGCAATTTCCAAAGCCTGTTCACCGTTATCAGGTTGAGAAATATATAAGTTGTCAATATCTACGCCCAAAGCCTTTGCGTAAACAGGATCCAGTGCATGCTCTGCATCAATATAACCTGCAATGCCACCCCTTTTTTGCACTTCCGCAACAATATGTAGGGCAACCGTTGTTTTACCGGAAGCTTCGGGACCATATACTTCAATAATTCTGCCCTTCGGCACGCCACCAACACCCAAAGCCACATCAAGGCTCAAGGAACCTGTTGGCACAACCTCAACATTCATTTGCTGGTTGCCATCTCCCAGCTTCATGACAGCTCCCTTGCCAAATTGCTTTTCAATATAACCTAAAGCAGCAGATAATGCCTTGTCCTTATCTTCAAAACGTATATCATCTTTTTTGGATTCATCCTTTTTTGCCAATTTATATCCACCCTCTCTAAATAACGAACTCATGTTCCTATGTTAACCTATTTCTCCCTCTGTGTCAACTGTTTTTCTTATTGGCTTTTCTGCCAATATCATTGCCCCAAATATAACAGCACACCCAATAAGGCCACGCCACCCCATACGTTCACCATAAAACAACGCCGATATGATTGCCGCGAAGATAGACTCTGAGGTGATAATAATTGCAGTTTTGTTGGCAGAGGTAAACTTTTGCCCTACAGACTGCAAAACAAAATAAACTGCCGTACAGAGTATACCAACAAACAAAAAACTGCCCATAGCCTGTCCGTTCAAAGGTGGCATATGCATTTCCGTTGCAGCCACAATAACGCAAGAAATCACCGCTACAGCTAAATGTTCAACCAAAGCAATATTTACAGAATCGCATTCCTGTACTGCTTTTCCCATAAAAGCCATTTGCATGGAAAAAGCCACCGCTGCACCAAAGGACAAAATTGCCCCAAGCTCAATTCTGAAATCTTCCGTCACGGAAAGAAGGGCTACTCCAAAAAGCGTGAAAAAGGCTGCTAAAAAACACCTGGGTAAGGGCTTTTCTCCAAAAACCGCCCAACAAAGAAAGGGGACAATGGCTGCCTGGGTATTACATAAAAATGCATTAACCGATGGTGAGGTATATTGCAATCCCACTGTCAGCAGTAGAAATGTAGCTGCCAAAAGCGCACCTAAAATACTGCCCATTTTCCATTCATTCTTCGTAATTTGCAGATATCTTTTGTGATAGATAATGCTTAAACACGCCGTAGCAATCAAAAACCTGCCTAGCATTACTTGATAGGGGGTATAGCCCCAATCCAACAAAAATTTTACACCGATGAAACCACCTCCGCCAACGGCAGCGGCAATTAGTAACATCCAATCCCCTTTATTTCTCATATTGCAATTTTCTCCGCAACCAATCCAAAGCCTGGAAGGTTGCCCGTTCTCTTATTTTATTTCTGTTACCCACAAAGTGAAACTCTCTTGCCTCTGACATTCCATCTTTGTAGATACCAATATAAACCAACCCCACAGGCTTGTCCTCACTTCCTCCGTCAGGGCCTGCGATACCCGTTGTTGCAATACCGATTTGGGCTCCTGCAGTTTTGGCAATGCCTGCCGCCATTTCCATAGCCGTTTCCTTACTTACTGCACTGAATTTTGCAAGGGTTTCCTGCGCAACGCCCAAACGCTTCATCTTTGCCTCGTTAGAGTAGGTTACACAGCCTTCCAAAAACACCTCTGAAATACCGGGAAAACGAACCAGTCGAGAAGAAATCTCCCCTCCTGTACAGGATTCCGCAACAGCAATGGTTTTCTTCTGAGCCAACAATAACTTGGCAACCTCTGTTTCCATATTTGTTTCCCCTTCCGCGTAAACGGATTTTCCCAGTCGTTCCTTTAACGCCGCTGCAACGGGGTCTATCAAACGATTCGCCTCATCTTCGTCCTTTGCTTTTGCCGTAATACGTAAAAGTGCCTCCCCTTCTTTCGCATAGGGGGCAATAGTAGGATTTGTTTGAGCATCAATAATGTCCTTCACCATTTCTTCCATAGCGCTCTCTCCAACACTAGCCACCCGCAGCACTCTGGAAATAAAGGTATATTCCTGTTTCCTTGCCAGATAAGGTTTTGCCTGTCCTTCAAACATAGGCATAACCTCTTTGGGCGGGCCGGGAAGCATAATCATTATTTTCCCATTTTTTTCTATGATAATTCCCGGGGCTGTTCCGTTTGCGTTATACATGACAACACTGTTATGTTCAGGAACAAATGCCTGCTTTTTGTTGTTTTCTGTCATGGTTCTGCCAATACGGTCAAAAAACACTTGAATCTGTGCCAATGCCTTTTCATCCAAAACAAGAGGCTCACCAAAATATTTTGCCGCTGTTTCCTTGGTCAGGTCATCCTCTGTTGGGCCTAACCCCCCTGTAGTAATTACCAAGTCTGCTCTGGAAAAAGCATGATATATGGTTTCTTCCAATCTTTTTGGGTTATCCCCCACCACCGTTTGATAATACACCTCTATGCCTAAGGCTGCCAGCTCTCTGGCTAAATATTGGGCATTGGTATTTAAGATATCTCCAAGCAATAGCTCTGTGCCTACTGCTAAAATTTCTGCTTTCATATCGTTCCTCCTTATCTTATGTTTCAACCTGTTCTCTTCCATTGTATTCTCTTTACGAAAAATTTCCAAGTCTTTTTAAAAAGAAAAAAAGAGCAATTCTGCTCTTTTTCGTTGAAAACCTTGAAGGCTTTCCTCAATCACAAAAGACAAAGACAAAACCTTGAAAGCTTTGCCCTCAAACACCCACAAGGGTTCAGGTCAGCACTTTGCTCAGCAAAGCTGTCCTTCGGACAGATGGCACTTCTTTGCCATTGCATCCTTAACCTATTTTAAACCGCATGTACATGGGGTTTGTATAAAAGTTTTTGGTCTTGCTTTTTACAAAAAGCAAGTGGGGAGTTGGGGCAACGCCCCAAGGTCTACCCTCAACCCTTTAGTACCTGTTTATTTTTTATAATATAATCTCCACCGGAAAGAATGGTGAAAAATACTGCAAGTCCAATTAAAATATCTTCTACCACAGAAATGCCCACAAAGGGTAAATCCAAAAGAACTACAATAATCATAATCATCTGCACCGTAGTCTTTACTTTTCCCCACCAGCTTGCCGCCATTACAATATTCGCCTCCATGGCAAGGGTACGAAAACCTGTGATCGCAAACTCACGGGCTAAAATAATAATAACCACCCAGCTTGCTAAATCTCCTAACTGAACCATAGAAACCAAAGCAGCCATAACCAAAAGCTTATCTGCCAAAGGATCCATAAATTTTCCGAAATTACTTACTAAATTCCATTTTCTCGCAAGATGTCCGTCCAAAAAATCTGTTAGAGAGGCAATCATAAATATTGCAACAGAGATATATCGATTTATGGGCGAAGGCGCCAAAAACAGTACCAATAGGAATACCGGTATTAAAATTACCCGTAACATTGTCAGTTTATTCGGCAGGTTCATCTGCATAAATTACATCTCCCATCAAATCATAATCTCCGGCTTCTCGAATTCTTGCCGTTACAAAATCCCCGGAGTAAATTTCTTCTTCGGCGTTTAGAAACACCAATCCATCAATATCAGGTGCATCCCTGCGGGTACGGCCGCAATAAATGTTTTCTCCCGGAAGCTTGCCTTCCACCAAAACCTGTACCACCTTCCCAACTTCTTTTTCACAAAGGGAGGCAGCAATATTTTTTTGAATGTCCATAATGGTATCCCGTCTGATTTCCTTAAGCTGGTCATCAACCTGGTTCTCCATGTTTGCCGCAGGCGTACCGTCTTCTCTGGAATAAGAAAATACGCCCAAACGATCAAAGCGCATTTCCTCAACAAACTGAACCAAATCCTGGAACTCCTCCTCCGTTTCACCTGGAAAGCCCACAATTAGCGTCGTCCGAATGGCAATATCGGGCATCGCCCTACGCAATGCCGTCACTTTTTCTTTGATTAAAGCTTGATTGCTCTTTCTTCCCATACGCTTCAATACAGCATCGTTTCCATGCTGAATAGGCATATCAATGTAATGACATATTTTCTCATTTTTCAACATTACATCAATGGTTTCCTGAGTTAGGGTTTCCGGATAACAGTAAAGCAAACGAATCCATTCTATCCCATCTACTTTTGATAATTTCTCCAGCAAAACATGGAGCTTTGGTTCCCCATATAAATCTCGGCCATAAATAGAAGTATCTTGAGCTACAATCACAAGTTCCTTTACCCCGTTTTGTGCCAACACTTCTGCCTCCTCCACGAGGCTTTCCATGGTACGGCTGCGGTGCTTTCCTCTAAGCTTGGGAATTACACAATAAGTGCAGTGGTTATCACAGCCTTCGGAAATTTTTAAATACGCAAAATAAGGGGCAGTGGAAAGAACCCGTAATTTTCCATTGGCATTTTCCATAGGGCGGTTAATATCTTCCAAATATTTCTCACCCATTTTACCCGCCAAAATATCCGCTGCCACCTCTGCCACAGATTCATATGCCGCAGTACCAATGATTGCATCCACCTCAGGCAACTCCTGAAAAAATTCCTTCTCATAGCGCTGTCCCAAACAGCCAGCCACGATTAAGCCTTTACACTTGCCTGTCTTTTTATATTCCGCCATCTCCAAAATGGTTTCAATACTTTCCTCTAAGGCATCCTTAATAAAACAACAAGTATTTACAACAATAATGTCTGCCTGTGCTTCATCAGCAATGGCTTGAAAGCCATTTTGTGCCAATATGCCCAGCATAACCTCGCTGTCTACTCTATTTTTGTCACACCCTAAAGAAGTGAATGCTACGGTTCCTTTCATGTTTACCTCCCCAAATTTACTTCAAGTTGTTCTGCATTTTTGCAGCAACCAGACAATTTTTGATAAGCATTGCTATGGTCATCGGTCCTACGCCCCCCGGCACAGGTGTGATTGCCCCCGCAATTTCTTTTACATGTTCAAAGTCTACATCGCCACAAAGTTTGCCTGCCTCGTTGCGGTTCATGCCTACGTCAATCACTACCGCACCCGCCTTAACCATATCAGCCGTAACGGTATTTACCTTTCCCGTTGCACTGACGATAATGTCTGCCCCCCGGCAAACTTCCGCCAAATTTCGGGTCTTTGAATGGCAAATGGTCACCGTTCCGTTCTCCTGCATCAACAGCATAGCCACAGGCTTTCCTACAATATTACTTCTTCCAATGATTACACAATTTTGCCCTTGGATGGTATGCCCACTGCGCTTGATCAGCTCAATAATTCCCGCAGGCGTACATGGTAAAAAGCCCTTCCCCCCTGTATGCAACAACCCCACATTCATAGGGTGAAAGCAATCCACATCCTTTTTGGCATCAATGGCAAGGATTACTTTTTCCTCATTGATCTGCTTCGGCAGAGGCATCTGCACCAAAATTCCATGAACGGCTTCATCGGCATTCAACTGTGCAACAAGACGGAGCAGTTCTTCTTCTGTTGTTCCCCCATCTAATTCATAGGATACAGAGCGAATGCCCACAACCTCGCATGCCTTCTTTTTATTATTTACATAAACTTGAGAGGCAGAATCGTTTCCCACCAAAACAACGGCAAGACAAGGAATCACTCCTGCCTCTTTTATCTTCGCCGCCTCTACTGCCGCCTCTTGTTTAATCTGTGCCGAAATCAACTTACCATCAATCAATTGTGCTGTCATGTCCTCACTACTCCTTAGAATAATCCTACGATGTTGCCATCGTCATCAATATCAATATCTAAAGCTGCAGGTTTTTTCGGCAACCCCGGCATTGTCATAATATCGCCAAGCATTGCAACAATAAAGCCTGCACCTGCAGAAATACGTAATTCCTTTACCGTTACTTCAAAACCTTGTGGACGCCCCAAAACCTTGGGATCATCTGAAAGGGAATACTGTGTTTTTGCAATGCACACAGGGAAATGTCCAAAGCCCAGCTTTTCAATCTGTGCTAAGGTCTTTCTTGCCGCACCTGAAAAGTTTACAGCACCTGCACCATAAATTTCCTTACATACACAGTTTATTTTTTCCTCTATGGTCAATTCATCCCCATATAAGGTATGGAAATGATTTTCCTTCGTCTCCAAAGTTTCCAAAACCTTTTCAGCCAAAGCACGACCGCCTTCGCCACCTTCTGCCCAAACTTTTGCAATGGCAAAGGTTGCACCCAAGGCCTCACAACGCTCTTTCACAAAGGCAACTTCCGCTTCGGTATCCGCAACAAAATGGTTCAATGTTACCACAACAGGAACGCCGTATTTCTGTATATTCTCAATATGTTTTTCCAAATTTGCAAAGCCCTTTTTCAAAGCTTCCACATTTTCATTGCTCAAATCAACCTTGGCAATACCACCATTATATTTCATTGCGCGGATTGTTGCAACCAAAACAACGGCATCCGGCTGAATCCCCGCCTTACGGCACTTGATATCAAAAAACTTTTCCGCACCTAAATCCGCACCGAAGCCGGCTTCTGTCACCACATAGTCCGCAATTTTCATCGCAACTTTTGTGGCACGAACGCTATTGCAGCCATGGGCAATATTTGCAAAAGGGCCTCCATGAATAATCGCCGCGGTATGCTCCAAAGTTTGCACCAAATTAGGCTGAAGTGCATCTTTCAATAAAACAGTCATTGCACCATCTGCACCGATTTGCTTTGCTGTAACAGGCTCATCATTGTAAGTATAACCAATAATAATCTGCCCTAACATTTCTTTTAAATGTTTTAAATCATTGGCCAAGCAAAAAATTGCCATAATTTCAGATGCAACGGTAATCTGGAAGCCATCCTCACGGGGGGTGCCGTTTACCTTACCGCCCAAACCGGAAATGACGTTACGAAGCTGTCTGTCATTCAAGTCAACGGTTCTTTTCCAAGTGATTTTTCTGGGGTCAATATTTAATTCATTCCCCTGTTGAATATGGTTATCCACCATAGATGCCAAAAGGTTATTTGCCGTTGTAATGGCATGAAGATCCCCTGTAAAATGCAGGTTAATATCCTCCATGGGTACAACCTGCGCATAACCGCCCCCCGCAGCACCGCCTTTGATCCCCATACAAGGACCAAGAGAAGGCTCCCTCAAGCAGGTAATGGCATTTTTTCCAAGTTTCTGTAATGCCTGTGTCAAGCCAATGGTCACCGTGGTTTTCCCCTCACCTGCAGGGGTAGGGTTTACGGCCGTCACCAGAATCAACTTCCCATCGGGGTTGTTCTTAATCTGATTATAGTACTTATCGCTGATTTTTGCCTTGTACTTCCCATAGCATTCCACAAATTCTTCGGGAATCCCTGCTTTTGCGGCAATTGCCGTAATCGGTTCCATGGTACACTCCTGTGCAATCTGTAAATCCGTTTTCATGTGATAAACAAACTCCTTTCCGTTGTTTAACCGGTTTCCATACGTCTTGAACCGCAAATAAAAAAGCCGACAGTCCAAGCGTCATCGCCCAGACGGTCGGCATTTATTCTAGTCATACTCCATGTGGTTAACTCCACTTCCGTCAGTCATATGACCTCTAGGAAAATGGTACTATATGCCGAAATTTTTGTCAACAGACAATTATCCTTTCACTCCGCCGGAATATGAATTTATCACCTTTTTAACAAATCTTCTTACATAATCCTTATGATAGATTCGATAAAAAAGCACTATATTTTACCCAATCCCCAAGCGGCTCATGTTGGAAATCCGCTAAATCTCTTCTTCCACAGGCTCTTTCATGGCTTCCCACTGGGCATGCGTAATAAGTACCTTCCTTGGTTTACTGCCCTCCTCAGAACCCACCAGTCCTTTACGTTCCAATTCATCCATAAGCCTTGCAGCACGGTTATAGCCAATACGAAATTGCCGTTGCAACATAGAAACCGATGCTTTTTCCTTCTCAATAATTAAGTCTACCGCTTGTTCAAAATATTCATCACTGTCTTCATCAGAATCCATGCCAGATTTACTAACCTTGGTAATTTGATCTATGGTTTCTTGGGTATAACCGGGTCGTCCACTCTTTTTCAAGAAAGAAACAATATCTTCCACCTCTTTATCCGTAACAAAAGCCCCTTGCAAACGGGAAGGCTTGCTTTGTCCCGCAGGATAGAAGAGCATATCCCCTTTACCCAAAAGTTTTTCTGCCCCTACCATATCTAAAATCGTTCTGGAATCAATCCCCGAAGATACAGCAAAGGCCAAACGAGATGGAATATTCGCTTTAATGACACCTGTAATAACGTCTACAGAAGGTCTTTGGGTTGCAATAATCAAATGCATCCCCGCCGCACGGGCCATCTGAGCCAAACGACAAATGGAGTCTTCCACCTCTCCGGGAGCCGCCATCATTAAATCCGCCAACTCGTCAATCACAATTACAATTTGGGGCATCTTCCCTTTTTCGTCCCCCTCCTTGTCCTTCATAGCGTTAAAGCCCTTCATATCTCTAACTCCACAGGCAGCGAAATCGTTATATCTTTCCAGCATTTCCCGAACTGCCCAGTTCAGTGCTGCCGAAGCCTTTTTCGGATCGGTAACTACGGGAATAAGCAAATGGGGAATGCCGTTATAAACACTTAATTCCACCACCTTAGGGTCAACCAATAATAGCTTTACTTCTTTTGGATCCGCTTTATATAAAATACTAGTAATCAAAGTATTAATACAAACACTCTTGCCACTGCCTGTTGCCCCTGCAATCAACAAATGGGGCATCTTGGCAATATCCGTAACCACAGGGTTCCCCGCAATATCCTCACCCAAAGCAAATGCCAGCTTGGAAGCATGTTTTTGAAATGTGTCACTATCCAGTACAGTTCTAAGAAACACCGATTGGGTTTCTTTGTTGGGCACTTCAATACCTACTGCCGCCTTTCCGGGAATAGGTGCTTCAATTCGGATCCCACTTGCCGCCAAATTCAAGGCAATGTCATCTGCCAAATTTACGATTTTGCTCACCTTCACCCCTTGGCTGGGCGATAATTCATAACGGGTAACCGTTGGCCCTTTGTTTATTTGAATCACTTTTGCATCTACACCGAAACTTTTTAATGTAGACTCTAACTTTCTTGCATTGGCCAACATCTCTGCTTTTGAGTCGCCCCCACCGGTTTTGGGATCTTTTCCCAAAAGATCAACGGGAGGAAATACATAAGGTATCTCTTCCTCCGCAGGTGCAGCAGGAATTTCTGCCTCTTTTGCATCTTTCCCATCTGCCGAAGATTTATTCTGCAATCCTTCTTCATCTGCATCAGTTGATTCCTTTGTAGGGGCTTCCTCCTCTAACACGCCGATAGGAATTTCCTCTGTTTCAGGCTGAGACTCGTCCTCTGTATGGCTTGTTTCTTCCTCTATTGAAATTTCCTCTGACACTTCCTTGAAAATTTCTTCGATCATCTGATCCCCGTCATCCATATCCCCTTTGGCATCTACGATTACAGGAATTTCCTCTTCTTCGTTAGGCCGCTCTTCATGATCTGCTTCCACTTCAAAATCTGTCTCCAACTGTTCCATAGAAGTTAATTCTTGTTCTTCCCCCTCCTCAAAAGTAAAGTTATAAAGAGGGGTGGCTTTCTTGAACTCTGTCGGTTCTTTTTTTCGAAAGACAGTTTCTTCTATCTCAGGGGCCTCGACCGGACTCCCTTCCTCATCATTCAACTCAATATTATAACTGTTTTGTTTGTTTTTTCGCTTGCGGCGTCGCTCCATTTTTTCTGCTTCCGCCAACTCTTTCAGCCGAATCTGTTCCGCCTTACTTTTTATTTTTTCATACTTCACCTTTTGCTTTGCCTTACGGTGGTCAAAGTAATCACCAACGGCTTGAAAAAAGGATTTTCCCGTTGTCATAATCAAAGAAATCAGCAATAAAACAAGTAATACCAGCGTACTCCCAAGGGTATCTAGGGCACTATGTAATATACTTCCAAAAATGCCGCCAAACAACCCGCCGTTGGTGATAGAACCTTCCCCGTAGTATAACGCCACTTTCTGGAAAAACTTCATATTTGCCGTGACATCAATGGGATTAATTAGTTGTACCCCTGCGGAAACGCAAAGAAGAAACAATAGTCCGCCAATCCCACGAACCACAGGCATTTTCCGTTCTTCACTTGCCAGCAACCATCCACAGTAAACAATGATGAACAAAGGCAACAATGCACCTGCAAAGCCAAACAGGCCTTTAAACAAGCTGTTAAACATATGCCCAATCACGCCCATTTTTTCCGTGATAAGGCTAATTTCAGCCACTAATGAAATCAGCATTATAATAATCAGAATTATTTCGTCCAAGATACTGTCTCCAAAACGGCTGCTATTTGCCGATATTTTCGTTGTTCCCTTGTGCGAGCTTAATTCCGAATTCCCTTTTCCCGTCCCACTTTTTGAATTTGTATTTTTTTTCACGGCAGTAGATTTAGCGGTCCCACTTTTTGCACCGCTTTTTGCTGTTGTCTTTTTCTGTTCTGCCAAGCTTCTCACCCCATCTATCTCTTGCATCAAAAAAACTAAACATTCGTTTGCTTAATAAAAAATTATACCATAAATATACAACTTACGCATCACTTTTTCATAGATGCATTTCTTGTTGCTATATTGCATGGTTTATGGACAATACTGTATAATAAAGATGATTTAATTTACAAAAGGAAAAAGGAGGAATATAAGATGAAATACAGCGGAGAAAAACTTCAGCTAAGAGCAATTGAAACAGTGGCTTCTCTTATGATTGCAGCGGCAAAAACCGCTCCTAAAGGTTGCGGCAAAGACAGCATGGAAGCCTTGATTATTGATGGAACAGATAAAGATGCCCTTGCGGCAGAAATGAGAAAAATCGGTGAGGAAACCCGCCAGCCTTTTTATTTAAGAGATGCAGAAAATGTAGATTTATCTGCTTGTGTCGTTCTTTTTGGTGCGCAGGAAACCTACCGAGGCCTGCCTTACTGCAATTACTGCGGTGCAGGAGATTGCTTCGGTGCAAATAAAAGCGGTACACATTGCGCCTTTGCCGTGGGTGATTTGGGCATTGCCATGGGCTCTGCCGTTTCCGTGGCAGCAGCACATCATATCGATAATCGAATCATGTTTTCCGCAGGAAAAGCGGCGTTATCCCTAGGCCTTTTCTCCGAAAAAGTATTCCTGGGTTACGGCATTCCCCTTTCTGTATCTGAGAAGAGCCCTTATTTTGATCGTCCGGCAACAGCCTCCGCATCATCTGTGGCCGCACCTGGCTGTAATGCGAAATAATTAATACTATTCACAAAGTTATACCTCATAAAAGCCCGATTACTTGCAGTAAAATCCACTTTGCAATTCGGGCTTTTATTTATTTAAAATTTATATAACAAATCGTCGATTTTCATATTCTTTGCTTCAAAAATCATTTTGAAGTTTCCACTTTAAGGGTCTTTTCCTATTCAATTCCTACAGGGCACATATATATCATCTCAATAAAATCCCATACCTCATCTTTAATCTGATACTTTTCAATGCGTTCCTCATTCTGTATAAACCCCAAAGACTCATAACATTTTCTTGCAAAAATATTTTCCTCAAATACGCCCAAGGTAATTTGCTGTGCTCCCAAAACCTGCTGTGCATACCTTATTGCAACAGATACCAGTTCTTTTCCAATCCCCTGCCCCCTCCGCGCATGAGCTATCAGCACAAAGCCTAAGCGAACAGTTTTCCTTTCCTCGTCTGCAAAACGCAAGGTGATATGTCCCACAACCTCATCCTCGATCTCAGCGGTCATAGCCCAAAAAGTAACGTCTTTGGGGAGATTATTGTAATATGCATTTATCTTTTCCTCTGTAAGGGGATATTCACCCAATAAACCTGCGCACCATTGATAATATACGATCTCATCCTGCACCCATGCTACTACATATTTTGCATCAAACTCTTCATATCTTCTCAGTTTCATGCCCCATCCCCTCCTTCTGTTCGGTATCTTTTTTGGAATAGAAAGACAAACCCAATACAGTGCCTAAAATCAAAATAAACCCTACCAATTCAAGGGGATGAAATGCAGACCCCAGAAATAGAAATGACACAACAACGGCAGTAACCGGTTCTATGCTTCCCAAAAGACTGCCTAAAAAAGGCCCCACCATACTAACTCCTTTTAAATACAGCGAAAAAGCCAAAGCTGTCCCGATCACCACAACGCCCACAACAGCCAAAATTGTTTCTCTGTCCCATAGAATTTCGTATTCCCAAGGATGAACAAACGGCAACATCACAACACCAGCCAAGAGCATTCCAAATCCAACAACAACGTATACACCGTACTTATTCATCAAATCTCCGGAAAGCAGGTTATAAAGTGCCGCTCCGATGGCAGAACTTAGCCCGAAAAACAGCGCAGTTCCCGTTAATGACATATTATGAATATCACCATGGGTGCTAATGAAGAAGGTACCTAAAAGAGCAGAGAATATGGCACCAATCTCCACTTTGTCAGGGTGTCTTATTTCCCTTACACAAACAACCCCCAATACAACCAAGGGATTTAAAGACTGTAGCACTGTCGCTGTTCCGGCATTAGAATGCTGTATTGCCGCAAAATATGTATATTGACACATAAGCATACCCAACATAGAAAAAACAAAGAACAGCTTGCGATCCGCCTTATTTTTAAAAATTTCCCACATCTTTCGCCCTTTTAAAGAAAATCCCATTAAAATCAGTAAAATTCCCGCTAAAATAAGACGTATTGTAACCAGCCACTCCGCCGTAATTCCTTTTTCTACAAATAAATACTGTCCAAAGCACCCTGAAATTCCCCAGCAAATCCCACCACTGAGGGTAATAACAACTCCTGCCTTCTTCTTCCCATCCATGATATCCCCCCACTGTCAAGTTAATTTCTAGTATAGTGGGTATCCCTTTTCTATGCAATATAAAAAACATCCTTTTGTCGAAACAAAAGGATGTTAAAACTTATGAGAAAATAAGGGTATATTGACCATACCCGTTTTTCATTATTTTACGTCATAGCCCTTTGAAACAAGTAATTCAATCAATGCTTCGCTATGTTCTTTATTTCTTGTTTCCACCGTCACATCAACTAAACATTTTCCTACGGCGATGTTACGCACCATACGATCATGGTTAATATTAAAGATATTAGCACCCGCCTCCGCAATTACTTGAAGCAACTGAGTAAGTTGACCGGGTTTATCCATCATTGTTACAGCAAATTTTGTTAAACGTCCGTTTACCTGTAATCCTTTATCAATGATACGATCTAAAAAGTTAATATCCACATTTCCGCCTGAAATAACACAAACTGTCTTTTTACCCTTAATGTCCACTTTATTGTGCATTGCAGCTGCAACAGAAACTGCGCCTGCTCCTTCTGCTACCATTTTGTGTTTTTCCAACAACAATAAGATGGCTGATGCAATTTCTTCCTCTGATACCGTTACAATCCCATCTACATACTTCTGGCACATTTCAAATGTTTTATCTCCAGGCTGTTTTACAGCAATACCATCAGCAACTGTACTTACACTTGGCAGTGTTTCAACTTTACCATGAAGAATGGAATTATACATGGAAGGTGCACCTTCTGCCTGAACACCATAAACTTTGCAATTAGGTTTTAATGACTTAATTGCGCAAGCAATACCACTGATTAATCCGCCGCCGCCAATGGGTACCAAAACAACTTCAGCATCCTCCAAGCGTTCTAAAATTTCCAGACCAACGGTTCCTTGTCCTGCCATAACATATTCATCATTGAAAGGATGTAAAAATGTATATCCTTTTTCATCTCTGAGTTCAGCCGCTTTTGCCGCCGCATCATCATAAACTCCCGGCACTAATACAACCTCAGCACCATAGCTTTTTGTAGCCTCAACCTTAGCCAACGGTGCTCCAGCAGGCATACAAATAACAGAAGGAATTCCTTTTTTCTGAGCAGCCAGTGCAACGCCTTGAGCATGGTTTCCTGCGGAACAAGCCACAACGCCATGTTTTGCTTCTTCATCTGTTAAATTCGCCGTTTTATAGTAAGCGCCTCTTAACTTAAATGAACCGGTAACCTGCATATTTTCACACTTAATATACACATCCCCATCAGGATTGATCACTTTGGACTGAAATAATGGTGTTTCAGTTGCCACTCCCTTTAAAACCTCTTTTGCATTTTGAATCATTTCTAAAGATAACATTATCCATTCACTCCTATGTCTTTTTTTGACGTACAAATGTTTATTTTTGTCTCCGTCTCGTATACACATTATTATAAGATTGCATTTTTGTAACGTCAACTTATTTCCAAACATTTTTTCTTTATTTTGCATTTTTGTGATAATTGCTATTCATTCCACACTTCATGTACATTCTTCCACTCAAAACAAACCATTTCCTTTCTTCTATGACGTTATGCATAAAAACACTTGATATTTATTCCACAAATTCCAATAAAAAAAACCCCTATGATATTCTCATAGAGGGTAAAATCTCATTAAATTCAAAAATATTCGTTTCTCAAACTAAGATGCATGAACCTTTCTAGCATGCTTACGTCTACGCATACGCTGTAAAGGCTCCCTGTTTTCGTTATAAATATACGTTGGTTCTTCTTGACCTTCAACAACCCCTCGGGTAATGATGCACTTTTCAACCGTTGTTTCCGCAGGGATTTCATACATAATTGGATTAATGAATTCCTCCATGATGGCCCGTAATCCCCTGGCCCCAATTTCTCTTTCCATTGCCTTTTGTGCAATGGCGACCAGTGCCTCCTGCTCAAACTCCAAAATAACATCATCCAAAGCAAATAAATACTCATATTGCTTTGTTAACGCATTCTTTGGTTCAGTCAAAATATGAATAAATGCATCCTCATCTAAATTGTCTAAAGTTACCACTACCGGCAAACGTCCTATAAATTCCGGAATAAGGCCATATTTCAACAAATCCTGAGGCATCAAAGAGCGAAGAAGCTCGTCTTCTTTCTTATCCACCTTACTATGCACCTCAGCCCCAAAACCAATTACTTTATGCCCCATGCGGTTCTCAATAATTTTATCAATTCCGCCGAAAGCACCGCCGCAAATAAACAAAATATTGGTTGTATCTATTTGGATAAACTCCTGATGGGGATGTTTTCTCCCCCCCTGAGGTGGAACACTTGCCGTTGTGCTTTCCAAAATTTTCAGTAATGCCTGCTGTACGCCCTCACCACTTACATCCCTCGTAATTGATACATTTTCAGATTTTTTTGTAATCTTATCAATTTCATCAATATAAATGATGCCTCTTTCCGCACGTTCAATATCGTAGTCCGCTGCTTGAATCAGCTTTAAAAGGATATTTTCCACATCCTCGCCCACATAACCTGCTTCTGTTAAAGAGGTAGCATCTGCGATAGCAAAAGGAACATTTAATACTTTAGCTAAGGTCTGGGCCAGCAAAGTTTTACCTGTACCCGTAGGCCCCACCAAAAGAATATTACTTTTTTGCAGTTCAACATCTTCAGCCTTAACATCCATAAATACACGCTTATAGTGATTATAAACGGCTACGGCCAAAGCCTGCTTTGCCTTCTCTTGACCAACAACATATTGATCCAAAGTATCTTTTATTTCTTTTGGCTTAGGAACATTAAAATTATCTTCCTTATTTGCTAAAACATCATATTCTTCATCAATAATTTCGGCACAAAGATCAATACATTCGTCACAAATATATACATTCGGCCCGGCAATCAGTTTTTTCACCTGATCCTGAGTTTTCCCGCAGAAGGAACAACGTAATTTGTTCGTATCTTCTGTTTTTCCTGCCATATTTAGCTTCTCTCCTTTGTCTGAGGTTTTGTGATTACATCATCAATAAGACCATAAGCCTTTGCTTCCTCAGCCGTCATAAAATTATCTCTTTCCGTATCTCTTTCGATTTCGTCAACAGTTTTGCCTGTGTTTCCTGATAAAATCTGATTTAATCTCTTTTTTGACCGTAAAATATTTTCAGCATGAATAAAAATATCCGTTGCCTGACCTCTTGCCCCGCCACTAGGCTGGTGAATCATAATCTCCGCATTCGGCAATGCGTATCTCTTTCCCTTTGCTCCACCCGACAATAAAAAAGCTCCCATACTGGCTGCCATACCGATACAAATTGTAGATACATCCGGCTTGATATACTGCATAGTATCGTAAATTGCAAGACCTGCGGTTACAACACCGCCAGGGCTGTTGATATAAAGACTAATATCTTTGTCCGGGTCCTCCGCCGCTAAAAATAACAGCTGTGCCACAACAAGGCTTGCCGTCGCATCATTTACTTCTTCACCCAGAAATATAATTCTGTCCTTTAACAGTCTGGAATAAATATCATAAGAACGCTCTCCACGGTTTGATTGTTCTACTACCATAGGCACTAAACTCATATGAACTCCCTCCATTCCCATTTATTTTTTTATTACATTGAAATACCATAACTCTATAAGCTAAATTAGGCACAGTAGTCCTGTGCCTAATCGGATGGTCTTATTCAGCCTTAGGATCAGTTAAAATGGCTGTATCTTCAATCAGCTGCATTGCCGCTCTGACAAGCATATCTTTTTCCAGCGCTTCTTTATCTTCTCCGGTAATCATTTCCAGCATAGTTTTACCGTCAATACCATAGCTTTCACCATACTTGCAAATTTCTGCTTCCAGTTCTTCCTGAGAAACTGCCAAGCCTTCTTCTTTTGCAATTGCTTCCAGCATCAGTCTAGCATTTACGCTCTTTTCGCTGGTTTCCTTGAAGTTTTCTTTCATTTCTTCAGGAGTAGTGCCCATATACTGGCAATAAATATCCAAAGATAAGCCCTGACGAACGATATTGTCTTCAAAATCCTTCATCATACTGTTAATCTTGTTATCATACATAACCTGAGGTACTTCCATTTCACAGTTCGCAACAGCAGCATCCAAAAGCTTATCGCCCTGAACCTGTTTTGCCTTTTCTGTTTTCTCCTTTGCAAGCTTTTCCAGAATGCTTGCTTTATATTCATCCAAAGTGGAAAATTCAGAAACATCTTCTGCAAAAGCATCATCCAATTCAGGCATCTCTTTCTTTGTAATCCCCTTAATTTCAATTGCGAAAACTGCATCTTTTCCGGCTAATTCTTCGGAATGATACTCTTCGGGGAATTTAACATTAATATCAAATTTTTCGCCTAAAGAATGGCCTACAACTTGTTCTTCAAAGCCGGGAATGAACATACCGCTGCCCAATTCCAAATCATGCTCATCAGACTTGCCGCCTTCAAAAGGAACACCATCTACAGAGCCTTCATAGCTCATTTTTACAACATCGCCCGTTTCTGCAGGTCTGTCAGTAACTTCTACATTTCTTGCATTTTTTGTCTGAACCTTTTTCAATTCAGCCAATACTTCTTCTTCCGCTACTTCGGATACAACCTTTTCAGTGGAAAGGCCCTTGTACTGACCTAATTTCACTTCAGGTTTAATCGTAACATCTACAACAAACTTTGCACCTTTGTCGGTACCAATGTATTCTACATCCAAAGTAGGTGCAGAAACTACATCCAAATCCAACTCCTTAACAGCCGCCATATATTCGTCGGGGAAAATATGGTTTACCGCATCTTCATAGAAGAAGCCTTCACCATACTGTGCCTCGATTAATTTTCTGGGTACTTTGCCCTTTCTAAAACCGGGGATAGAAATCTGATTTTTATGCTTGTTATAAGCAAAAGCCATACCTTTTTCCAATACTTCTGCGCTTACTTCAAAAGAAAACTTTACTTCTGTTTTTTCCTTGTTCAACAATGTTGCATTCATGTTCGAAGTTCCTCCTTAAAATTTGTTTCTTAGACAACCAATCTTTTTATCATCAACAAGCCGTTGTCAAATTCAGTTTAAAAAACTGCACAATCAAGGCTTATTATAGCACACGGTATTTTGAAAATCTACAGTTAAATATAAAAAAAACCACCGTTTCAGCCAAAAATCATCCCTAAAATACTTCAATTTCCACCGAAATCATTTCCGCTTCTGTGATTTGCTCCATATAGTTCAAAATATGCTGTATCACGCTGTCGGCCTGTCGTTTTTCGTTGGTTACACAGGCAAAACCGATCACGATGGTTTTATGCACATCCTGGCAATCCACTTCCGCAACAGAAACATTAAATTTGTGCTTGGTTTTTTCCACAAGGCTCTTGACAACCATACGCTTTTCCTTTAGGGATGTTACCCAATCTGCATAAAACGTTACTTCGCAACTGCCGATAATCATAGAACTT
Source organism: Anaerotignum sp. (assembly GCF_030625865.1). GTDB lineage: Bacteria > Bacillota > Clostridia > Lachnospirales > Anaerotignaceae > Chakrabartyella. Next base: position 20,755 of record NZ_DAOUQB010000006.1, on the reverse strand, counting down.
CCCTCCCTTATGTATCAAAAATAGAGAAGCGTGAAATGTAAAAAATTATTTTCAATTAGATTACTCCTACTTTGAAAAAGGAGTCGCAATTAACATTTAAGGTTTTTTCATCTCATCTCTAATCAAAAAGAGTAAGCTGGATTGGTTGCATTTTTCCATAAACCTCTCTGTCCAATCTACTTTTGTAGTCGGCAGAAACCTGATATTTCTGGCGAATCCTCCATATTTTTTCGTATATGGGCTTTTTATAGTCTTTTAGCCCGCCATTTCCATAGAGATTTTGATATTCAGCCCATAAATGAGGATACTCTTCTTTCAGAAAATGATAAAAAACTTTTTTAGTCTCTCCCCTTAAATATAAAAACCCGGTCAATAAATAATCCACGCCCGCTTCCTTTGCCTGCGAAAAAACAGCATTTAAATTTTCTTCTCCATCCGTAAGATAAGGAAGCAAGGGCATCATATGCACTGCTGTTGAGGCTTTGGTTTTCCCAAATTCCTTTAGCATCAAAAATCGACGCTTTGGGCTTACTGCTCCGGGTTCCAATTTTTTTTGCAAAACTTCATCTGCTGTTGTAATGGTTGAGGCAATATTTACATACGTTTTTCGGGAAAGCTCGTCGATTAGATCAAAATCTCGCAAAATGAAATCGGATTTCGTGGAAATAATAATAGGGTTATTATACCGAATCATTAAACGCAATATTCCAGGCATTTGTTTCTCAATTGCTTCTGCCCCCTGATAACTGTCTGTAACACCACCCAAATTGATTACACTTTTATCCCATTTGGGGCTTCTCAATTGTTTCTCCAAAGCTTCTGCAATATTTGTTTTCACAAAAATGGCGTCGGAAAACTCTCCCTCTTCCTGCAAATACTTATGAGAATAACGGGCATAGCAATATTTACAATCATGGGTACATCCTCTGTAAACATTCAAATCCCAGTGGTAAGGAAATTTTCCTTTTACAAAATTACAAGCCGTATTACAACGAATGGGGATACAAGCCTTCATATTATTTTCTCCCTGACAGTTCCGCTCGTTTCATTTTTATCTTCATATATGCACCCTCGATATCTGTTTCTTCCAAAACAGAAGCCTCGAAAGGACACATTCCATCTTTGGCACGATTGATAATATAGGGAACCATTGTTTTGTATTCAAAGGGGATATGATTATTCTTCAAAACCTCTGCTGCATGCTTGCTGATTACTTCTGCATATAAATGGGTTATCTTCCCTTTCACAAGTAAAAATGCTGCTGCTTTTCCAATGACCCGATCTGCCACACCGGCACTTTCTAAAAATTCGGGTTCTACTGTTAAAAGCTCCATAATCGGGGCAATCCCCTTTTCCATTGACGTTCGCAGCTCTCCCTTGGCAGAAACCGCTGCAAAGGTTATTTTCTCACCTGATAATGAGGCTTTTGCCTGCTCAATTTGATCCAAATTCTTTCCACCTCATTCTCATTTTTTCCCATTAAAATCTGCCCAGACACGGGGCATATCTTGGGAAATTTTTATCTTTTGGGGACATTTCTTTTCGCATTCGCCACACTGGATACAATGTTCTGCCCTACTCTTTTTCCCAATCCTCGCCCATTCAAAACGAACAGGATCAAAATTTTGATACATATGATAGGTATTCCATACTTTAAAGTTATCGGGTATATTTACCCCTTGAGGACAAGGCATACAATAACCGCATCCCGTACAACCGTTTTGCACTCTTGCTTGTAAAATATCTCGTACTTCTTCAATCACGCTACTTTCCCTCTCGTTTAACGGTATGAAGGGAGAGAATGTTTTTATGTTATCCTTTACATGTTCCATGGAACTCATTCCGCTTAAAATTACTTTTACGTTAGGCAATCCTGCAACATAACGCAAGGCATAGGAAGCAATCGTGGCCTGTTCATCTAATGCAGTGAACTTTGCATTCATCTCTTCTGAGAAATTCGCCAAGGCTCCGCCCCTGACCGGTTCCATAATAACCATGGGAACGCCTAAACTTTCCGCAAGATGATATCCCTTTAAACCGGCTTGTATTTCCGTATCCATATAATTCAACTGGATTTGGCAAAAGTCCCATTTTCGATATTGAATAATTTCCTGAAACACCTCATATTCATCGTGGAAAGAAAACCCAATATATCGAATTTTCCCTTCCTCTCGTAGTTCCTCCAAAATAGATAAAATATCATTCTCTAAAACAATATCCCACTTTTTGCGATCTAGCGTATGCAATAAATAAAAATCAATATAATCTGTACGCAGGCGGTGCAGTTGCTCTTCTACCACCTTTTTTGTTTCCTGTCTGTCTTTTAAAATCCAAACGGGTAGTTTTGTTGCCAGAAAATAAGAAGAACGGTCATATTTCTCCAATGCTTTTCCTACAAAAGATTCGCTTTCCCCATCATGATAAAAATAAGCTGTATCAATATAGTGCACCCCATTGGCCAAAGCGTAGTCTATCATTTTTTGAGATTGCTCTTCATCAATCTTCCCATCCTCCGTTACGGGAAAGCGCATACAACCAAATCCCAATAACGAAGTTTCCACTCCTAGGTTTTCAAACTGCCTTTTTTCCATAATAACACTCCTTTTATCATTACACAAACGGTTTATATTATTGAAAACAAAAATTCAATAAACAGTTCTTTTTCTAACAAAAACCCTTTTTCTTCACAAAAAAACCTGAATTTTATGTATTTTTTAAGTAACAAAAAAATCGGTCTTGAATTCTCAAAACCGATCTAAACAGCGCGAGACGAGATTCGAACTCGCGACCCTCGCCTTGGCAAGGCGATGCTCTACCACTGAGCCACTCGCGCATAATTAATTGCAGTAAAAATGATACCTTATTTTGACAGGTTTGTCAAGCAATTATTTTTATTACCAATCCATAATATTTTTAGCTCCTTTTCCTTCCTTATATATGTTTATGTTTTTTTCTAATGATTTCTTTCCCTGAAACATTACAAAAATCAAACTGGTTATGACTACCTAAATTATACTATTATTTGCGGTACGAAAGTTTTTTCACTATATTCTGATACTCCAATGGCTTGACTGACTAGATCTTGTGAGCTTTATGGCACAAAAATAACAGAATGCAAGAAGTCTAAAAAATTGCCATTCGTTTCCGCTTTTCTTTCGTAATTTACTATGTTAATATGTTTGTGTAACAAATTTGTAACAATTACATAACATTTTGGAAATATTTAATTATGTTTAATTTTCACTTTAAAGGAGGAACTACCCTATGAAAAAACTTCAATTATTCTCAGCTGTTTCCGTTGCAGTGGTTTCCATGTCTGTTCAGGCCATTGCCATGCCCCTTGACACAAATGCATACATCACCCGCGCAAATTGTTTAAGCAATGCAGCATTAAAAAACTGCGCCTTAAACAGTTGCCAAGACATCGAGAGCATCAAAGATCTATGCTTAAACTCCGTTGACGTTAAAGCCATATTAAATAACTTAAACTGCTCTGACAAGAACATTTCCGTTGTAATTCCAAACTTTAACTGCGATTTAAATGTTGGCTCAGGAGATACAAGCTGTGTTAACGAGAATAGCGACTGCACCGGTGCTGATTGCGTAGATAACAGTGTTGCAACAAATGACAGCACTAATGAAACAACCACTAACGAAACAACCACTAATGAAACAACTACTAACGAAACAACTACTAACGAAACAACTACTAACGAAACAACTACTAATGAAACAACTACTAATGAAACAACTACTAATGAAACAACTACTAATGAAACAACTACTAATGAAACAACTACTAACGGCAACACTGTAGATACATCTTCATCTGTTTCTGCATATGCACAACAAGTTGTGGATCTTGTAAATGCAGAAAGAGCAAAAGCAGGTTTAAGCCCATTGCAGCTGGATTTAAGTGTTACAAAAGCCGCTCAAGTTAGAGCAAAAGAAATTCAGTCCAGCTTTTCTCATACAAGACCTGATGGTAGAAGCTGCTTTACCGCCCTTGATGAAGCAGGTGTATCTTATAGAGGCGCCGGCGAAAACATCGCCCTTGGACAAAGGACACCCGAACAGGTTATGAACGATTGGATGAATTCCGATGGCCATAGAAGAAACATTATGAATCCTAACTTTAAGTATATCGGCGTTGGCGTTGACGGCAACGCTTGGACACAGCTCTTTACTTATTAATAATTAGGTAGAAAAATTGAAAAAGGTGTACCCTTGGGTACACCTTTTTCACGATAAAAACTGTACTCAATTGATTTCCTGAATCGTCATTGCTCCCGTTTCATCATCACAAGTATAAACAAAGGAAAAGGCATCCCCCTCTTTTAAAGAATGTAACTTTTCCGACACCGCAGCATCATAAAACTGAAAGGCTTCAATTGTACCGTCTTCTAAAGTTACCTCAACAGTATGATTATCAGACAAACCATTGTAAAAGGCGGAAGCATTTTTCAGTGGAGTAGTCAATCCCTCTACAGGCGTCACACTTGACACACTATAAAAATATCTGGGATCTTCAATGCCATCGGCAAATACGTTCTTTTGCATGGTTACTGTCCATTCCCCTAAAGTCTCTTTCTCCCCCACGTCATTAAGAAGCTTTGCGGTAACGGTATAGCTATCCTCCCCAGCTTTATAATCAGATAAAACGGTATCAGAAAGGCCGGCATCTCCCGGGCTTAATAAATAAGCATCCAAATCTTCATCGTAGCTAATGGAATTGGAGACATCTCCAGGTAATGGTAACAGGTCATCATAGTTTGCAAAAAGGGCAATGGCATACTCTTGAACTACCTTTTTGGGCACTTTTATTTGCCCTTCTTCTGTCGTTGTCACAAGGGGATTTTGGGTACCGTAATTCCCTAAGAAGTAGTACAAGGCACTCCAGAAAAATTCCGGATTTGTGGGGTCATAAGTTTTATCGTTTTCCAGCATACAACGAACCAAAGAATCAATGGGTTCCTTCATAGTGGCCATATCCTGAAGCTGCCCCCCTTCCATCTGGGCTTGCTGGGGCTCAGCATCCTTTTCTTTTCCGCTGCACCCCGCCGTTCCCAAAAGCAATAAAGCAGAAATCAAATATACTATGTACTTTTTCATATTAAGTCCTCCTTGGGCTAGTATCAAAATCATTTTAATAATAGTATATTCCTATTTTGTAAATGAAAGATAACAAAAGTCTTTCATCTTTATAAATTTTTCTGCAAATCTTTTATTAACACTCATAGAATATCATAAAGAGAAACTCTTTACCCTTTTTAAAAAAAATGTTATACTATCCAAACGATATTGTCTAATCATGTCTAAAGAAATCGACAAGTCAATTCGTGGCTTCCTATCAGTCAATTTATATAGAAAGGACGGTTTATTTTCATTGAAGCGCCAGAACCGCAGATAGGGCGGTTGACGAGGTAGAAGTGATCGAATTTTTCGGCGGATGCTTCTCGCCCATTCGTTCAGGGACGCAGGTCTTTCTACAAATAGGAGAAGAAAATTCTCCCGACAAAGGGAAAGACAACGGACGAATAAAATAGTGAAGGAGAACTTTAATTATGTGTGGAATTGTTGGATATATCGGTAACGAGGAGGCTGTGCCCGTTTTGCTTAACGGACTGGCTAAATTGGAATACCGTGGCTATGATTCAGCAGGAATTTCCGTTTATCATGATGGAATTTGCACAATCAAAGCAAAAGGAAGATTGGCCGTGTTGTCGGATAAAATTGTTGGAGAAGGTACGGTTTCCTCCCATGTGGGGATTGGACATACAAGATGGGCGACCCATGGTGCACCCAGTGACCGTAACAGTCATCCCCATAATAGCCAAAGCGGTAAAATTTCAGTGGTTCATAACGGAATTATTGAAAATTATATGGAACTGAAAGCTTTCTTAGAGGAAAACGGTTACCATTTTGTATCCGAAACCGATACGGAAGTCGTTGCACAATTGTTTGATTTTTATTATGATGGTGATCCCATTGGTACGTTGCAAAAAGTAATCAAAAAAATCCGTGGAGCATATGCCCTAGCTATTATGTGCAACGATCACCCTGACAGCCTGGTTGCTGTACGTAAGGACAGCCCTCTTTTAGTTGGCTTAAGCCATGACGGAAATTATGTTGCCTCAGACATTCCGGCTTTGTTGGAATATACAAGAGACTATTACCTGCTGAATGAAAATGAAATCGTACTCCTAACAAAAGAAGGGGTTACCCTCTACGATTTGGATGGAAATCAAATCCAAAAGGATATCTTCCATGTTACTTGGGACATCGATGCGGCAGAAAAAGGCGGCTATGATTATTTCATGATGAAAGAAATTATGGAACAGCCCCAAGCATTAAGAAAAACCGTATTCCCAAGATTAACTGAAAAAGGCATCAATTTAGAGGCACTTTCCCTAACAGAGGAAGAAATAAAGAATTTTAACCGTATTCACATTGTTGCTTGCGGCAGTGCTTGGCATGCGGGAATTGTGGGTCGATATGTGCTGGAGGAAGTATGCCGAGTTCCAGTAGAGGTGGATATTGCCTCTGAATTTCGTTACCGCAACCCTATTTTGAATAAAAACGACCTATGCATCATTATTAGCCAGTCAGGTGAAACAGCGGACACTCTGGCAGCCTTAAGAGAAGCGAAAAAACAAGGTGTGAAAGTGCTTTCCATTGTTAATGTGGTAGGCAGCTCTATTGCAAGAGAAAGCGACGATGTCCTCTACACATGGGCAGGGCCGGAAATTGCAGTTGCAACCACAAAAGGCTATACAACTCAGCTTTCCATGCTGTATTTGGTGGCACTCTATTTTGCTAAAGTTCGGGGGACCATTGGAGAAGAACGTTTACAGCAATGTTTAGAAGAACTGCGCTTGCTGCCTGAAAAAACCAGCGAAGTTTTAAAGCTGGATGCTGGAATGAAGGAGCTTGCCAAAAAATATGCGCAAAGCCAAGATGTATTTATTATTGGCCGTGGATTGGACTACGCCGCTGCCATGGAATCCTCTTTGAAGCTGAAAGAAATCTCTTATATTCATAGCGAAGCCTATGCAGCAGGAGAATTGAAACATGGTACCATCTCTTTGATTGAGGAAGGAACCTTAGTAATCGCCATTGCAACCCAGGAAAAGCTGTTTGAAAAGCTGGTAAGCAATGTAAAAGAAGTAAAAGCAAGAGGTGCAAACGTGATTGCCATTGCAATTGAAGACAGTCATGCCATGGAAGATGTTGCCGATGAGGTAATTTATTTGCCTAAATCAGCAGATATTTTCACAAGCTCTTACAACGTTTTGCCCATGCAGCTTTTTGCATATTACACAGCAGTGGAAAGAGGCTGTGATGTAGATAAGCCCAGAAACTTAGCAAAATCAGTTACAGTAGAATAATTTAATCCCATTATTAAATAAGCCCGATTGCTTTGTATTCATTGCAATACGGGCTTTTTCATTAAAAAATACCTACCCATTTCAAAACCCATTCTATAAAAAATTTCTTTCCATATTGGTTTCCCTTTCCCCAAAAAACTTTTCGACAAAACCCCCTTTTTTTATTGACACATAAATGTATTAAATATATAATACACTCAAAGTGTACTATTTATATAATACACTCAAGGAGGGTTCATATGTTGGATTTTACTGAGATGGTTTTGAATACATCAGAACCGGTTTATACCCAAATCAATAAATTTGTGAAGCGACAAATCTTTCTGGGAACGGCAAAAAAAGGAGATCCCTTACCATCTAGGCGGGAACTGGCAACCCAGTTGAAAATCAATCCAAATACTGCGCAAAGAGCATTTCGTGCCATGGAGGAGGCAGGTTTGGTTTTAACTCCCAAAAACACCGTAAGCATTTTATATTTTGATGAAGACATGATGCTGGAAATACAACGGGAGATGACAGCGGATATTGTTGCAGAGTTTGTAAAAAAATCAAAAGAAAATAAACTATCCTTTGATGAAGTAATGACCTTGCTTCGTCAAGAGTGGGAAAAGGGGGAAAATAATGAAAAATACATTAAAGCTTAGTAACTATTTGTTTGGCTGGTTTTTTCATAAAAGTGAGAGATTTATATTAGGAATTTCTTTGGCAATTTCTATTATTATGCTTTTTGTGGTCAACAGTTTATACAGTGGAAATTTGTATGAACATATTGCCATAGAATTCCGTACCTATGATTTGGTTGTGGATTACAGCGGCGTAGGAATTGTCTTTTTTCTTGGATTGGTTTCTTTGTTTGTTTCACTCTTTATTCAAATAAATGGATTTTACACCAATGGAAAGGGAATGTATTCTATTTTTACATTACCTATGAAACGGCATGAGATTTTTTTCTCCTTCTTCTTATCTGCCGTTGCTGCTGTTTTGTTATATTTTGCAGTTTGGCTTGTGACTATGGTGCTGCTATATTTTCCCATAACTTCCATGTATGAAAAAGAGGCTTCAAAGGCGATTCTATATATCTCAGAGGAAGTAACCCTTAATAATTTGAACGTTTCCATTACCAATGGCTTATTTTTAGCCTTCCACAGGAGTGCATTTTTATCAGCGTGCTTTCCGGTTTCCTGGATACAGGCGCTGTCTTTATGCGGAGGAATGTTCCTGTCAATCACAGCAATTGTATTTGCGGGATTATATAATGAATATGTTTTTGCTCGGGTAGCACTGTTTATGGTAGTGCTGGGCGGATTTTGTGCAGCATTTTATTGCGTTTGGATTTTTATTGAAGATCAGTTTGGCTATTCTATGAAAACAGTAATGCCTCAAAGTCTATACTTATGTGGTCTTGCACTATTCCTTGGGATCATATTGATTTTTGTTGCATTAGGCAAATTGAAGCAGAGAAAAGATATCTAAGGGGGATGGATATGAAAAATAAAGTAATTTGGGCAGTGGCCTTATCCATCTTGATTTTTGGGGGATTTATGGGCAAAATGTCTCAATTGAAGGATAATGGTATTTTTTATTTAAAAGACATCGAAGGACAACGGGAATACTTAAATCTTTTCCCAATAGAAGGTGTTGCGGGGGATGGTACCCAAGGGATCATCTTTCGTTTAGAGGACGGAGCGCTTTCCACGAAGTTTTATCCCTTTGACTCTGAACAGGTGAACAACCTTTTTTTTGCTGAAAGAGAAGGCATAAAAGGGATGGAAAAATACAACTATAACTATTATAATCAAGATTTCCGCAAAGGAATATTTGCCTCAACCGATTCTGCACCCTCTAAAGATGCCAAAATACAGCATATGGACAGTTTTTATGAAGAAATTATGGATGATATGGATTTCTACGGTGACGAGTTTGTTGGGGGTGAAACCGACATAGCAGATAAAGTTGATGTTTATTTGGACATTTGGGGGATGGATTTTGAAGGTCAAGCAAGGATTCGTACGGGAATGACCTTGCAGAATCAAGATCAAGTGTATTACTACACAAGAGGAGATTATGAAGATGGATTAACTTCTTTTACTCATTCTTTTCTTAATGATGGTATGCAGGAAGTAGATGGATTTTGTGCGGAAATTGGGGATGCATATTATTGTATGGCAATTCCTAGTGCGGAAATTTATGGTATGGAGATTCATGGGGAATGCCAAGGAGACACATCCCTTTTTCGCATTAAGCAAGAAAACATGATTGAACCTCCCGAACTGGATAAGGAAGAGGAGTTATATCAGCAGAGGGAATACGGTAATGCAGAGGTTCTGTGTACTTTCCCTGTGGATGAAAACAACCGAGTGTTGGAAGCGTTTGCTGTTGGTGATCATTCCCTTGGAATATTTAGAGTTCAAAATGAAAGCTTATTTTTTGAAATTTATGATACAGAAGGAAATATGATTGCTCAGGATTTGCTTACAAAAGAGCAAGGCAGCAAAGTAGACCAAATTGAAGCGAATGTGGTTGCTTGGAATGAAAATGATGTATCCATTTACTTTAGAACGTATCAGGTTGTGAAAGATGAGGATAATTATGAGCGCTGGGAAGGTATAATAGACGGAATGTATCAATTCGATGAAAAAGGTTTGAAAAGAATGCATTGTTATGGGGATAACGGTGGAAAATTACTATCGGTTTGCAGGAATAATTTAATTTTGGATGTATCTATGGTAAGTGATGAGCAAAGGCAGCTTCCTTACTATTATGGGTATCAGGTGTATGTAAGTGTAATTAACGGAGATACAGGGAAAATTTTATATCGAGGAAAATTTGAAACCGACTATGACGAGGATCTCTATAAACTTTTTTCTCCATATAATATTGCCAAAGATGCCCCTTATCTGGAAGAAGCTATGAAAGCATATAATGTTGATGGAATTATTACACAAAGGCAACGGCAGATTACCAATGTTTTACCCATAAATGGAAAGGTGGAAAATGTATGGTGGAGATAGAGAAATTATATTTTACCTATCCAAATTATAAAACAGTTTTGGAGAATATCACTTTTTCTGTTCCAACAGGGCAGATTGTAGCAGTTTTGGGCACAAATGGAGCCGGAAAAACTACCCTTTTAAAGCTTATTGCAGGTTTGTTAGTACCCGATGGAAATGTACAAGTAAAAATCGGCGGTAAAACGCCCCAAGAAATTTCAGGAGAAATTGCCTTTATCAGTGAAGCCGGAACTTATTTTAATGATTTAACGCCCAAATCATATGGAAATTTTTTACAAGATTTTTTCCCCTCTTTTGATAGCACTTATTTTGATATGTTACTGGATTTTTTTCAGTTAGAGGAACGACCCATTAAAAAAATGTCAAAAGGACAAAAAGCAAAAGTGGAAATCGCGGCAGGCATGGCAAAAAGAACCCCCTATATCATTATGGATGAACCATTTGTGGGAAAAGATATGTTTACCCGTCAAGATTTTATGCAGGCTCTGGCAGGAACATTGACAGGAGAAGAAACAATTTTTATCACAACCCACGAAATCAATGAAATTGAAAACTTTGTGGATCGTGTCATAATATTAAAAGAAAGTCATATTGCCATAGATATCACTTTGGATGAACTAAGGCTACAAGGAAAAACGATTCAAGAATTGATGAAGGAAACCATCGGCTATCAGGAAAATAGCCTTTGTTCCCTTCTAGATAAAACAAAATAAACCTCAGAATGTTTTCTGTCGTAAGCATATAAAAATAATCGAAATGAATGACAAAAGCCCAATTCACTTCTACAACATAAATCATAAAAGATTGAATTGGGCTTTTCAAATGCGACATTTTCTTCTAAATTAAACAATATTCCCCTTTTACAGCCATTAAACTGCACCTTAATTGACACTAACCCAGCTGTGTGCTATACTTTCACCAGAATTATAAGTTAGTTCTAATTAATTTACAAGATTGAGGGACGATTATGACGTTAGATGAATTGCCGATTGGCAAAGAAGCAGTGATTACACAAGTTGGGGGCGAGGGAATTTTACGCTGTCGTCTTTTGGATATGGGGCTGATCCCCAAAACTAAAATTACGGTAACAAAAATTGCGCCTATGGGCGATCCCATAGAATTACGCTTAAGAGGATACACCCTTACCATCCGAATGGAGGATGCAAGAAATATTCATGTGGTTGAGGGGGCAGCAAAATGATATTTGCTTTGGCTGGAAATCAAAATTGTGGTAAAACAACGCTGTTTAACCAGTTAACGGGATCTAACCAACATGTGGGGAATTTCCCCGGAGTTACTGTAGATCAAAAAGTCGGCGAAATTCGAGGGCATAAAGACTGCAAAGTTGTGGATCTCCCAGGAATTTATTCCATTCGCCCCTATACCAGCGAAGAAATTGTTACCCGAGACTTTATTCTGAACGAAAAACCGGATGGACTCATTAATATTGTGGATGCAACAAATATTGAACGAAATTTATATTTGACCCTGCAATTGATGGAAATGAGAATCCCCATGGTTTTGGCATTGAATATGATGGATGAGGTACGAAATAATGGTGGAACCATAGACGTTGCAAAAATGTCCGCAGAACTGGGTATTCCGGTAATCCCCATCAGTGCCGTTAAAAATGAGGGGGTTGAAGAACTTCTTAATTGTGCTTTGCATCAAACAAAGCTTAAAAAACTCCCTGAACGATTGGATTTTTGCCCTCAGGGGCCTGTTCATCGTTGTATCCACTCCGTTTGTCATCAGTTAGAGGATCATGCGGAAAATGCTTGCTTGCCTTTGCGTTTTAGTGCCATGAAAGTCATTGAAAATGATGATGATATTATCCAACGATTAAATTTAAGTCAAAACGAGTTAGAATTGATTGAGCACAGCATTATTGAAATGGAAACAGAGCTTTCTATGGATCGTAATGCGGCTTTAGCTGATATGCGTTATTCTTTTATTGAAAAAGTTTGTGCCGGAACGGTAATTAAATGTCAAGAAAGTAAAGAACATATCCGCAGCGTTCAAATAGATAACATTTTGACACATAAATTGGGGGCAATTCCAATTTTTATTGGAATTATGTTTATGATATTTTTCCTCACATTTAATGTGTTTGGAGCAATCTTGAGCGATTGGCTATCTGTCTTAATTGATGGAATTACAGGCTGGGTGGATCATAGCCTGACGCTATACGCAATAAATCCTGTAGTACACAGTTTGGTGATTGACGGTATTTTTGCCGGAGTAGGAAGTGTTTTAAGCTTCTTGCCAATAATCGTTGTTTTGTTTTTCTTTCTCTCCATTTTGGAAGATACAGGATATATGGCAAGAGTTGCCTTTGTTATGGACAAGCTTCTTAGAAAAATTGGTCTTTCCGGCCGAAGTATTGTGCCATTACTAATCGGTTTTGGCTGTACGGTGCCCGCTGTTATGGCAACACGAACTCTTTCTTCTAATCGAGATAGAAAAATGACTATGCTTCTAACGCCCTTTATGAGCTGTTCCGCAAAAATACCTATTTATGCGGTTTTTACAGCGGCCTTTTTCAAAAGGTATGCAGCCTTTGTTATGATCGGATTATATTTAACGGGAATTATTATTGGTATTGTTGTGGCATTGTTATTCGGAAAAACCGTTTTTGAAGGCAAACCCATTCCCTTTGTAATGGAACTGCCTAATTATCGTTTTCCTTCCTTTAAAAGCGTATTATTGTTGATGTGGGATAAAGCGAAAGATTTCTTGCAAAAAGCTTTTACTGTTATCTTCGTTGCAACCATTATCATTTGGTTTTTGCAAAGCTTTGACAATCATTTTAATATTGTGACGGACAGTGCTGACAGCCTGCTTGCTATGATTGGGCAGTTCTTGGCACCGTTATTTGTCCCCTTGGGTTTTGCAGATTGGAGAATTCCTACTGCTTTGATAACGGGTTTTACTGCAAAAGAAGCTGTAATAAGTACCATGAGTGTTTTGCTGGGAACCTCTGTATCTGAGCTAAATGGAGCATTGGCAACTATATTTACCCCTGTTTCTGCCATTAGCTTTCTGGTATTCACATTATTATATACCCCTTGTGTGGCGGCCATTGCCGCAGTAAAAAGAGAACTGGATTCCGGCCTGTTAGCCTTGGGTGTTGTATTATTGCAATGTGGTGTTGCATGGATTGTTTCTTTTGGGGTATATCAACTATTGCAGTTGTTTATATAAGGAGCTGAAACAATGCATATTTTGGATTTCATTATTTTAGGCCTGATTGCAATTGGTATATTATTGGCAATTCGTCGCATGAAAAAAAAAGGTGGCTGTTGCGGCTGTGCAGGAAATTGCAGCCATTGTAAAAAAGAAAAAGACACGAAGTCTTGAAACTTTTTCTGCCTTTTAGGATTTTATTCAACCACAAAAAAGAGACATCCTTCATTTCAATTGGATGTCTCCTTTTTTATATCTTATATCTTTATTTTATATTTTATATTTGTGAAAAATATTCTCTGCCACCAGAATCCCATCCACAGCAGCAGAAACAATACCTCCAGCATAACCTGCGCCCTCACCTACAGGATATAGTCCTTCTGCCCAGGGGCTCACTCCATCCCCATTTCGCAGAATACGGACGGGGGAAGAGCTTCTGCTTTCCACAGCCGTTAATACAGCATCTTCTCTATCAAAGCCTTTCAGCCTTTTTCCCATTTCAGGGATCGTCTCCCGCATAGCCTCCGTCATAAAAGGTGGTAAAATTTCATCCAGATTTCCTTCTTTTGTTTTAGGACGATAAGTGGGGCAAACCTTTGGGTTCTTTTTTGAAGTTCCCAAAAATGCACCTACGCTTTGTATGGGTGCAGTATAGTCTCCTCCTCCCAAAGCAAAGGCTTTTTCCTCTAATCGGCGTTGGAAATACATCCCTTCCAAAGGGTGGTCAGAACCAAAATCCTTGGGGAATACCTGAACCAGAAGGGCAGAATTGGCATTTTCTCCATCACGGGCATGTTCACTCATACCATTTATGGCCAACCGCCCCTCCTCCGAAGCCGCCGCAACCACATATCCACCGGGGCACATACAAAATGTATAAACCCCCCTTCCTTTTTTCGTGGTATAAGTCAAACGATAATCTGCAGGGGGAAGCTTTGCCGCCGCATCACCGTATTGGGCAAAATCAATCATTTTCTGAGGATGCTCAATGCGTACTCCCATGGCAAAGGGTTTTTGTTCCAAAAAAACCCCCTTCTTATGCAACATTTCAAAGGTATCTCTTGCACTATGGCCAATAGCCAAAATAACATCATGGGTTTCAATTTTTTCTCCATTTTCAAGGGTAACGCCTTTTACTTGGTTGCCTTCAACTAAAATGTCCGTCACCTTAGCAAAAAAACGAACTTCACCCCCAAGAGAAACGATCTTTTCCCGAATTCGCTTCACAACACCCCGCAGTAAGTCTGTCCCAATATGGGGCTTAGCATCATATAAAATCTCCTTTGGTGCATTCGCTTCTACCATCTCCTCTAGTACCTTGCGGCAACGAGGGTCTTTAATCCGAGTCGTCAGTTTTCCATCAGAAAAGGTTCCTGCACCACCTTCGCCAAACTGCACATTATTTTCCGTATCCAGCCTGCCTTCTTCCCAAAAAAGAGAAATGGCCTTTTGACGGCTCTCCACGTCGCCCCCTCGCTCCAGAACAATGGGGTTTAGTCCCATTTCTGCCAAAAGCAAGGCAGCAAACATCCCACCGGGGCCAAAACCAACCACCACCGGACGTTTGTTGCATTGGGCTTTTCCCTGAGGAAAGGCATAGGATAAATCAGGTGTTTGGGAAATATTTTTACCTTTTGCCTTTGATAGAACCTTTTTTTCATCGGCAACGGCTACATCCAAAACATAAACATAGTGAATTTGGTCTTTTTTTCTTGCGTCTAAAGAGCGACGAAAAATTTGCATTTCTAACAAATCCTCAACGGTAATTCCAAGGGCTTTTGCTGCCTTCTTCTTAAGTTGCCCTTCCGTTCCATCCACAGGCAATTTTAAATCTGTCATTCTAATCATTTTCCTCCAGCCCTTCTTCATAAAATACTTCCTTTAAAGCAAGGCCTTTTGCCGGGGCAGTAAAACCCGCCTTTTCTCTATCCAAGGCCGCTAAAATAGAAGGGATTTCCTTAGGGTCTTTTTTCCCCTCCCCAACCTCGATCAACGTTCCCGTTATAATTCTCACCATTTGATATAAAAAACCATTTCCGTGATATGCAATGGTGATTTTGTCTTTCGTACAGATAAACTGAATCTCATAAATTTTACGCACCGTAGATTTTTTCATCCGCTTATTGGCACAAAAGCTTTTAAAATCCTGTTCTCCAAGGAAAGCTTTTGAAGCCTCTTTCATTCTTTCCACATTTAAGGGTTTTTCACACCAAAAAACATACTTTCTTTCAAATACCGGCGGCTTTTTACTGTTCCAAATGGTATATTCATAAGTTTTCGCTTTTGCACTTAGCCGACTGTGGAACCTTGGATGCACAGATTCTAACGAAAGCACCGCGATATCCTCCGGTAGTTTTTCATTAATGCAGTCCATAAGTTCTTCCGCCGTACCCCGCCAATCCATATGAAAATTAGCAACCTGACCATAGGCATGGGTTCCCCCATCGGTTCGCCCTGAACCATAAACCTCAATAGGACCCCCTGCCAAAGCAGAAACAATCCCCTCTAATTTTTCTTGTATCGTATTTTCTGTATTGCCCTGCTTTTGCCAGCCGTTATATCGACCGCCATCATAAGCAAGTATCATTTTATAATTTTTCATCATAGCACTTGTTGAATCCCATTCAATATTTTTGGAACAAACTGTTTTTTCCTGGAAACCATTCCGGGAAGGAATATCCAGTTATCTTCTATCGTACCACAAAAAGCAGTCTCTACAACATTTTTTGCTTTTTCCCCAACAAAAACCAACTCGGAGGACTCAGTTAAAATATTGGTCAAAAGGAAAAACAGTATATCGCAGCTGCCCTTAATGGACTCCATATAAGCCGCTATTTTGGGGCGTAACTGCGTTAGTTCTTCTTGATCCAAGGAAGAAATCTGTCCTACGCCAAAACTTAAGCCACTACCGCTGAATTTTTTAAAATCTTGATAGAAGATTTCTTCCGGGACTTTGTCTCCCAGACAACTGCCCGCCCGAAACATTTTTTCGGCGTAGTCTTGAATCTCCAATCCAGCAATCTTCGCCGTAGCCTCCGCCGCAGTTCTGTCCTTCTCCGTGCAAGTGGGAGAACGGAACATCAGGGTATCAGATAATATGGCAGAGCATAATAAACCTGCAATTGGAGGCGAAATTTCAATGCTGTTTTCCAGATACATTCCGTAAATAATTGTAGCTGTGCAACCAACAGGCTGATTGCGGAAATACACAGGCATGGTCGTTTCCAAGCTGCCTAAACGGTGATGATCTATAATCTCAATCACTTCCGCCTCATCAATACCATCTACCGCCTGTGCCTTTTCATTATGGTCAACTAATATAATCTTTTTCTTCTCTGTATCTAATAAAGAACGTCTGGAAAGCATACCGCAATAATTTCCCTCGTGATCCAAAACAGGGAAATCGCGGTGCCTGATTTTAGATAATACCGTTTTAATATCAGAAACAAAGTCATCCTTTTGAAAAGTAATCAACCCATCTTTGCGCATAAAATAACCCACAGGGGTACTCTGGCTCATTAACCTTGCTGTCATATAAGTATCATGAGGCGTACTGATAATTTTACAGTTGTTTTCAATGGCAAGCTTTTGAATGGTTTTAGACACTGGAGCACCCATACAAACAACAATACATCCTGCATTCATTTCAATTCCGCAAAGCTGACTTTCAAAACGGTTTCCGGTAATTACAATATCCCCTTCATCAACAAAAGATTCCAATAAATCGGGATTTGCCGCACCTATTAAAATTTTCCCTGTTGTCACAATATCATTCTGGTCACCAACAATCATTTTGCCATCAATGGTTTCTAAAATATTTGTGTAACTTGTGTGGGACATCGCTAAAATATGAGTTTCATAAACATCCATATTCGCCGTAGCAATATCCTTTACCGATATAATGCCCTCAAGCTTTTCATCTTGAACAACGGGCATGGTAGCATCCCCCAGATCCCTCATGGTATTCCAAGCTTTCTTCAAGGAAAACTCTTTACTAATGGGTGGGGTTGATTTTATGGTGACATCGCTTACTTGAGTTCCTACATGTCCAATAAATTCAGGTACATCCACCCCAAAATATTCTAAAACATACTTTGTTTCATTATTGATCTCTCCGGACCTTTTGGGAACAAAACAGTTCCCATTCAATTGATTCTTTAATGCTGCATAAGCAATGGCAGAACAAATGGAATCGGTATCAGGGTTCTTATGTCCGATTACGAAAATAGTTCTTTCTTTTTGCATATATTTTATAACCTCCTAAAGGGAATTAACGCTCCGCTTAAATAATTGTAACTCCACATAGCCGAAAAAGCCCAGGACTTCTTATCGCCCATTAAAAAATGACGGCAAAAACTTTTTGGCTATTAATGAATTCAGTATAGCCGTAAATCTTTTTACCGTCAACCTATTTTGTTTGCATGCTCCCTATTTCTTACAAAGCTTTACAACAACCACCCCTTCCGTTATTTTACCGACAACTCTCTTTCTGATACCATACATAAGACATAACCGTAGGTAGTAGTACAATCACACCAAGCAATCCCCCAACTACATAAGGCATGAACACAATGGGAACAAAGAGCGCCCCAATTACCATAAGAATTCCACCAAAAAAGAATAGCTTCCCTCCTAATCTTTGCGTTTTGTTCCAAACCGTTTCACTGCTTAATGCCCATGGTGTTTTCACACCTGTAAAAAAGTTGGATTTTACCTTTGGCATTAAATTTCCAAAGAAAACAAAAAGAAGTCCTACACCTCCACAAACAACCCTACCCACAGGAATCCTTCCAGGATAAAAACTTTCCGAAATTATAATCGCCATCATAAGTGACATGAATATTTCCATCAAAATAATGAAATTTTCGTAAACAGGATAAAATTTTTCATAGTTTTTTCGTCTTGGATCAATTTTTGCGAGTAGCGGCATAAAAACCCCCATGCCGAAGCATAGTACAGCGAGAATAAACAGTTGCCACTTCTCGTCATAACGTACACCTTTCCCCGCTTGCCACTGCATTGGCACCAGGTCGGGCAACTTTTGATATACCAAACTTACCATGATAAAAGGTAATACTGCAAAAAAATAAATAGCTATTTGTTTTTTTCTCATTCTAATCCCCTCCGGTAAAAGCGGTAATCCAACTTAAAATTTCTTCAAAAACAGTCATGTTTAATTCATAATAAATATACTTCCCCTTTTTCTCATCCAATATCAGCCCAGCATTTTTTAAAACCGACAAGTGATGAGAAATTGTTGCCCCTGTTGCTTCGAAATGCTGCCCGATCTCCCCAGCTGTTTTTTCTCCGGATTTGAGTAAATCCAAAATTTCACGTCTGGAGGGATCGCTGATTGCTTTTAATGTTTGTTGAATTCCCAACTCCTCACCTCATTTCATTTAGACATTCATCTAAATATAAAATAACACAAAGATATAAAATCGTCAATAACATTTAGATATCTATCTAAATATTATCTGAACTTGAAAAATTCTATTTATTTTATAGAAAGCACTTCCATAGAAAAACCTGAATGGCATATCTAAAAAAACCGCCAGACTTTATGATCTAGCGGCAACGGTCAAATTAAATTTTTTCTTAATAAAATTTATTCCTACGTTCCTGCAGCATTCCATAGTCCTACATCAATCATTGGGGAAAGACAGTATACATTGCCTGCCCATTCATCAAACTTCATTCACCCACAATCCATGTTTGCTGCATCCAAAATATAGCTTCCCTTTTGAAAGCCTTGGAATCCGTAGCTCACTGCCCTGCTCTGGATAAAGCTTTACAAAAAGAACCTTATCATAGGTCACATATGCAATAAAAGATATATAATGATCCTTCTTCATCTCGTGGGGAAAAGTAATATATAAATCATTCTCAATATATTCCATACTGAAACAATGCTCTCCTTCTGCAGGCTTCGGCACCAAAGGTGCCATCTTGCGTCCACAGCAGCAAACTTCTGCATCACTGGTTGCCGTAATCACATTTCCGCAATTGGGGCACATATAGAATTTCAATCTTTTCATATTTCCTCCATCAATATTATTGGGTTCTAAATCCCCTAACAAAATTTTTTCAATATTTACATTTAATGCGACAGATAAATCATGTAAAAGGGATACATCGGGACACCCCAATCCTCTCTCCCATTTTGAAATGGTTTTGTCGCTTATATTCATGCGTTCCGCAAGCTGTCTTTGTGTCATACCTTTTTCTTTGCGTAAGGCAAAAATTAATTTACCTACCTTATTACAATCCACCATTGTCACCTCCATATTTATATTATAGATGAATTGACCTGTTAATCCAATCCACGTTCCGTAGAGTTTCACTTTTTTCCATAAAAAAACGACAAGCTTCCTAGGAAAACTTGTCACTTCCATTTAAGGCGCCACCCGGATTTGAACCGGGGATAGAGGTGTTGCAGACCTTTGCCTTACCACTTGGCTATGGCGCCATAAATATAAAATAATTATAATATTTTGAATATAAAACGTCAATACCCTTTTTGCTATTCTTTTCCGACATGTTTTTTGTTTAAATAATTATGGAATTAATATTTATTATTTTATAATATATGCTCATGAAACAAAAAAATACGCCTTAAATGAGAAATACTCTTTAAGACGTATTAGCAAGGCGCCACCCGGATTTGAACCGGGGATAGAGGTGTTGCAGACCTTTGCCTTACCACTTGGCTATGGCGCCAAAAACATGATCCGTGCGGGATTCGAACCCGCGTTACCGCCGTGAAAGGGCGGTGTCTTAACCCCTTGACCAACGGACCATATGTATACTCCCCGTGTTGGATTCGAACCAACGACCCTCCGGTTAACAGCCGGATGCTCTACCGCTGAGCTAACGAGGATCAATGCAAATGAGCCTCCCAAAAGCATCCCCTAAAAGAATGCAAATTTAAGCGATCAAGTTGCAAAAAAAATTGAAATCTGGCAACCATCTACTTTCCCAGGCAGCTTCCCACCAAGTATCATCGACCGCTCAGGTCTTAACCGACGTGTTCGGAATGGGAACGGGTGTGTCCCCTGAGCGCATCGTCACCGAAAATCTAAAAAATGATCCGTGCGGGATTCGAACCCGCGTTACCGCCGTGAAAGGGCGGTGTCTTAACCCCTTGACCAACGGACCATATGTACTCCC
>NZ_DAOUQB010000038.1 GCF_030625865.1 Anaerotignum sp. | reverse complement strand
AGGATACCAAACTGTATGCAAAAGTAGTTGAGAAAGAGGAAGATTGGACAACAATCACCTTTAAAGTAGGAGACCATGGAAAATGGGCAGACAGTACAACGACAGACGTTGTATTGGATGTAATTAAAGGTACAGCATGGTCCAACTATAGCGCTCAAGTACCTGCAAATCCCGTTCAAAATGAAATCGGCTGGAAATTAGCTGATGGAGTTTGGGATAATACAATTCTTGGTGACAGCGACGTTATTCCTGACAATGGCTTGGTTTATACAGCAGTATGGACTGAAGACATGGCAGATGTAACTTTCCAGATTAAAGGTATTATGGTTGAGGGAGTTGAACAATTCTTTGGTGTCGTAAAACCTGATAGCCAATCTATCCAGAATGGGAAAATGGCTAAAGATCCAACAGCAACAGCAATAGCCGATATCCAACGTGGATATAAGCTTGAAGGTTGGTATACCGATGAAGCATGTACAAAAGCTTTTAATTTTGGTGATACAATTAGTGGAAATACAGTTCTGTATGCTAAAATTGTTATCAAGGATGAAGATTGGGCAACAGTAACATTTAAAACAGACGGAAATGGTACGCTTAATGGCGATACTAAGGATGTTGTTACAGACCCTATCTTGATTGGTAATACCATAGGCAGAACAATTCCTTCTGCAAATGCCAACACCGGTTATGAGTTTAATGCATGGTATAAGGTGACCGAAGGTGAGTCAGGAACCGAAGAAGTTCAGGAAACTCCAACACAAGATACAGAAGTATTAGACAATATGACGTATCTTGCAAAATTCTCCCCTCTGCTAAATGTCAACTTTATCATTAATACAACGAAAGCGGCAGAAGGTACAACCAGCCCTGTGACTATTTCAGGTCTCTCCAATGGTACAACTTGGGCATCTATCGCAGACCAAGTTCCAAATGTTCAAGGAAAATTGCGTGAAGGTGAGTATAGCCATGATTATAAGTTTACAGGATGGAATGCAGATTTCCCTGAAACAGTAACAAGTAATTTAACATTCAATGCAGAGTTTGATGATATTTATACCTTTGTTGTAGAACACGCGGATTTAAACGGCGGTTCTTATCCCAACGAATCTATAAATTATGATAAAAAGGAAGCTGATGATACAATTAGCAGTCAAGCAAATGCCCCTAAAAGAGGCTATGAATTGACTAATATCTCTGTATATGTAGATGAGAATAAGCTAGAAGCGACAACAACAGCAGAACTGATTCAGAAGTTGAAGGATGAGTATGATATTACGTTAACCGAAGATGGTACGCTTAGTGGAAAAATGCCTAACAATTGTATCTGGATTAAATATGGATACGAAAAATTAGCAGAACGTACTGTTCAGTATATTTCCGATGGTACAGTAAAGAATATGCCGGAGAATATCTCTGATCAATATAAAGGTGATGAAATTGAAATTTCTACCCAAGTACCTCAGAGAGACGGCTATGACTTTAACGGATGGAAAGTTGTTGATGATGCAGTTGAAGTTACAGATGGCACATTTATCATGCCTGATAGTGATGTGAAGCTGAAAGCGGAATGGACACCTAACGAAGAGGTGTGGAATTTTACTGTGGAACATTACTTGGAAGGCTCGGATACTCCTTTTGAAACAGTTCCTGATTCTGTATTGAAGAGAGAACCCAATATTGAGTCTGTAGTATTAAATGCACCACAGGGCTACAAATTCAAAGAGTATCAGATAAATGGTGATCCTACAGAATTACCAATTACAATTAGTGAGGACGGTAATACTTTGAGTATTATCTATGAAAAGAACGATCTGATTGTAAAACATGTGTACGGAGACAATACAGTATATGATACAACGCAATCCAAGGCAAATGTTGACGATGATAGTGTTGTTGTTAATGCTGTTAACAGCGGAAGATACACAAAACTAAGATCTGTAACAGTAAATGGCGAAGTCGTATCTACTTCACGAAGCATAACGTTAGATTTTTCCCAAACAGGAAAGAATGAAGTGGAATTTGTATATAGGAAAAAGAAGAGCGATTCTGGAGGTACGTCGGATCCTGGAAGCTCCTCCGATAACGGAAGTGATTTTGGTGAAGAAGTAACAATCCTTGACGAAGAAGTGCCTTTGGCAGATGGTTTGAATGTAATCGACCATTTTGCATATATCTTCGGCTATAAGGATGGCACTGTAAGGCCTACGAACAGAATTAGCCGTGAAGAGGTTGCTGCGATTTTCTATCGTTTATTAAGTGATGATGTCAGAGCAAATATGAAGTCCACAACCCAGGATTTCCCTGATGTGTCAGGCCAGAGATGGTCAAATACAAGTATTGCTACTCTGTCAAACGGTGGAGTCATTGCGGGCTATCCAAATGGCGAGTTTAGACCTGGCAATTCAATTACGAGAGCAGAATTTGCGGTTATTGTATCGAAGTTTGATAATCTGAGCAAAACAGACACAAACCAATTTTCAGACATTGAAAACCATTGGGCAAAAGACTTTATTAATTCAGCAGCATTAAAGGGTTGGATTAGTGGTTATCCAGATGGTACCTTCCATCCTAATGATTATATTACTAGGGCGGAAGCAATGACTTTAATTAATTCTGTTTTAAATAGAAAGGTAAGCAAAGAAGGCTTGCTTGAAAATGCTAAGTACTGGTCTGATAATAGTGAAGATGCTTGGTATTATGAGGCTGTAATGGAAGCAACAAATTCCCATGATTACACAAGGGAAACACCAACTGGTGATGAAACTTGGACAGCAATTACACCGGATAAAACCTGGGATTAAAGGCTGATATTGGGGAAGTAATTAAGAAATAAACAAAAATGCCCTTACCACGGAAAATTTTCTTGAGGTAAGGGCATTTTCTATATAAATATTTTAAATGGATTAGATGTGCATTCATTTTGTAATAAGGCACATAGGTTTTTATATAAATTATAAAGGGTACACATTATTTTCAGTATAGATAAAGAAACTTAGTGGAGGTTCAAAAAGCATTATAATATGTTGATTCTCCTTATTTTCTTTGATTTGAGAAAAAAATAGCCTGTTATACTAATTAAGTACAGCAGGCGGAAAATAATCTTATTTTAAAATGTAAAACGTATGTTTAAATAATTCCAATGGCATATTCTACGGCAAAGGCAACTACAACAACCAGCAGGGAAATAATGAAGCCATGGATCATAGGCTGAAAACCGGATTTTTTCATTTCTTTAAAATCCGTGTTTAGCCCAATGGCACCAAGGGCGCCTACCATGAGAAACTTACTGATATTTTTTAATGTTGCGGAAACCTCTATGGGAATAAAGCCTACACTATTTAAAATTGACATTGCCACAAAAAACAGAATAAACCAAGGGAAAATTTTTGTAAACTTCACCTGAGATGATAAATCCAGTTGTTCAGCAGTTGCCAATTCCTTTCTTTTTAATTGAATATGTATTAAAGCAAATACTAATACCGTTGGTATGATGGAAAGAGTTCTTGTCAGTTTTACCATAGTTGCGAAATCCCCTGCGGCTTCCGAAAAAGCATAGCCAGCGGCAACTACACTGGAAGTGTCGTTTACTGCCGTTCCTGCCCAAAGTCCGTATGCCATATCACTCAAGCCAAAAGCCTTTCCCATAATGGGGAAGAGAACGATCATAGCCATATCAAACAGGAACGTCGCACTAATTGCATAAGCAATATCTTTATCTTCTGCATCAATAACAGGAGCAATTGCAGCGATAGCAGATCCACCGCAAATCCCCGTCCCAGCAGAAATTAAATTAGAAAGCTTCCAATCCAATCCCAACGCTTTCCCAATAAAATACCCACCTCCGAAACAGGTAAGTAAAGTAAAAACCATTACAGTTAAGGAAAGTCTTCCTACCTGCAAAATAGTCCCAATACTTAAGGATGCTCCCAGTAATACGATAGCAAATTTTAAAACTTTTTTTGAGGTGAAAACAATTCCCGGTTTTGTTGTAGAGTTTGGCTTATACATTTGATTGATTATCATTCCGATAAATAGGGCGATAACCGAACCACCAATTAGGTGTATGGGTAACAACCCCTCCAAAAATTGTGCAATTGCCGCAATGATAAGGGACATTAGGAAGCCGGGTAAAACTTTAATAATTTTGTTCATAAAAATTCCTCCGCTTTTGTTTCTTTTTACTTTGATAATAATCTATCACATTTTTTTGATAATTACAAATTATCATATTTTATTAAATATAAAATTATGTTATACTTTTGCGTAGAATAAGTTTAATATGTAGGGATATAGAAATTATTTTAAAAGATTAAGAGGGTGTCTTCATGTTAGATCAGAAACTGACAACATTTTTGGCTGTCGTAGAAACTGGGAGTTATACCGCTGCGGCAAGGGTGTTACACATGACACAGCCTGCGGTTACTCAGCAAATACAAAAATTAGAGGAATACTATGGCTGTCAGTTGTTTACCCAGGAGGGAAGGGCTATGAGATTAACAAAAAACGGGGCTTTTTTTCTTCATTATACCAAAATGCAACAATCCAACGAAAGACAGCTAACGGAAAAGCTGGGAGGAAATCAGCGTCCTTTATATATTGGCAGCACCCTTTCCATTGCTGATTATTATTTACCGCCTTTGCTATTTTCTTATTTAGATAAAAAAGATGAGGGTTTAAATATCACGGTTGCAAATACAAAGATATTATTGGAAAGCTTGCTGGAAGGAAAGTTGGATGCGGCTTTTATTGAAGGTATTTTTGATCGGAAACTATTTGAGGCGGAAGAATTTTGTGTTGCGAATTTTATCCCAGTTGTGTCAAAAAAACATCCACTGTTGCAGAAGAAAATTGAACTGTCTGAACTATATTCTTATCCACTTATCTTAAGAGAACTAGGTTCAGGCACCAGAGCAATTTTTGAGAGCTATTTGGCACAGCAAAATGACTCCATCAGTTCGTTTGATTCTACTTGGGAAGTAAGCAGTTTTGTATTAATAAAGCATCTCCTGGAAAATACCAACGCCGTTTCGTTTATGTATGAAGCAGTAGCAGAAAAGGAAATTCGCGGGGGTAAACTGGGGGTACTTAATATTACGAACTATCAAGTGAGCCACTCCTTGCAATTTGTTTATTTGAAAAACAATTTGGATCAAGATAAAATAATGAGCTTCTACAATAAATGCGTTGGAATGGAATAAAATTAGTTGGATAAATAAAAAAGATATGGGGAAAAGAAGTTTTCCACATATCCTTTTTTAGTCTATAAATTCCTTCTGTAAAAAGAGCATAATTAAAGCCAAGACTAATAAGATACAACAAAAAAGAACTGATTTTATCCCCACAATAGGTGTTACCAATGCGCCCGTTGCCGCCCCCGAGATAAAAATAATAATCACACTAAAATATAAAAATGCTTTTTTCCCGGCTGTGTTGTCTTTTTCAAATACAAGACGTACTAGCTGATCCGTGCCGCTTCTAAGGTTACCTGTACACATTGTTGTTGCATAGGGCATTCCATGCATGGAACGAAAGCCTTGTACTTGCATGGCACAGATAAAGGAAATAAAAACATTAGCTAAGATATCACCTTTTCCATTAGGAAGAAAGGCAACAATAACTAATATGATAATTTCAACAAACAGCACAATTTGCCGCCAATGAAGACGTTGCTTTTGATAAAAACGACGTCTAATATATTCGCTAAGAAATATGCCGCAAACAAAAGCAAAAATTGGTATCAAATAGTATAAGGCATGAAAAAAATGTCCCTCTACAAGCTGTATTGCCAACAAAATCATATTTCCTGTTTGAGCATTTGCAAAGACACCCCCTCTTGCAATATAGGTATAAGAATCAAAAAAACCACCTGCAAATGCCAGAAGGGCACCGATGCGGAAACTTTCGGACATTTGCTCTTTCCATTGTTTCATTGTAAACTCCTTATTAAAACAAATATTTTCGATCCAGTGAGCGGTATTGTAAAACTTCTGCCAGATGGGGTAACTTAATTTCCTCACTGCCGGCTAAATCTGCAACGGTTCTGGCCACCTTTAATATTTTATGATAAGCTCTGGCGCTTAAGTCCATGCGTTCAAAGGCGTTACGGAGCACCTCTTTTTCTTTTGTCCCTAAGGAGCAGAATTTTTCGATTTGTGCTGCACTAAGTTGGGCATTGAAAAAAATTCCTTCCTTTTGATAGCGTGCCAACTGAATTTTATGTGCCGTTAAAACCCGCTCCTTGATTTTAGCGGAAGGCTCACCCATTTCCATTTCATTTAAATCTTCATAAGTTACCGCAGGCATTTCAACCATAATATCGATTCGGTCTAAAAGAGGACCGCTGATTTTACGACGATATTTTATAATTTCATTCATAGAACAATGGCATTTGTTACCATCCCCTAAATATCCGCATGGACATGGATTCATAGCAGCAACCAGCATAAAATCCGAGGGGAATGTTAAAGTGCCATTTACTCTGGCAATAGTTACTTCTCCATCCTCAAGGGGCTGACGCATGATTTCCAGAGCGGGTCTTTGAAACTCCGGCAATTCATCAAGAAACAGTACGCCGTGGTGAGATAAGGATATTTCTCCGGGCTTTGGAATACGTCCTCCTCCGGTTAGCGCAGAGGCAGAAATTGTGTGGTGAGGGGAGCGAAAGGGACGGGTACGGACTAAAGAGCTTTTATTTCGCAACAGCCCTGCTACGCTATAAATTTTTGTAATTTCAATGCTCTCTTCAAATGTCAAATCCGGTAAAATGGATGGAAGACGTTTTGCAAGCATCGTTTTACCTGAACCAGGGGGACCGATCATTAAAAAATTATGCCCACCTGCGGCAGCAATTTCCATGGCGCGCTTTGCATTTTCCTGACCTTTTACATGGGCAAAATCAAGAAAGTTAGAGGTTTGTTTTTGGTGGAACAATGTATTAAGGTCAACAGAATAGGGAATAATTTTATTTTTCCCCGATAAATGTTCAACCAAATCTTTTAAATTTTGAACAGGATAAACGGCAATTCCTTCAACTAGAGCTGCCTCCTCCATATTTTCCCCTGGTACAAAGCATTTTTTGATTCCATTTTGCTTTGCCCCGTAAACCATTGGCAGAACCCCATTTACAGGCCTTACAGAGCCATCTAAAGAGAGTTCTCCTGTTACAAAATAATCATCGGCAACACTACTATTTAAAGCGCCACAGGCGCAAAGAATTCCTAGAGCAATAGGTAAATCAAAGGAAGCTCCCTCTTTGCGGGTATCTGCTGGGGCGAGGTTTACAGTAATATGTTTCACAGGAAAGGTAAATCCTGAATTTTTTACAGCGGTACGAACTCTTTCTCGAGATTCCTTTACCGCTGAATCAGGTAGTCCAACAATATCAAAAGAAGGCAAACCGCTACTTAAATCCACTTCTACGGAAACAGGATAACTGTCTATGCCTAATAATGCAGAGCTTTTAATGATAGAAAGCATGATATACGCCTCATTTCTTTCTTAACGATAAAAATATGATATCAATAATTACTAAAATTTGCAATATTTTTAGTGTATTTCTACTAATTAATATTCATATTTACTGAAATTTTTTCTAAGTATGTAATTTCTTATTGAATTTTAAAAAAAAAGGTTATATAGTTAAGGACGTAACTCAGTGTAAGGAGGTGTGCTTCTATGGAAGAATACTATTTGATGTGGCTTTCAAGAGTTGAAGGGATTGGTATCAAACGTATTCATATGCTTTTGGACTATTTTCAAAGCGCAGAGGCCGTGTGGAAGGCTGAGCGAGATCAACTTGCTGCCATCAAAGGAATTCCGGAAAAAACCATAGATGCAATTCTCTGTGCCAGAGATGAGGAAATGTTGAATTGTTGGATTGAAGAATTAGAAGCAAAAGAAATACAATTCTATTCTCTTTTCCACACACGCTACCCTCGTTTATTAAAAGAAATATACAGTCCACCCATTGGTATTTATGTTAAAGGTACATTACCCGAGGATGATATTGATAAAGTTTCTTTGGTAGGAGCTAGGCGTTGTTCCCGTTATGGAGCCGGTGTGGCGTATCAGACTGCTATGGATCTTGGAAAAGCCAATATTATTGTAGTAAGTGGTATGGCAAAAGGCATTGATGCCATGGCGCATAAAGGAATACTAGATGGTGGAGGTCAAACCATTGCTGTACTTGGAAACGGTGTGGACATTTGTTATCCATCCGAAAACAGGGAATTGATGGAAAGAATTATAGAAAACGGTTGTTTAATCTCGGAATATCCGCCGGGTACAGAGCCCTCTCCCCATCATTTTCCAAATCGTAATCGAATTATTGCAGGGCTGTCTAAAATTGTGGTGGTTGTAGAAGCAGGGAAAAAAAGCGGAACGCTAATCACCGCTGATATGGCATTGGAAAGTGGCAGAGATGTTTTTGTTGTCCCTGGGAATATCACCAGTGCATTAAGTGAAGGAACAAATAATTTAATTAAACAAGGGTGTCCGGTTATTACAGAAACGAATGATATTCTATTTGATTTGGGCATTACTTATAATGATTATGAAAAGCAGATGATATCAAAGCAAGTGGCAGCGAAGCTGACCCCGGAAGAAAAAAAAATCTATGATCAAATTTTAGATAAAGAACCGGTTTTGGCAGAAACTATTTGCAGGAGGATGCATAAAAATATACAGGAAGTGCAGTATATGCTTTCCCTATTGGAGATTGCAGGATATATAAGAAAAGTTCCCCAGGCAGGATATATCAGGGAAGGTTAATTTTGAGGTGAAGTATGACAAAAGAAATGACAGAAAAAAAGAATAAAACAACGAAGTCCACAGGAAAAAAAGCGAAAACATCAAAAAAATATCTCGTTATTGTAGAGTCCCCCGCAAAGGCTGCCACCATAGGTAAATTTCTAGGCACTAGTTATAAAATTGAAGCCTCTATGGGGCATATCCGTGATTTGCCAAAGAGCCAAATGGGGATTGACGTGGAAAATGATTTTGAACCGAAATATATTACAATTCGTGGGAAAGGAGATTTATTAAGCAAGTTGCGCAGAGATGCGAAAAATGCGGATAAAGTATTTCTCGCAACTGACCCTGACCGCGAAGGTGAGGCTATTAGCTGGCATTTGGTTCATGCGTTAAACCTTGGAGAGGAAAAGGATATCAGCCGTATCACATTTAACGAGATTACTAAAACAGCGGTAAAACGTTCCATCGGCGAAGCACGAAATATTGATATGGATTTGGTGGATGCCCAGCAGGCAAGGCGTGTCCTTGATAGAATGGTGGGTTACACCATTAGCGATTTGCTGTGGCAGAAAGTAAAAAAAGGGCTTTCCGGCGGCCGTGTACAATCCGTAGCATTGCGTATAATTTGTGATCGAGAAGAAGAAATATTAGCTTTTATACCCACAGAGTACTGGTCATTGGTTGCAAAGCTTTCAGATAAAAATGGAAAGCGGCTTGAGGCTAAGTTTTACGGCAAAGACGATGAAAAAATGGAATTGTCTGATAGCCAAACGACAGATGGGGTTATGAAAGGGCTAGAAGGTCAATCTTTTCAGGTGACGGATGTAAAAACCGGCACTCGTCAAAAAAAGCCTGTTGCCCCCTTTACCACCAGTACCTTGCAGCAGGAAGCAAGTAAGCACTTGAATATGGCATCACAAAAAACCATGATGATTGCCCAGCAGCTTTACGAGGGTATTAATATTAAAGGGGAAGGCACTGTAGGTTTGGTTTCTTATATCCGTACGGACTCCTTCCGTATTTCTGATGAAGCATATGATTCAGTGGTAGCATTTATTAAAGAAGAATACGGCGAGCTATATGTGAATCCAGAAAGAATTGTGTACAAATCGAAAGGTAAAACTCAGGATGCTCATGAAGCAATTCGTCCCACAGAAGTATTGCGTACCCCTGAAAGTATCAAGGATTCTTTGTCAAAAGATCAATTCCGCTTATATAAATTAATATGGGAACGTTTTGTTGCCAGCCAAATGAGCCCAGCTGTGTATGACACTCTTTCTGTGAAGCTTAAAGCAGGTGAATACTCTTTTAGAAGTTCGGGTTCGAGCTTAAAATTCAAAGGCTTTTTGGAGGCATATAACAAAGGCGAAGAAGAGGATGAAAAAATGATTCCCCTTTTGGAAAAAGGCGATCTTTTAAAGACGGAAGAACTTTTGCCCGAGCAACATTTTACGCAGCCACCGGCTAGGTTCACCGATGCATCTTTAATCAAAACTTTGGAAGAAATCGGTGTTGGCCGTCCCAGTACCTATGCACCTACTTTAACCACAATTCAGGCACGTCATTATGTTACCAAAGAATCAAAAAACCTCTATCCTACAGAGTTGGGGGAAGTTGTTAATAATATTATGAAAAGCTATTTTTCTGAAATAGTGGACGTTGATTTTACTGCAAATATGGAGAAGCGTCTGGATGAAGTGGAAAATGGTCATGAAGAGTGGAAACAGATTATTCGTGATTTTTATCCGGAGTTTAAAGACTGTGTAGAGGATGCGAGAGAAAAACTGGCCAAGGTTGAAATTAAAGACGAAGTAAGCGATGTCATATGTGAAAAATGTGGCAGAAATATGGTGATTAAATATGGGAGGTATGGAAAGTTCTTGGCTTGTCCCGGTTTTCCTGAGTGTCAAAATGCCAAACCTTTCTTTGAAGAGGCAGGTGTAAACTGTCCTGAATGCGGCGGAAAAGTACTCATTAAAAAAACGAAAAAAGGCCGTGCATATTTCGGGTGTGAAAACAATCCTGAGTGTGGTTTTATGTCTTGGAATAAGCCAACGGGAGAAAAATGTCCTGTTTGTGGCAGCTTTTTAGTAGAAAAGGGAAGGAAAAACGTAAAAATTGTTTGTTCCAATGAAAAATGCGGTTATATAAAAGAAAATCCTGTTGAAGGTGAATCTTAATTTTCGGAAAAATTAATTTTATGGTTGTTTTTTACTTTTGTTTATGTTATAATCCCATAGGTAACTTTAAAACACACGCATCTATTGCCAATGGAACGGTGCCGACAGGGTCGGTTTCTTTTGGAAGATAATGCGGAGGACTAACCACAGGAGGTGCGCTATGAGCGTAATTTCAATGAAACAATTATTAGAAGCAGGTGTTCATTTTGGACATCAGACAAGAAGATGGAACCCCAAAATGGCGGAATACATCTTTGCAGAAAGAAATGGTATTTATATCATTGATTTACAGAAAACTGTAAAAAAAGTTGATGATGCTTATGCTGAAATTTGCAAAACAATTGCAGACGGCGGCGAAATTTTGTTTGTTGGTACAAAAAAACAAGCTCAGGAATGCTTGAAAGAAGAAGCTGAAAGATGCGGAATGTACTATGTTAACCAGAGATGGTTGGGTGGTATGTTGACAAACTTCAGCACCATCAAAACAAGAATCGCAAGATTAAAAGAATTAGAAAAAATGCAGGCTGACGGCATTTTTGAAGTTCTGCCTAAAAAAGAGGTTGCAGCTTTATTGCATGAAATGGAAAAGCTGGAAAAGAACCTTGGCGGTATCAAAAATATGAAAAAAGTGCCTGATATGCTTTTTATTGTTGATACAAGAAAAGAAAGAATTGCAGTTCAGGAAGCTCATACTTTGGGTATTCCCATTGTTGCAATTGTAGATACAAACTGTGATCCGGACGAAATTGATCATGTTATTCCCGGTAACGATGATGCAATCCGTGCAGTAAAACTGATTGCTTCCAAAGTTGCAGATGCTGTTTTAGAATCCAAACAGGGTGAACAGGAAACAGCAGCACCAGAAGAAACATCAGCTGAATAATTAACTTTACAAGGCATTTGCCCGAGCTTCAGCCAACTTACGGGCTGAAGCTCTTTTCATATTATAGTAGAAAATACGGAGGGAAAAAACATGGCTATTACAGCAGCAATGGTAAAAGAATTAAGAGAACTTACAGGCGTTGGTATGATGGACTGTAAAAAAGCACTGGCTGAGACAGACGGTGATATGGAAAAAGCAGTTGAACTTTTAAGAGAGAAGGGTCTTGCTGCTTCTGCAAAGAAGGCTGGACGTATTGCTTCTGAAGGTATTGTTGATATTTATCTGAGTGATGACAACAAAGTAGGAACAATTATTGAAGTAAACTCTGAAACTGATTTCGTAGCAAAAAATCAGACTTTTAAAGATTATGTAGCTGCAGTTGCAAAGCAGGCTTCCAAATCAACAGCTGCTGATATGGATGCATTTTTTGAAGAAAAATGGAATTTGGATCCTCAGTATACAGTAAAAGAAGCTTTGAGCCAGCAGGTAGCTATTATCGGCGAAAATCTTAACATCAGACGTTTTGAAAACTTTGAAAAAGCACAGTCTGGTAAGCTTGTTTCTTATATTCATGGCGGCGGTAGAATTGGTGTTATGATTGAATTGGCTTGCGAAAAAGAAAGCGAAGAATTAGTAGAATTGGGTAAAAACGTTGCAATGCAGATCGCAGCGTTAAATCCTAAATTTATTACAGAAAAAGATGTGCCTGCAGATTTCATCGAAAAAGAAACAGAAATCTTGACACTGCAAGCTAAAAATGATCCTAAAAATGCTAGCAAGCCTGATCAGATCATTGCAAAGATGATTGAAGGCAGATTGAAAAAAGAATTAAAGGAATTCTGTTTGGTTGAACAGCCTTATGTAAAAGATGGTGATTTGACAGTTCAGAAATATATTGATTCCGTTGCAAAAGTTGTGGGTGCGCCCATCGAAATCACACGCTATGTTCGCTATGAAACCGGCGAAGGTTTAGAGAAAAAAGAAGAAAACTTTGCAGATGAAGTAGCAAAAGCAATGGTTTAATCAAATTCTATAAAATTGAAAAGAAACGCCAATTGAGTGGCGTTTCTTTTTTACGGAAAATTAGGAAAATCCTATACTTTTATAAAATATGTGGAAATTTTATCTGGATTGTGATACATTAGAAAGGTAAGGAGGCTGTTATCAATGTATAAGAGAATTGTCCTGAAGTTAAGTGGCGAGGCTCTAGCGGGAGATAAAGAAGGCGTTGCTTTTGACGATAACATTATTGGGGGATTGATTGCCCAAATCAAGCAGGTTATGAAGAATGGAACCCAGGTTTGTCTTGTTGTGGGCGGCGGAAATTTTTGGCGTGGTAGAAGTGCTGCTTCTGCTATGGATCGAACAAAGGCGGATCAAATTGGCATGCTTGCAACAGTTATGAATGCTATTTATTTGGCAGATGCTTTTAGGCAAAACGATGTTTCGGCAACCGTTCAAACGCCAATTCCTTTTGGTACTATGACTGAGTTGTTTTCTAAGAGCGCTGCATTGGCACGGTTAGAAAAAGGAGAAGTATTAATTTTTGCCGCAGGTCTTGGACACCCCTTCTTCTCAACAGACACAATTACAGCCTTAAGAGGAGCCGAACTTGATGTGGATGCTCTATTTTTTGCAAAAAACATAGATGGTGTTTATGAAGACGATCCCGCGGTAAACCCAAATGCCAAAAAGATTGATATGATTAAATCGGAAGAAATTGTCAAGAATAATCTTAAGGTAATTGATATGGCAGCAGCAAATCTTTGTTTTGAAAGAAAAATTCCAGTAGTTATTTTCGGCTTAAATGAAGAAAAAAGTATTATCCGTGCAGTGAACGGAGAAAAAATCGGTACAATTGTTACAGTTTCTTAGTAAATAATCATAGGAGGCAAACGCTATGGCATCTGAATTAATAAAACCTTATGAAGAAAAAATGTTAAAAACCGTTACAGCTTTGGTGAACGATTATATAACAATTCGTGCGGGCCGTGCAAACCCCCATGTGCTTGACAAAATTACTGTTGAATATTATGGTACACAAACTCCAATCAACCAAGTTGGAAATATTACTGTCCCCGAAGCACGTATTATCCAAATTCAGCCTTGGGACAGCAGTGTATTGAAGGCAATCGAAAAGGCAATTAATGCTTCTGATTTGGGTCTTAACCCCAATAATGACGGAAAAGTGATTCGTTTGATGTTTCCTGAACTTACAGAAGATAGAAGAAAAGAATTGACAAAAGACGTAAAAAAGAAAGCTGAAAATTCCAAGGTTGCAGTTCGTAATATCAGACGCGATGCAATAGATGCATTCAAAAAAATAGAAAAGAAAAAAGAAATGACTGAGGACGAATTAAAGGATCTGGAAGAAGAAACTCAAAAACTGACAGATAAATTCATTGCAGATATTGAGAAAAAATGCGACGAAAAATGCAAAGACATTCTTGCAGTATAAAATTAAACTATCTGCCCCTCTGGTACCAAGAGGGGCTTTGTTGCTCGGAGGAAATTTATGTTTTTTCAGAAAAAAGGGGAAGCGTTAACCATAGATCCATTGCGGCTCCCTAAGCATATTGC
The DNA here is from genome assembly GCF_030625865.1 of Anaerotignum sp. GTDB lineage: Bacteria > Bacillota > Clostridia > Lachnospirales > Anaerotignaceae > Chakrabartyella. Next base: position 8,102 of record NZ_DAOUQB010000038.1, on the reverse strand, counting down.
AATTATTATGGACGGTAATGGGCGTTGGGCAGCCAAAAGAGCTGTACCGAGAAAAGCTGGACACAAAGCAGGAGCTGAGGCTCTGGAACGGGTCATTACGGAAGCGAAAAAGTTAGGTATAGAACATGTTACCGTTTATGCTTTTTCCACTGAAAATTGGAAACGCTCTGATGAAGAAGTTGCTGCCATTATGGATTTATTGCGTCAATATCTAAAAAATTCCTTTCAGCGATTTTTAAAAGATAATGTTAGAATGCAGGTAATCGGCGATACTACTCGTTTAGACAAGGATATTCAAGATCAAATACAGGAAATTGAAGAAAAATCAAAAACAAAGAATGGCATGACTGTTCATATCGCATTGAATTACGGCGGAAGAGATGAACTATGCCGCTGTGTTCAAAAAATAGCCCGGAAAGTAGCCAACGAGCAATTGACACCCAATGAAATTACTGAAGAAACGATAGGCTCCTTTCTTGATACGGCAGGAGTCCCTGACCCTGAATTAGTGATTCGTACAAGTGGCGAAAAGCGTATTAGCAATTTTTTGCTATGGCAAGTTGCATATGCTGAATTTTATTTTACAGATGTACTTTGGCCTGATTTTGGTAAAAAAGACTTGGAAAAAGCAATTTACTATTTTCAGAATAGAGAACGCCGCTTCGGCGGAAGATAAATTGAGGTGATTTTCTTTGAAAACTAGAATCATTTCCGCATTGGTGCTTCTTCCTTTTCTGATTTTTGTTGTTGTTTCCGGAAGCTTTTGGTTGAAGGGCGCCATCATTATTTTGGGTTTGATTGGGATGCACGAATTCTATCAAGCATTTTCTAAGGAAAATACAGGTTTGCATGTCATAGGTTATGTATTTGCACTATTCTATGGCCTATTTATGGAGCAAATTATTAATGCAAATAACTACTTTAACATTTTTGTCTCCCTGTTTTTGGTGATACTGTTGATTTATACGGTAGTTTACCATAGTAAAACAAATGCTCTAGAAGGAATGACAGGCTTTTTTGGCTTTTTTTATGCCTTTTTCTTGCTGTCCCATATATACTTAATTCGTGAATTTGCCTATGGAAAATACTTAGTATGGCTGGCTTTTATTGCTGCCTTTGGCTGTGATACGGGGGCTTATTTTATTGGAATTAATTTTGGTAAACACAAATTAATTCCTTCCCTTAGTCCGAAAAAAACAGTAGAGGGAGCGATTGGTGGAATTGCCACAGCCACACTTCTATCTTTGGCATATGGTTTATGGATTGGCAAAGTGGTATCTTTTGAAGGTGTTAATTTATTATTACTATGTGGCTTGGCGGGTTTCTTTGGCTCTTTCTTGGCTCAAATCGGTGATTTGGCGGCTTCAGCTATGAAGCGGTTAACTGCAATCAAAGATTTTGGCAAGCTGATTCCCGGCCACGGTGGGGTATTGGATCGGTTTGACAGCGTAATTTTAACCGCTCCTGCCCTTTATTACATCATGTTTTTTTTGATTCAAGTTAAACCGTAAAGAGGTATGAAAATGAGAGAAATTTCAATTTTAGGTTCGACGGGTTCCATTGGCACACAAACTTTGGAAGTAATCGAAAATTTACCTGACATTAAAATTGCCGGGATTAGTGGAAATCAAAATATTGAATTATTGGAAAAGCAGGCTAGAAAATTACAACCCCGTTTTGTGGCTGTCATGGATGAAATACAAGCTAAAAAACTTAGGGATCGCCTTTTTGATACAAATACGAGAGTTTTAAGTGGCATGGCAGGGTTCGTTGAAATTGCCACCATTGACTCCGTGGATACCGTGGTAACATCCGTTGTGGGTAATGTAGGTTTAAAACCTACATTTGAGGCAATTGAGGCAGGAAAGAACATAGCCCTTGCGAATAAAGAAACCCTTGTTTCCGCAGGTCAGTTAGTGATGGATTTGGCAAAAAAGAAAGGTATCTCCATTTATCCTGTAGATAGTGAACATTCCGCAATTTTTCAATCTTTACAAGGAAATGAAGGGAATTCCATTCGCAGGATTTTATTAACAGCTTCTGGGGGACCTTTCAGAGGAAAAAAGAAATCAGACTTATTGAATATTACAGCAGCGGACGCATTAAAGCATCCCAATTGGTCTATGGGTAAAAAAATTACAATTGATTCTGCAACCCTTATGAACAAAGGGTTGGAAGTTATGGAAGCCAAGTGGCTTTTTGATGTATCCACAGACAAAATTGAGGTCTTAGTCCATCCCCAAAGCATAGTACATTCAGCGGTTGAGTATGAGGATGGAGCAATTATTGCGCAAATGGGTGAGCCTGATATGAAAGTACCTATTCAATATGCCCTGACCTATCCGAAGAGGGTTAGAAATCCTTTCCCTAAGGTTGATTTTACCCAAAGAAACAAATTAACCTTTGAAAAACCGGATTTAGAAACCTTTCCATGTTTAGCATTAGCATATCATGCATTGGAAGTGGGCGGAACATTACCAGCTGTCTTAAACGGAGCAAACGAAATTGCTGTTGAAAAATTTTTAAAAGGAAAAATAACTTTTTTACAAATTTCAGAACTGATAGAACAAACCATGAATGCATATACTGTGAAGTATGAATATACCCTAGAAGATTTATTGGAGGCTGATGCTTGGGCAAAAAGTTATTCCTCAAAGCTAATGCTCTGATAAAAGAGAGGAGGCAGGAAATTGTTCTCCATTATAATTTCCGTAATTTTAATTGGTATTCTTGTGATTGCTCATGAATTCGGACACTTCATTGCTGCGAAAAAAAGCGGGATTTTAGTTGAAGAGTTTGCTATTGGCATGGGCACAAAAATTTTCTCCCGTAAAAAAGGGGAAACAGAATATAGTATACGCCTGTTGCCCTTGGGAGGCTTTTGCCGTATGCAGGGAGAAGAAGATGACGGAACCATTGGTCCTAGATCTTTTTTAGCTAAATCTGTTGGTATTCGATTTATTGTTATGGCAGCCGGTCCATTCATGAATTTTATTTTGGCTTTTATTATGATTTTTGGACTGACTTCCACCTCTTACATGGCTGTACCGCAAATCAATGAGGTTTTGCCAGATACTCCAGCACAGGAGCTTGGTCTTCAGGTTGGTGATCAAATTTATAGAGTCAACGGAAAACGGATCCATATTTATGATGAAATGGAAGCCCAAGTTTATAAAAACAATGGGGAAGAATTGCGATTGGATATTCTCAGAAACGGCCAAGTGTATTCCTACAAATTAACACCTAAATATGATGCAGAGCGTCAGGGCTATTTAATTGGCTTTTCTCCAAAAATAGAGGTTGGTTTATTTGCTGAGGCAATGGAGGGCTATAGCCGAACATCCGTAATTGATACCATGGAATATAGCTACTATTCTATGCTAAACTATATCAAATTAACGGCGGAGGGTCTAGCTCGTGTATTTACCTTTACGGCGAAACAAGATGAATATGGTGGGCCAATCGCCATTGTAAAAATGGTTGGTGATAGCTACGAGGCTGGCTTGACTTACGGACTGAAAGAGGCAATTCAAAATGTCGTATATATTGGCGCAGTTTTGAGTGCAAACTTAGGGGTACTTAATCTATTCCCTATCCCTGCATTAGACGGCGGGAGGATACTTTTACTGTTGGTGGAAGCAATACGTAGAAAGCCTTTAAACCCTGAATTGGAAAGTAAAATTCATTTTCTGGGATTTGCCTTTTTAATGGGTCTAATGGTATTTGTCTTGTATGGCGATATTGTAAAAATCTTTCTTTAATACAATGTTTGAACTTCTTTTTACAGATTGACGAACGAAACAGATGAGTTTATAGGTAAAAAGCCTATGAACTCACTGTTTGAAGGAAAAAGAAAATTTTGAATTTCCTTAGAGAAAATTGTAATCGAAACTACATAAAATGTTATATATGGCTCAAATGTTTATCATTTGGGCGTTTTTTACGCAAGAAATATTTTGTATGTAACTTACGGTCATTCTATAACCAAGCCAAATACATATTTAAATGCTTAATCAGCATTTACAAAAATCTTTTATTTTGTAATAAAGTTTTTCAAATATTTGGGGGTTGGGAAAAAATGTGCTAAAATAAATCTAAATCTTATTTTAGATTTGCAAATAAAAGGATGTGTTTAAAATGTTTCGAAAAATGACAAAAGAAATTGAAATCGGCAATATAAAAATTGGTGGTGGTAACCCAATTATTATACAGTCTATGTGTAACACAGATACACGGGATGTGGCAGCAACAGTGAAGCAGATTTTACAGCTGGAGGAAGCCGGTTGCGAATTGGTTCGCGTTGCCATTTTGGACATGGATGCTGCTAATGCAGTGGCGGAAATTAAAAAACAAATACATATTCCTTTGGTTGCAGATATTCATTTTGATTATCGCTTGGCGCTGCGGGTTATGGATCTGGGCATTGATAAGGTTAGAATCAACCCTGGTAATATTGGTGAGGAGAGTCGGATAAGGCAAGTGGTGGAGAAAGCAAAGGAAAAACAGATTCCCATTCGCATTGGTGTAAACAGTGGCTCCTTGGAGAAAGATTTAGTCCAAAAATATGGCGGGGTAACGCCACAAGGTTTGGTAGAAAGTGCGTTACGCCATGTGCGCATTCTGGAAAAATACGGTTTTTATAATATTGTGGTTTCCATAAAGGCATCAGATGTGTTATTCTCACTGGAGGCATACCAATTGCTTTCCAAGGCAATCGATTATCCTATTCATGTAGGAATTACAGAAGCCGGAACAGTTTACAACGGCACTGTGAAATCTGCAGTGGGAATCGGTGCAATTCTTGCCGCAGGCATTGGAGATACCATCCGTGTTTCCTTAACGGGAGATCCTGCGGAGGAAATTCGAGCTGCAAAGGAGATATTAAAAAGCCTTAACTTGCGAAAATTTGGAATTCAGTTAGTTTCCTGTCCCACCTGTGGCAGAACCCAAATAGATTTGATTTCCATTGCCAACGAAGTGGAAAAACTTTGCCAAGGGATTGAAAAGGACATAAAAGTTGCAGTAATGGGCTGTGTTGTTAATGGACCAGGGGAAGCAAGAGAAGCTGATGTAGGCATAGCCGGAGGAAAAGGGGAAGGCCTTCTCTTTAAAAAAGGGGAAATCATTAAAAAAGTAAAGGAAGAAGAATTGGTATCTGCTTTAATGGACGAAATAAAGAAGCTTTAAGTTTACCGAAAGAAAGGAGCGGCAGCATGACAATACAGAAATTTGAAAATGTGTTTCAAAAAATTTCTTTATCTGTCGGGGTAAAAGAGGCCTTTGGCAGAACAGAAGTAAAAAATCTTACCATATTTAAAAAAGAGCGTATTGTCGCTGTAGATATAATTTCTCAAAAATTAATCCCTCTTCAACAAGCCGAGCAATTAAAAAAAGAATTGCAACAAGCTTTGCCTGGAATTAAGGGGGTTCGTTTGGGCTTGAGATATTCTTTGGATGAATTAGATGATGCTGGCTTTCTATCAAGCTATTGGGAAAACCTAAAAGCTTATATTTCTCAACAAAGCAAAATCTGTGCTGGGGTTATTTCAGATGCGGATTGGAAATTTAAAGATGGAAAACTGCTAATCTACGTAAAAAATAATATGGCATATTTTATGGCGCAAAAAAAACTGGATAAGGAATTACAGGATTTGATAGAACTTGAGACAGGACGTAGAATAACAACCCAGTTTAAAAACGTTTCTCTAACAAATGCAGAAGCAGAACTGTTTACAAAAGAAAAGGAAGCAAGGGAAAGTGCATTTATAGAAAAAATAGTTGCAGCACAAACAGAAGCGGCACAAGAAAAATCGGCAGCAGAAGCAGCAGGCATTTCAGATTCCGTACAAAAAGGAATTTTGTTTGGCAAGGAATGTATGGGAAATCGGATTCCCATTGCTGAAAGCAAAACCATTGGTGAAACCGTTGTAATTGAAGGTAGCATCTTTAATGTGGAAAGCAGAGAAATAAAAAGTGGCGAAAAATATATCATATCTTTTGATATTACAGATAAAACAGATTCGACCACTGTTAAATTTTTTGTTAAGAAAAGTATATACGATGGGGAATTGCAAGGTATCTTTAAAACTGGGGCATGCATGCGGGTACAGGGAGATGTTCAGTTTGATAAATATGCTAAAGAAATCGATATTATGGCAAAAAATATCAATCTGGCAAGACCCGTTCCACCTCGTATGGATCAAAGTGATGAAAAAAGAGTGGAACTTCATCTCCACACCCAAATGAGCAGTATGGATGGGGTTACCCCTGTTAAGAACTACATCAAGCGTGCCATAGATTGGGGACATAAAGCAATTGCTATAACGGATCATGGCGTTGTCCAAGCTTTCCCCGATGCTATGAATGCCGCAGGCAAGGCAGATTTAAAAGTAATTTATGGGGTTGAAGCATATTTGGTAGACGATTTAGGTAATGTCGTCACCATGCCAAAAGGACAAAAACTTGATGATGTTTTTGTAGTTTTTGATATTGAAACAACAGGGCTTTCCAAAGAAACGGAAATGATTACAGAAATTGGTGCTGTAAAGGTGCAAAATGGAAAGATTATTGACCGCTTTAGTACTTTTGTAAACCCCGGAAAATCAATTTCAGAGGAAATAACCAAACTTACCGGAATTACTGATGAAATGGTGTCCACAGCATCGAAAATACAAGAGGTATTGCCCACTTTTTTGGAATTTGCAAATGACGCAGTGTTGGTAGCTCATAATGCTGGTTTTGATATGGGATTTATTCGGATGGCAGCGGAGAGATATTGCAATTTAGAAGTTGAAAATACAGTTTTGGATACTTTGGAATTGGCAAGAATTTTATTACCGCAGCTAAGCAGACACAAATTGAATATTATTTGTGAACATTTAAATATTTCGTTGGTGGGGCATCATAGAGCGGTAAACGATGCCGAGGCAACAGCAGAGATGTTCCTAAAATTCCGTGATATGCTGATGGAAAAGAATGTTTTTACTCTAGACGAAATCAATATTTTTTCCAGTAGAACGGTCAACTATAAAAAATTGCGTGCACATCATGCCATTATTTTAGTTGAAAACTACACAGGCTTGCGGAATTTATATGAGTTAGTTTCTCTATCACACATTGACTATTTTTATAGGAGACCTCGAATCCCCAAAAGCCATCTCCTACGACTGAGGGAGGGGTTAATTTTAGGCAGTGCCTGTGAAGCAGGAGAGCTTTATCGGGCATTATTAGATAATGCACCAAAAGAAGTCATAGAAAACATTGTGCGTTTTTATGATTATTTAGAGATCCAGCCCTTGGGGAATAATAATTTTATGATTGATTCACCTAGGGTTGATTCAATTCACTCTATGGATGATTTGATTGTAATGAATAAAAAAATTGTAGGTCTCGGTGAAAAATATCATAAACCTGTGGTTGCAACCTGCGATGTACATTTTATTGACCCTGATGATGCCGTATACAGGAAAATTATAATGGCAGCCGAAGGGTTTTCCGACGCTGAAAATCAACCCCCTTTATATTTTCGTACCACGGAGGAAATGCTGGATGAATTTCAGTATTTGGGCGAAGAGAAGGCTAGAGAAGTTGTCATTACAAATACCAATGTGATAGCAGATCGGATTGAAAAGATAAAGCCCATTCCCGATGAGACCTTTCCACCGAAAATTGAAGGGGCAGATGATGAACTGCGAAAGATTTGCATGGAAAAAGCCCATTCTATTTATGGTGACCCACTGCCGCCAATTGTTGAGGACAGGCTGGAAACGGAATTAAACTCCATTATCAGTAACGGCTATGCAGTCCTTTATATTATTGCTCAGAAGCTGGTATGGAAGTCTGTGGAGGATGGATATTTGGTTGGCTCTCGTGGTTCCGTAGGTTCATCCTTTGCCGCAAATATGGCGGGAATTACAGAGGTAAACTCCTTGCCACCCCATTATGTTTGCCCAAATTGTAAGTTTTCAGATTTCGATTCTGAAACGGTTAAAGCCTATGCCATGGAGGAGGCTTGCGGATGTGATATGCCCGAAAAAAACTGCCCTATTTGCGGCGAAAAGCTCCTTAAAGATGGGCATGATATTCCGTTCCAAACATTCCTT
>NZ_DAOUQB010000073.1 GCF_030625865.1 Anaerotignum sp. | reverse complement strand
CTTTTGTTTTGCAAAATGCAGGAACGATGGCATTGTATTGATTGTTGTAGGCTATCAGCCAATAGAGAGAATTGCAATGATTTAATTGGTGAAATCTCAGAGATATTAGAAGAGGTTATCCGTGAATAATAAAACCGGCATGAATAGAATTTTCCTTCATGCCGGTTTTGTTATTCTGCATTTTCAATATTTCCATCTAATTGAGGAGGAGATTGTATTGCTTCCACAATTTGATTTTCAGGAGCCTGTATGGAGATGGTTTCCTCAACTTGGATTTTATTATGCTCTTGGTTAAGGGATTGGGGCTGAGGAATCTGTGTGACAGCTGTTTGCTGCTCCTCAGGCTGTTGTTTGCTTTGTGTTTTTTTTAGTTCTTGAATTTCCATTTGTAATGTGGTAAGTTCTCCTTCTAGTTGAGAAACATGAGCTTTCCAACGGGCATTTATAGAAGTAATTTCATCACTTCGCTGGGCAAGAAGCGCAGATAATTCTTCAACTCGTTTTTTATGCACATCCTGCAAGGGGTTAGAAGTGTGAACTGGTTTTTCTTTCGTATACTGTTGAAGCTGGGTTTGCTTACTTTGTTGAGTGGAAAATGGTTGAAATTGTTCTACATTTTCAAAATGAGAATTTTGATATTGATTCATTTTTTCGGAATAAGAATTCTGATATTGATTAGGTTTATCAAAATAAGAATTCTGGGGTTGATTCGTTTTTTCGGAATAAGAATTCTGATATTGATTAGGTTTATCAAAATAAGGATTCCGGGGTTGATTCATTTTTTCGGAATAAGAATTCTGATATTGATTAGGTTTATCAAAATAAGGCTTCTGGGGTTGATTCGTTTTTTCGGAATAAGAATTCTGATATTGATTAGGTTTATCAAAATAAGGATTCTGAGGTTGATTTTCTTTATCAAAATAAGAATTTTGGGATTCATTGGTTTTTTCAAAATAAGGGGGTTCACCCCGTTTTTCCTTCTCCGAATATGGCGGCTGTTGTTTCTTATTTTTAAGTGGCATTGCTTCGGAATTCGCCAAAGTAAGCGTCTTAGATAAAATAGGGTATGGGGCAAAATTTCTGGATTTATCACCGTAGGCTTCAGTTGCATTTAATTCAGCCCCATCTGCGCCTAATAGCTCACACTTGGAACATTGTGCCGGAAAATTACCGGTATAGCGCTCCACTACACCAAAAGTTGCTCCGTTATTTTCAGAGATACAGCGTAAGGGCTGCCCGTTAACAGTCCACATCAAAGTCAGTCTTTGATTTTCTAGAAATGCCAAACAGTTATCGCAATTTACATCTTCCCACAGAACACGGGGCGTACTGATGGCTGAGGTTTGTTTATATTGATAAACAACTTGCATTCTGAATAAACTTCGCACGATATATAAAAAATGAATGCGTTCTGCATCATTTACAATGGAGATATCAACATAATTTAGGGATGTTTGAATCATGGGAGTGAGGTTTCCCATTGTATAGGGAGAAAGAAGCATTTCCCTTGCACTCCATATATTTCTTGATGTTCGGTAATACAAAATAATATGGTCTTTGCTTAGACGGCGGGCAAAGAAACTGGTTTTACCTAAGGGCATAAAACGGTCAATTTGACATGGGCTTTCCCATTGTCCGTTACGAAAAACGTTATAAGTTAAGGTTTCTATTCCTGTGGATTCTGTGGGCAGGTGATAGAAAACATGAAATGCATCTTCAGTTGGAACCATGAAATACTTGGATTTCCCTGAATTAGGGGTTCCGAACATTAAAGATCTGTGATCCCAATTTGTAAAATCTTTTGAGAAAGCTAGAAATAAAGTACCGTCTATGGTAGAATACAGCACATAGCAAAGTTCTTTGAATTGGCAAATTGAGAACGAAAATGCCGTGCGTTTTGCTAAGATTTGCGGGGTGCCCCAACCAGTATTTGCATGTGCCTGCAGAAACAGGGTGTTGTTTTCACGGTAAAAAAGATAAAAATATCCGTTTGGCATTTTTATGTATTTTGCATTAGGGTTTTGCATACGAATTCTCCTTGAATTTTTTATCAGTTTATGCATGAAGCTATGGAAAAAGAATAATAGGCAAAAAGATTGTTTTTTTGGTGGTGTAATTTTTGGGTTGTTTCTGAATCGTTTTCTGATTATGAAAGAATGAAAAAAGGTAGCTTGATTGAATTGAAGGAGGAAGATATGATATGAATACTACGCCGGCTTATTTCATTCACGGATTTACGGCATCTAGCAAGGCGAATTGGTTCCCGTGGCTCAAAAATGAATTGCAAAATAACGGGATTCAACTGATTGTTCCTGATATGCCAAATACAAATGATCCCCATCTGTTGCCTTGGTTACAGAAAATAGAGGATGTTGCGAAAGAATTAAACGATAATACTATTTTTATCGGGCATAGCCTTGGATGCATTGCTATGTTACAGTTTATACTGAAAAAAAACATTAAAATAAAAGGGGTTATTCTTGTATCTGGGTTTATGGATGAAAATCCAATGGTAGTTCAAAAAGAAGGGCTGAGTCAATTTGTAGAGGAACCCCTTGATGTTGAACAAGTAAAAGCGCTTATTCCCCATAGGGTGGTTATTACTGCCATTGACGATGATATTGTGCCATCCGTGGCAACGAAAAAGATGGCAGAACGATTAGGGGCGCAATTGATTGAACGATCCAACGGAAAACACTTTATTGATCGGGATGGCTTTACGCAATTTCCCGAGGTTTTAGATTTAATTAAAAGTATATATTCAAAGTAATTTGAAACAAGATAAAAAGAGATTACCATCGTCACTTGAGAAGTGACTGATAGTATATTTCTTTTTTTTTTACATTATAGTAAACTTAAATAGTATTTTGACTAAATAATAAAAGGGGGCCGTTTTATGGCAAAAGCACATGAGATTGAATACAAACTTTACGGAGACGATATGCAGTTTGTAGAAATTGAATTGGATGGCGGGGAAAGCGTGGTTGCAGAAGCTGGTGCAATGATGTTTATGGATGAAAAAATCAGCATGGAAACAATCTTTGGAGATGGCAGTTCCAAAAGCCATGGCAAAGGCTTTATGGGGAAACTTATGGGTGCCGGTAAGAGGGTCATAACAGGGGAAGGGCTTTTTATGACTGTGTTTACAAATACAGCCGGAGAAAAAGGGCATGTGTCTTTTGCGGCGCCGTATCCCGGAAAGATCATTCCTGCTGATTTAACAGAATTTGGCGGTAGTTTAATTTGCCAAAAGGATGCTTTTTTATGTGCGGCGAAAGGCGTTTCCATTGATATACATCTTCAAAAGAAGATTGGGGCAGGTTTTTTTGGGGGAGAAGGTTTTATTATGCAAAAACTAGAGGGGGATGGTTTGGCGTTCCTGCATGCAGGTGGAACCATCATTCGCAAAGAATTGCAAGAAAATCAGGTTTTAAAATTAGATACAGGTTGTCTTGTTGCTATGACATCAAATGTGGATTATGATGTTGAATTTGCAGGCAGTATTAAATCCGGTTTGTTCGGCGGGGAAGGACTGTTCCTTGCTACATTAAAAGGGCCTGGCATTGTTTGGTTACAATCCCTACCTTTTAGCAGAATGGCAGATAAAATTTATTCCGCAGCCGGTGGCAGCAAAGGAGAAAGCAAAGGATTTAATAATCCCCTTGAGGATTTATCCGGACTTACGAATTTATTCGGTAGAGACTAAAAATTAGTTTTTGTTGGGAGCGAAGGTGTATAGTAAATAATATTTCTTGCAGAATAGGAAGGGATGAACTATGAAAAAAAATAAAATATTGGCTTTTATATGTATTACTTTAGTGACATTAAGTATTTCAGCTTGCGGTGGAAATGAAAAACCGGTGGAACAATCAGTGCAACAAAAGGTTGAGGAAACTGATAGCCAGGAGACGGCAGCAAATGAAGGCATTGACAAAGATTTGGAAGGCATTGATTTGGTTCATTCCATAGCTTACAAAAAACCGGAAAAGTTAATGATTAAATCGGAAATGACTGCTAGTGGATTGACGACAAAAATGACGACATATTATGATGGTGACAAAACCAGAACAGAGGTGGAAAGCCCCAATTTGCCTCAAAGCGTCTTAATCAGTTTACCGAGTGAAGGCGTAATGTATACTTATGTTTCCGGACAATCAGACGGATTTAAAATGGTTGGAGCGGATAATACTTATGCTGAAGAGATGGGACTTATGGTTGATGACAGTGAACTATTAACAGAAATTGTCGATGAATCTTCTGATGATATTATTGCAAGGGTAGAGACTTTGGATGGAGAGGAAGTTATTTATATAGAAACCTCTGAAGCCGATGAAGAAATGGGTAATGTCCTTGTAAAAATGTGGTATTCAAATAAATATGGAACACCTTTAAAATATGAAGTTATTATGAATGAAACAACCATGATGGAGCTAAAAGTAACTGAAATTAACGATAAAGAAAAAATAGATGATTCACTTTTTGTACCACCAAGTGATGTGAATTTTCAAGAAGTAAATATGGAACAAATGGTAGAAAACTGGTAAGGGATTCAAAATTTTTCAATCTTAAAAAAGAAAATTTAAAATGATTTTAATGGCAGAGCTGATTTTATTGGGTTCTGTCATTTTTTATAGATATGGTTAGAGAGGTTGACATTCCTATATAAAAAACTATAATTAAGTTAAATGTTAAACAATGGTAATTATTTTCAAGCAATATGGAAAGGGTGAAAAGAATGGAATATGAAGAAGTAATCGTAAATGCAAGAAAATCTATCGGGAAATATTGTAAAAGCTGTTTGGTCTGTAATGGTATTGCCTGTAGAAATCAAATTCCCGGCCCGGGGGCGAAGGGGATAGGGGATAATGCCATACGCAACTATGAAGCATGGCAAAAAATCAAATTAAATATGGACACAATCTCAAGCAATGAAAAAGTGGATACTTCCATCAATATATTTAATAAAAGCTTCCGCATTCCTGTATTTGCGGGCCCTGTAGGTGCTGTGAATCTTCATTATGGAGAGGCCTATAATGATTCAAGCTATAATCAAGTTTTAGTAAAGGCTTGTGCCGATGGGGGAATTGCAGCATTTACAGGGGATGGAACCAATAAAGATGTGATGATTCATGCTACTGAGGCAATTAAAGCAGCCGATGGCATAGGGGTTCCTACAATAAAGCCATGGAGCAATGATGTGGTATATGAAAAATTGGATTTGGCGAAACATTCCTTAGCTTTTGCGGTGGCAATGGATATTGATGCAGCAGGATTACCATTTTTAAAGAACTGTACCCCACCGGCAGGAAGTAAAACTGTGGATGAATTAAAGCAGGTTGTGGAAAAATGTCCTGTTCCTTTTATCGTAAAGGGGATATTAACGGTAAAAGGAGCGTTGAAAGCGAAAGAAGCAGGTGCGGCTGCCATTGTGGTTTCCAATCATGGTGGACGTGTTTTGGATCAATGTGCGGCAACGGCAGAGGTATTGCCGGAGATTGTAGATGCACTGAAGGGAAGCGGAATGAAAATTCTGGTTGACGGAGGAATCAGGACGGGGGTTCAGGTGTTTAAGGC
>NZ_DAOUQB010000013.1 GCF_030625865.1 Anaerotignum sp. | reverse complement strand
TGCACAGCCGGGTAGCTATGTATGGAACGGATAAACGCTGAAGGCATCTAAGCGTGAAGCCGCCCTCAAGATAAGATTTCCCATTCTTCGGAAGTAAGGTCCCTTGAAGATAACGAGGTAGATAGGTTGGAGGTGTAAGCATGGTAACATGTTCAGCTGACCAATACTAATAGACCGAGGGCTTGACCAATAAAACGATTGATGATATAATAATTCTTGTGTTCAGTTTTGAAGGTGTATCTTCGCTTTGCGAAATACCTTATAGGGGTATAGTTCAGTCGGTAGAACGTTGGTCTCCAAAACCAAATGTCGAGGGTTCGAGTCCTTCTGCCCCTGCCATTTTATACATTATCCAGCGCCATATTCTAATGTGGCTCAGTAGCTCAGTTGGTTAGAGCGCCGGCCTGTCACGCCGGAGGTCGTGGGTTCGAGCCCCATCTGAGTCGTTTATGGGAGTTTAGCTCAGCTGGGAGAGCATCTGCCTTACAAGCAGAGGGTCACAGGTTCGAGCCCTGTAACTCCCATTTCTAAACCACTTCTTATATTAAGAAGTGGTTTTTGTTTTTAATGCAGATTATTTTAATAATATTCTTAAGGAAATAGGAGCGGAAAATGAAATCAAACTGCGAGATGTGTATTTTTTTTAGTTATGATGCGGAGTATGATGAATATTATTGTCAAGTAAACTTGGATGAGGATGAGATGGAAAAATTTTTAAGGGATGATTTTAGGGGGTGTCCCTATTATCGTTTAGAGGACGAATATAAGACGGTGCGAAAGCAAATGTAAGGGGGGAGTACGCAGTGCAGTTGGAATGGTTAAGCAAGGAATTTGCAGTTGCAAAATGGACAAGAGAGCACAAGATTGAAGAGTTAGGAGAGTTTAGTTTTTGGTCGAGGACAGATCAAGAACTTTCATTGGTTTGCCCTACGGAATGCTTGCCGCAGGATGTGGAAAAACATGAAGATGGATGGGTAGGTTTTCGTGTGGTGGGACAGATGGACTTTTCACTAGTAGGGATACTTGCTGGAATATCAGGATGTTTAGCAGAAAAAGATATTAGTATTTTTGCTGTTTCAACTTTTGACACTGACTATATATTCATTAAGAAAGACAATGTACTACTAGCACAAAAACAGTTGGAATTAAAAGGGTGGAATTTTAAGAATAAAAAATAAACTTACTTCCGGCATTGGAGTAAATAAAAATTATTACCATTTCCAATAAATTTTTACAAATAAAAGGATAGATTTATTTTTCCTTTTAAAGGTTAAACTAATAAAGAATTTTTTGAACATTGAAATTAAAATTGTATTTAAAGATCTTTAAAATCAATAATTATTTAACTTCTATATTAAAGTAATACTTGCCAATCTATAAGATTGGTATTTTTTATTGCTAGGAAAAAAATAACAGTGGTTTTAGCTTGCTATTTTTGGAGAAATTTGTATACTTTTATATAGAGGTGTAAGTTTTTGTTTATTGGATAAATAATTGCAATGAGAGGTAAAGTGCTTTGAATGAGGTTTTGAAAGATTGGGGAAATGTAATTCTGCGTGCAGGAATAATTTTATTAATATTTTTTTTCTTTTTTTGGCCAATGAAACTTGAGGGAAGTTCTATGGATCCAACATTAAATGACGGAGATATTGTTTGTATGAGCCGTTTTTTTGTACAAATGGGATGGTATGAAAAGGGAGACATTGTTGTTTTTCAATATAATGATAAAGGAAAGGAAAAAACGGTGCTGAAGCGAATACTTGCCACAGAGGGTGATCATATTCGTTTATTAGTGGATGGTTCTGTTGAAATAAATGGAGAGATATTGGAGGAGGACTATGTAAATGGAGAAACGAATGGTATTGTGGATATGGTAATTCCTAAAAATTCGGTGTTTGTTATGGGAGATAATCGAGAATTGAGCTATGATAGCCGACAAATGGGTGTCATTTCTTCGGATGACTTAATTGGGAAAGTATTTTTTCGCTGGTTTCCTTTAAATCAGATGAAAGATTATTAAAGGTATCAGCGTAGAATTTGATGAAAAATTGAGCGTCATTTTATTTTATGCAGAAATGATTTGTTTAGAGCATGAGATTGTAGCGGTATGCACTGAAATATAATTATTTTCAAACTTAATAAAATTTCCTTTGTGAGGATAGTTTTCTTGCTCTAATATTTTGGTCTAGACGTAAAAACTCCCATGTGCATAATTATTAAAATATAATTTATGCGCCTGGGAGTTTTTCTTTGTAAGTTTGCTTTTATGATTGCGTGTGCATTGAAGAATTTTTACGAGAATTCCCGAGTTTTTGGAATACAATAGAAGAAGTTCAATATATTTATATATAGACAAAGGGTGGATGGTGACCGAAAAAAGGGAAAAGCCCGAAATCAGTGTCTGAAAGCTGCCGCAAGAATAGCAAAGGAGGTTTTTTATGCCGATGGAATGGGAAAGAGAAGAAATTGTATTGAAACAGCAAGGTGGGAAACAAGCCTCTCAGATCTTGCTGGAAGGGGATATCATCGCGCCTGACAGCAAGCCTGACGTAAATGAAGTTTTGTGTTGCCGTGGTAAGATTAAAATGAAGGATGTACGGGTGGGAGAAGATCGTATTAACTTCTCAGGTGATTTGGATCTCAACATCCTATATTCTTCTGACAAAGGAGAAGATGCAATTTATGCAATGAATTCCAGTTTACCTATTGAAGATATTATTTATATGGATGGATTGGAAAAGGATATGCAGGTAAAATTGACAACAGTGCTGGAGCATTTAGATTGTGAAGTAATCAATGATAGAAAGCTGGGAGTTAAGGCCGTAATCGGGATAACAGCAAATGCAGACCGTGTACATAAAGTGGAAGCAGTTGTACCCAGTGAGGGCAAAGGAATGGCCTTTTTGGAGGGCAAACTTCGTATGGAAGAGGTTGTGGCTGAGAAAAGGGATAGGTTTACCGTTAAGGAAGAGATTACTTTACCGCAAACGGCAGCAGCGGTTGGAGAAGTACTATCCGCTGAATTTTGCTTAGCAGATGAAGAAATTCGTCCCATGGATGGAAAAGTAATGATCCGCAGCAATTTATTAATGGATATTTTATATACCGATGACCAAGGTACAGGAACTGTACACGTGTGGAGTGAAAAAATTCCCTTTAATGGGTATTTGGAAGCTGAGGGAATTACGCCGAAAAGTATAGTAGATTTGAATCTAACGATTGATGAAACTTCGATTAAAACAGAACTTGATGATGATGGTGAACCAAGAATTCTTGACGTAGATGTTACCATTTTAGGGGAACTATCTGCGTGGGATGTGGTAGAAAAAGACGTAGTAACAGATGCCTATGCTCCGGGTATGGAGACAGAGGTTATGCGGGAAACTGTGACATATCCGGTTTCTGTAGGAAGAACAAAAAATCAATTTTCAATAAAAGAAAAAATTACATTGGATAAAGAAGAACGCCCGATGTTACAAGCTGGAAAAGCATGGGGAAATCTTTTGATTCAAGATGTAAATGCGCAAGATGACATGATAGAGGTAGAAGGGGTACTAACAGTAGAAATTATGTATTTCTGTCAGGAAGATGACCACGCTGTTTGTATGCTGAAAAGAGGAATTCCATTTAGTCAGAAAATAGAAATGAAGGGTGTAACGGCTCAGGATGAGATCAATACAAAAGGTAATCTGGAAGAAATTGATTTCCAAATTTTATCTGACCAAGAAGGGGAATTGCTTGCCTCGATTATGCTTGAAGTGGATGCTAGAAGAGAAGAAACTTCACAGCTTGTAACGGATATCTGTTTGAAAGACTGCGAAAATACACAAAGACCAGTAGCAGGGGCGGTGATTTATACCGTGCAGCCCGGAGATAGCCTTTGGACAATTGCAAAACATTTTGATACTACAATCGAGCGTATTTTAATGGTGAACGACATTGAGGATCCGGATAAAATCTATCCTGGGCAAAAACTATTAGTGATTAAAATGACTCACTAATGAAGTGGTAAAAGCTAGTGCTATTTTTGTTCAGGCAGATTTCAGGAGTAATATGTTTTTTATTAGCAATAGGAATGTCCATAGACAAGAGCTTTTCAGAAGGAGAGACTTTACTATTAAGGAATTTAGCGGATAAAATCACTAAATCAGGCAATAAAGAGAGATATTCTAATATAATTAGTGGGCGGCATGAGCTGCCTACTTTTTTATGTTATAATGAAAAAAGAATTTAGCAAAAGTTGAAAAACCTCTTTACTTTAGCGTGGTAGTGTGATAATATAATAAAGAGTTTACAGACTGTGTAGTCATGTGGGAAGAAAAAAATTAGTAAAAGGGGAAATGGAATATGAAGAAATATTTAGCACTAATTTTAGCGATGGTAATGAGTGTTTCTGTGCTTGCAGGCTGTGGCAGCAGTGCTGGGGAAAATGAAGCGGCTCCTGGGGAAGATACCGCAAAAGAAGAACGTACAAAATTAACTGTTGGCTTTGATGCAGAATATCCGCCTTATGGTTTCCGCAATGAAGCTGGGGAATATGTTGGGTTTGACTTGGATTTGGCTGCAGAAGTCTGCAAACGCCGTGGATGGGAATTGGTAAAGCAGCCCATTGATTGGGATGCAAAGGATATGGAATTGAATAGCGGTTCTATCGATTGTATCTGGAATGGCTTTACTATGACGGGCAGAGAAGCAAATTACACTTTCTCCGATCCTTATGTAGACAACAGTATTGTTTTTGTAGTCAAAGCGGATTCTGGAATTAAAACAAAGGCTGATTTGGCAGGAAAGGTTGTTATGACCCAGGCTGATTCTTCTGCATTGGCTGCCTTAACAAACGAAGAAGATAACGAAGAAAATTTGGCATTGGCAGAAAGCTTTGCATCCTTAGAGCAAACAGCTGACTATAATTCAGCATTTATGAATTTGGAAGCAGGTTCCATTGATGCAATTGCCGTTGACATTGGTGTTGCGCAGTATCAGTTGACTTCCCGTGGGGACACATTTGTTATGATGGAAGAACCTCTTTCCAAAGAACAGTATGCAATTGGCTTTAGATTGGATGACACGGAATTGCGTGATCAGGTTCAGGAAACATTGAATGAAATGTTAGAGGATGGTACATTTGATACTATTGTAGCAAATTATAAAGATTATAATTTGGATCAAATGGTTTGCCTTGGCAAATAATTTGATATTACATAAATAGATAAATAAAGCGTGTCGGAAACCCGGCACGCTTATCCTTGCTTTATAAGGGGGATATGTAAAAAGTGTAAAATATGGGGGTTTTTTTATGGGTATAGCCGAATATTTAAATATAATACAACAGCTTGGGGAAGGTATGCTAGCTACGCTGCTGATTTTCGTTTTGACTTTAGTTTTTTCTATGCCCTTGGGGCTTTTGGTGTCATTTGGTCGTATGTCAAAATGGGCACCATTTGGTTTTTTGATTTCAGAAAATCCGTTGGAAGTGAAAGGATTTCATAAATGGCTTGGTAGTTTCAAGCCTATTCAGTGTCTAGCGAAAATATATATTTCGGTCTTAAGGGGTACTCCATTAATGTTACAGCTTTTGGTAGTTTATTTTGGCCCTTACTATGTTTTCGGTATTTCTTTAAATAAAAGCTATCGTTTTATTGCGGTGTTAGTTGGTTTTTCTATAAATTATGCAGCTTACTTTGCAGAAATCTATCGTTCGGGTATTGAATCCATTCCTGTGGGGCAGTATGAGGCTGCTTCGGTTTTAGGGTACAATAAATATCAAACTTTTTTTAAAATTGTTTTCCCTCAGATGGTAAAACGTATTTTGCCGCCTGTTACAAATGAAATTATTACATTGGTAAAGGACACTGCCATGGCTTTTGTATTAACTTATACGGAAATGTTTACCGTTGCAAAGCAAATTGCGGCTGCAGAAAAAACGATTATCCCTCTATTTATTGCAGGTGTATTCTATTTTATATTTAATGCAATAGTAGCATATGTAATGGAAAAAGTAGAAAAAACTTTGAGTTATTATCGGTAAGGAGGGGTAGAGATGAAGGTATTGGAGATAAATCATTGCAACAAAAAATTCGGAGACAACGAGGTATTGAAGGATATTTCACTTTCTGTTTCAGAAGGACAGGTTGTATCAATTATAGGGCCTTCCGGTTCGGGAAAATCCACACTATTGCGTTGTGCAACTTTGTTGGAGACAATGGACGGCGGAGATCTTAACTATTTAGGGGACTATGCCGCAAAAGCTGACGAAAGCGGAAAATCAATTTATGGTGATGGAAATAAGCTTAGAGACATTAAAAAACATTTTGGACTTGTTTTTCAAAATTTTAATTTATTTCCCCACTACTCTGTAATGAGAAATATTACAGAACCACCCATTTTAATTGGGAAGAGACCTAAAGATGAAGTTTTTGCAGAGGCAAGAGAAATTTTAGCTAAAATGGGTCTTTCCGATAAAGAAGACGCCTATCCATTTCAACTTTCGGGAGGACAGCAGCAGCGTGTGTCCATTGCCCGTGCTTTGGCAATGAAACCAAAAATTTTATTTTTTGATGAGCCTACTTCTGCTCTTGATCCGGAGTTGACGGGAGAAATTCTTAAGGTAATAAAGGACTTAGCGGCGGAACATATGACAATGGTAATTGTAACCCATGAAATGTCCTTTGCAAGGGATGTATCAAACCACATAATTTTTATGGATGGCGGCGTGATAGTGGAAGAAGGTGCGCCTGAAGAGGTAATCAATCATCCGAAGCAGGAGAGAACAAAAGCATTTTTAGGGCGTTTTGAACAGTAAGGTGGGGAGTTTATGGAAATTCAGTTTATAAAAACCAACCCAACTGAAAATATGACGATTTTGGTTGAAACAAAGATTCCCGTAGAAAAGCAATTAGCAGTGGGACAAAAGCTCATAGCGTATAATGGCATTTATGGGGAGCAGGCGGGTTTTATTCAAGAGCCCAATGATCAACGGGCTGCAAAGGCGTTGCGCATGATGGCGGGTGAATTTTGTGGAAATGCAACTCTTTCTTTGGCTGCGTGGATCATGGAACAAAAGCATATGCCTATAGGAGAAAAGGAATTTGTATTATTGGAGGTTTCGGGTGCCAAAGATTTGGTGTTGTGTGAAATCCAAAGAGAGAAACAAGGATACTTGGGAAAGGTTGATATGCCCTTACCTTTATCCATAGTTTGGGAAGCGTTTCAATTGGAAGGGGAAACACTGACATTACCTGTTGTGCATTTTGATGGCATAACACATATCATCGTGGAAAGAAAAATATGGGGTGATGATGCCAAAAGTAAGGCCGAACAAGCTTCTATAATATGGGGTGAAAAAATGTCGGAGGTTTTTGGAATACTTCTTTGGGAGGAAACCACTGGACAATTGGAACCTTTAGTTTGCGTGAAAGATGCCAGCCTGATTTGGGAAAAAGGCTGCGGCAGTGGTACCTCAGCTGTTGGGGCTTTTCTTGCGATGCAGGCAGAAAAAGACATTTCTTTACAGTGTAAGCAACCGGGGGGCACAATGGGCGTAAAGGCTTCTATGAAAGATGGGAAACTGGTTTCTTTACAAATTTCGGGGCATGTATCAATTGTAGCCGTAGGAAAGGCATACGTTTGATTCGTCCATAATCTTTACAATAAAGAGAAAAATAAAAAAGGAAGTGCTATTATAACCTGAATAGTGCTTCCTTTCATTTATTTACTTATTAAATATTTTTTTCAATAACGCCACTGAGTCATTGGAGGAGGACAGAGCTTCCATATTACTCATGGTGGCAAGTTTAAGCTCTTCTCGAATAATGGGAATATCTTTAGGCGCTTCAATTGAAATTTTCACCTTGTCAGAGGAGATATCCTGTATTGTAATTTTAATATCTTCGCCTATATATATGGATTGACCAATTTTTCTCTGTAATACCAGCATATCAGCCCTCCTTATGAATAAGCTTCTGAAAGGGATACTTAAAGGGGTAGTCGGAATTTTCCAAAATAATTTGTTTTGCCATTCTGTTTTCTGTATTCACAACTACAGGACATCTTAGGTTTGTGGTGCTGTTTGGAATTTCATCCCGAAGAACACAAATATTATAGACGGAAAGTGTGCTTGGGTCATCTAATTTTAAGTCTTGAATATCAGTATCTGAAAGAGAAACAGCGTATTCAGGAATAAAGTTGTATGGGTTTATCATTACAAAAGCAATATTTGCTTCGTCAATGCTTTGCAGACAAATGGGAGAACCGTTATTATTCTCAAATTTAATTAAAATAAATTTTTTATGGTTTTCAAACCCAAAAAGACCGTGTTCAAATGAAATCACATCCGTGTATTCATACTCCATTTTGGAAAAATATTTTGTTTCAAGCTCCATTTATTCACCTCATTTGGTTATGCTTTTAAATCGGTAATCGGAACATATTCGGGATCTGCGCTGGGGGGCACATAAATAGGGCCTCCTATGTATTCAATCATAACATCAGGCTGTTGCGTAATTGAAATTTCAATATTCCCCGGTATAAATTCAAAATTTCCGTTTAGTACTTTCCAGTCAAAATTAAGCTTATCCAGCTCGTATTCCATGGTCATTTCGGGTTCGGACCAATTTAGTTCAGGCCTTGTGGTAGGAAGAAAGGTAATACCTACATTTGTATTTACCTCCATTTTGGATGCTGCAATTTTTCCAATCACATCTTCACCTATCTTTGCATTTAAAAATAACTTTCCCTCACGGGCATAGGTAGCCGTTGCTTCGTATGCGGCCATTTTGCCTTTTTCGGCGGCATTTTGAATACTTGTTTTGACCGTTGGATTTACGGAATTATAGCATTCAAAAGAATCAATATCTAATTTAATAGGATCACTTTTAATTTTAAGTCCGCCAGCATCTCTGGAAATTTCCAACTGTGCATTTGAATTGTTATATTCCAAACGTGCATTGTTTACCTCCAATTTAAATTTTAAAGGTACTGAAGTTATTTTTAATAAAGGATCCATCATTTCCCCCCCCTTATTTTGTAGCTTATTAGCTCATAAAATCAATAAAAGACTGACTAAGAATACTAGTTCCTACTTTTAGTGCAGCATTATATGCATACTGTGCCCAAGAGTACTCCGAAATAGCTTGCGCTAAGTCCACATTTTCAACTGTAACAATTTTTTCATTTAGAGTTATTTGATTATCCTCCAAACGCTCTTTGGTGGTATCAAGAAAATTACTTTTTGTACCTAAAACGGTAACAAAATCTGTAATATTATTTTTACATTCTTCGAATTGCTTGCTTAGTTCATCTAATTTATCTTGATCAATTGGCTCTTTTTCCAGCTCATCTGCCACTTCGCCCATTAAATTTACAATATTTTTATCCATACCATCTTCAGTTTGTCCATAACCAAGGGCTGAAAGTCCTGAAAATGCAGTATTAAAAGCACTGTTTTCATCTAAGCTTCCATTATCAAAAGACAGGCCAAAGCCGATATCAACATAAATTTTTCCGTTTTCCATTTCTTTTAATTGTGATTGCACATCAGCGTCTGTGCTGGAAACATCCAGTCCATAGTATTGAAGCTTTCCGTCTACAAGCTCAAATGGAACTGCATCGGTTGTTTCTCCACCAAAAAGAAAAGCATCTCCTAGCTTTGAATTAGCAGACATAACTATGGATTCTTGCATTTCTCTAAGGCTATTTGCAATGGTTTGCCGTGACTCGGTGCTTGAGGTGCCGGATATACCCTCTAAAATGAGTGCATTTGCTTCTTTTGCAATGCTGCTCATTCCCATAGCACTGCTTTCAACAGCATCGAGATGAGAAATGGCCTCATTCACGTTATCAAGATGATCTCCAACATCTGAGTACTCTTTTCTCAATTTATATGCTGTTGCAGCAGCAGCAGGATCCTCGGAAGCCTTGGTGAAATTTCTTTTTGTAAGTACACGGTTTCTTGTATCATTTAATTCAGAGGTAGATTTTGAGAGGTTTGTTTGATAATTTCGCAAAACCTGACTGGTTGTAATCCTCATTATAAAGCCACTCCTTTTTACTATCTGCCAACAATACCCATTTTATTAATTAAGGTATCTAAAGCTTCATCTAAGGTTGTCATTAATCTGGCTGCTGCTGCGTATGATTTTTGATATTTTAAAAGATTGATTCCTTCTTCATCCAAACTAACTCCGGAAATGGAGTCTTTTGCATCAGAAATCTCGTTTGCAACAGAAACATAGTTGTCTAAAAGTTCTTTTGTAGATTTAACATCAATACCCAAGGTAGTGTTTAGATTGGATACAAATTCATGGAAAGTCCCTTCAAACATGGTAACATCATCAGTGTCATCAGGGAGTGTGCCTTCATCAACAAAGGATTGATCCACCTGTAGGGCATCTATCATTTTCAAGATATTGTCATTTTCGCCGGAGGCGGGGGTACTTCCGTCTGCTTTTACCGATGCAGTTATCCCATATTCGGAATCAGACCAACCGGAGGCAACACAGATATTTTTTGCTGTAATTTCTCCTCCATCGGAGGAACTAAACATATTATGCAAGTCCTCGGGGAGTGTACCAGATGGCAATCCTGCATTATTAAGATCGTTAAACGTGGAGGCCAATTTATTTGCCATAAGGTCTAACATTTTTTCATAATAGCCAATACCTCGGAAAGCGTTGCTTGTACCATCAAAGGCGCCGGAGGAATTTAAAAATTCCAAACTGCCTTTTAAGGAACCGCTTGTCAGTTCATCATAGATATCCTCTCCAATGACGTTGCCACCTGAATCCTTAATGGGATTTCCGTCACTGTCAACGATATTAAGCTGTGTTGTTCCGTCAGGAATTTCAAAGTTTACATGGTCTAAATGATTCAAAAGGTTTATTGTATTATTTTCACCCACAAAATCAATTTTTAACTCATCAATGGATAGGTTGTCGTTAATTTTTGTTGGCACATAAGAAACGTCAATTTTTACATAGCTTGCCAATTCATCAATCAGGGTGTTTCTTTGATCAACCAGCTCCAAAGCAGGGGTGCCATTAATTTGACCATCCTTAATTGATTTGTTTAGTTCTGCAATGTTTGAGAGAATATTATTAATTTCGGGTACATCAACCTCAGTTAGGCTATATTCTTGATTGGAACGGATTGTCTCCAATTGTTTTGCGCATTGATTAATATATTTCGTTAAAGATTCGGCGGAAGATTTTACCATATTATCATATTCTTCGCTGCCAACCTTGCCAGAAAGTTTTTGAAGCATGGTTTTAAGGTCGCTAAGTTGGGTTTGCATACCGTCTGACGTGACTTCATCTAAGACAGATTCAAGTTCCTGAAGTCCGGCCAATTTTACATCGGTTTCTCCAACCTTTGAGACCTCGTTGCGAAATCTAATATCCAGGTAAGGATCCCTTACTTGTGAAATTCCCGTAACTAAAGTGCCATATCCTACGTTGGCTACACTTGCGTAACGTCCGGATTTATTAAGGTTTAAGCTTACCTGATCAACCACCTGCCGTGTATAACCGGTGGTGTTTATGTTTGAAATATTTTGTCCTGTTACATTTAGTCCATATTGGCTTGCGCGAAGGCCTAATTGGGCAGCAGTAAACCCTGCAAATGTTGAACGCATGAAGTTTTCCCCCTTTGGTTACGTTTGAAGTATCAAGCAAATCTATTTTTTAGATTGTTCCCAGAGGACATTTGATTTTGTTCCACACCCGGGTTTATGTTTAATTTGCTGAGTTTTGTGTTAATTAAATGCAATTTAACATCCAGTGCATTTTTTACGCTGTCGTTTATGGCATGAAAGTCACTGGTGGCTTGCTGAAGCAAGGAATAAAGGCGGTTGCCTTCCTTTTTTTCATCTTCAGGAAGCCGATCAATAATTTCTTTGAATTTTAGGTCGTTATAGCCTAGAGATGCTTGAACTTGTTCTCTCTTTTTATCTAGTCCCTTTAATTTTAGTTCCATAACCTGCTCATTTTTAAGGCAAGTGTTTAAGGCATCCAAGTTGTTGGAGGTAACTGCTTCTAGTTTATCTTTTTCTAAAGTGGTAAGGTTTTTAAAAAGATCAATTAAGCTTAAAACGATATTGTAAAAATCAACGATATTTGTCATAATTTCAGTCCTTTTCTAATTTAAGAAAGCAACATTTTTTTTGTAATCTGGTCTATATCGATTTTATAAGTGCCGTCCTGAATTTGTTGTTTCAAATCTTCTATTTTTTGTTCTGAACAAGGGGCAGCTATTTCTTTAGATATTTTATTTTTTATTTCGTCCACAAAACTGGTTTCGTCTGTTTTTTCAATTTTTCCGCTAATAATGAGTTCATCGCAGTTTTTAGTTCTGGAGACAGAACTGTTTTGCGAAGAGGATTGTTGTAGTTTTCCTTTATTATTATTGGTAGACTGCATATTAAAAAAATGATTCAGACTTACTTTCATAAAAATTCTCCTTACTGTTTAACAGATAATTAGGTTCATTAATATATATCGGCATGTAAGCTGTAATCATAATATTTATCTGAATAAAAATAAAAAACATTATTATAAAAATTTAGACAGGAAAGGCATTAATAGTGGATTTTTTGTGTACTTTATTGTCTAATATTGTTTTATTTTAGCGATAAAAAAGCCCGTTTGCTTTGTATAAGATTTATTTTACAAATCTTTGCAATACGGGCCTTTATTTAGGAGTTGAAATTTTTTCTGAATTCTAAAAAAGTTTATCGTGCAAGACTGGTTAGATGTCTGCGCAGAACCAAAGCTATGTTTTCGAAAGAAGCCTCGATACTAACAGCACCAATGTTTTTTGCTACCATGGGCATTCCGTAAACAACACAGGATTCTTTGTTCTGCCCAATGGTGTAAGCCCCTTGCTTGCGCATATTCAAAAGCCCTTGGGCGCCATCTCGGCCCATACCTGTCATAATGATACCAACGGCATTTTTTTTTGCAACTTCCGCAACGGAGTTGAATAATACGTCAACGGAAGGTCTGTGTCCACTTACCTTGTCCGCTTGAAAACATTTTACAATGTAATTTGAACCCATTTTTGCAAGCTTCATGTGATAATCGCCGGGGGCAACCAAAATAAGACCGCTTTTGATAATATCCCCATCAGAAGCCTCTCGAACTTCCATTTTGCAGATCCGGTTTAACCTTTCTGCATACATTTTTGTGAAGCCGGGAGGCATATGTTGAACAATTAGAATACCCGGGGTATCTTCAGGCAGATCCTTAATAACAGGGATGGTAGCCTCTGTGCCCCCTGTGGATGCACCTAGTGCAATAATGGTTGCATTTGTCAACCTAGAAGGCTTTATTGGCGAAAAGTTTGTTTTTGGCAGTGCTGCAGTTGTATTTTTATTTAAGCTTGCAGATACCCTTGCCCGGCTTGCTATGGCTATTTTTGAAGCAAGTTCGTCAATAAAAGCAGCAATACTGTCTGTTTTAGAAAGCTCAGGTTTTTTAACAAAATCCACTGCCCCCGCAGCCAGTGCATCAAAAACACTGATGTTGAGAGACGAAACTAACACGACGGGAATAGGATTTTCCGGAAGAAGCTGTTTTAAAAATTCAATGCCATTCAGCTTTGGCATTTCCACATCAAGGGTTACAACGTCAGGTTTAAGCACCGGTATTTTTTCTTTTGCTTCGAAAGCGTCCCTAGCATATCCCAAAACCTCAATATGGCTGAATTCAGCAAGCTTTTTTGTAAGAACCCCTCGAAAGAACAGGGAGTCATCTACTACCAATACCTTAATTTTTTTATTCATTCAATGCAACCTTTCTTAATTGTATAAATACCAATTAAATTTTTCTGTATACTGCAGGCATAGTATATTTATAGTTTGTGTTATTTTTATTAACCGTTTCAGAAAGCCCAATAATAAGATATCCGCCTTGATTAGTGGAATTGTAGAATCTGTCTACCAAAGCATCTTTTGTTTGCTGGTTAAAATAGATCATTACATTTCGACAAAAAATAACATCAAATGGGATCTTAAATTGTATGGGATCCATTAAATTAAAGGGCTTAAAGATTACGTTTGATTTTAATGCTGGGGTTACTTCATACTGATCGGTGTTACCCACACGATTAAAGTATTTTCTCACCCATTCACTAGGCATATCTTTAAAAGAATCTTGGGGATAAATTCCCTTTTGTGCCTGGAGAAGAACTTTTTGAGAAATATCCGTTGCCAGAACACGCGTATCCCAACGGGGAGCCTCCTTACCTAAGAACTCTTTCATTAAAATAGAAAGGGTATAGGGTTCCTGACCGGTGGAACATCCTGCACTCCAAACACTTAGAACTTTTTCTTTTTTGTTTTGAACGAGATAGGGAAGAATCGTTTGGGTGAAGAAATCAAAATGAACCTTCTCTCTCATAAAATATGTGTAGTTTGTCGTTAATTTATTTAGTAAAACTTCAACATCCTTTTCTGTGGATTTGGTAAGAATATAATCAACATATTCAGAAAAATCATTAAAACCCATTGAAAACAAAGTTGAGTTTAACCGCCCTTCAATTAACTGTTTTTTCTTTGAAAGATTTATGCCGTACTTTTTTTGAATAAAGGTATAAAGACGGACAAAGTCGTTTTCTTTTAAAGTATTCATTCATCAACCACCTTATTTATTGCTAATCAATAAATCACAATCCAAAGAGTACATAACACTGCCGTCATTCAAATTTGTCATTCCATTAATAAAGGAAAGATTATTTTTAGAAGGAGGCGCAGAAATTTTGTTGGGCATATTGATTACCTGTAAAACGGTATCTACCAAAACACCAATAGAGATTGAGTCAATTTCTAAAATAATAACACATAAAATAGAATTATTTTCATTTGCCGGTTTATCCATTATTTGACGAATGTCAATGATGGGCACAATCTGACCTCTTAGGTTAATCACACCCAAAACATATGGCGGAACCATGGGCAGAGCTGTAATACTGGGGCTTGTAATAATTTCAACTACGTTTTCGATGGGAATTCCATAAACCAAATCGGCAGAAATAAACGTGAGATATTTATTTATGATTTCTTCTGCGTCTGCTAAATTATATTCCTCATCCATCATTACATTATTATTTTCTGTTTTCATTGTAACATTCCCCCTTATAACGAATTCATGAATGCTGTATGAAGGCTAAGTGCATCAAGGATAATACTGATATTTCCATCGCCTAGAATTGTACATCCTGCGACCCCTGAGTTTTTAATATTAAAGCTATTCAGGTAAGGAGGCAAAGGTTTTACAACAACCTGTTGTTCACCAATGAATTTATCCACAAACAGGCAATAGGATTTATCGCTGGCTTCAACCCATACCAAAATACCTTCTTCAATATCGGTAATTTCTGTTTCTATATTATAGAGGTTATGCAGCCTAACGATGGGATAATAGTCTCCCATACGTTCAATCAGTTCGTTACCCAAAGAGTCATAAATAACTTCTTCACGGCTACACTTGAAGGATTGCCTGATATTGGTAATTGGGATGGTAAATGTGGATTTACCCACGGAAATTTCCATGCCATCCACAATAGCCAAGGTCAAAGGTATTTTCAGTGTGATACAAGTGCCTTGACCCAGTTCGCTTTCGATAAAAACAATACCGCCCACCTTTTCGATGTTCTGCTTTACTACATCCATTCCCACACCACGTCCGGAGTATTCGGTAACGGTTTCGTTTGTGGAAAATCCTGGAGCAAGGAGCAGAGCGAGAATTTCTCGTTTTGTATATTCATTTTCCGGCTTTGTCAAAATTCCGTTGCGTTTTGCCTTTTCCAGCACCTTATCAGCATTTACACCTGCGCCGTCATCAGAAATTGTGATGATGATATCACTGCCGGTATGTTTTGCTTCCAGAGTAATTTCCCCTTGAGAATCTTTGCCGGCGGCAATACGGTCTTGGCTATTTTCTTCGATTCCATGATCCATTGCATTTCTTACAATATGGATTAAGGGGTCGTTGATGCTGTCTACAATTGTTTTGTCTAATTCTGTATTTTCGCCGATGATGGTGAGACGTACATCTTTATTTAAGTTCTGACCCATATCACGCACAATACGGTTCATCTTATTAAATACACCGGAAATGGGAACCATACGCATAGACATGGCAATGTCCTGCAGTTCATCGGTTAATTTTCTTAATTGTCTGGTGGATTTTGTAAAATTATCAAGCTTAAGACCCTTCAAATCAGGAGATGAGGTTACCATGGATTCGGTAATAACGATTTCACCTACAATAGCCATAAGATTGTCCAATTTTGACAAATTCACGCTGATAATACTTTGTTTAGCCTGTTGAGGTGCAGGGGAAGCATGATTGCTTTTTTTGCTTGGCTTGCTTTGGTTTGTTGTGTTGCCAGCCGCAGTTTCGGTTGCAGTTGCAACGGATTCCGCCTCTTTGTGCTGCGTTTCTTCAGCAGCGGGATTCGGTATAATCTCGAAAGAGGCAATGTTGAGTGAGCTTTTAATTGCAGTCACAGTGGGATCCACTTGAGTTTCATCATCAAGAAAAATGAAAAAACCGTTGTCTATAATATAGTTACAAGTTTCGGAATTGGTTTCCACATCTTCAGGAAAAAACTTAAAGTTATTTCCAATATGATCGGCAATTGCACTTTTTACCATAAAAGCCCGTAAGTGCTCCATTCCGCAACCATCATCAAAAAGAATTTTAATGATGTATGGCGAAGTAGTGGCAGGAATGGATTGCAATGAAGCATTGCTTTGTGCTACGGTATTTTTATCGTCAGATTTTTTGCTTTCGGCGGTTTCCAAGGGGCTTGCTTCACCAGCATCCAATTTTTCAATAAAAGTATTAATATCATTTATGAAATTGTCGATATTATCAGAGATAGGTTCATTTTGCTCGATTTTTGCTACTTCTGTACGCATAAAGTCGTTTGTTTTAAAAATTAAGTTAAAAAGCTCTTTGCGCATAGCATCGGAAAAGGTATCAGTTGTGTTATTTTGTCTGAAGATGAAGAAAAGATCTTCGATTCTATGTGCGATTTTAGAAATCGAATCGAATTCCATCATTGCAGAAGAACCTTTAATTGTATGCATAATACGGAAAATTTCGTCAATATCTTCAGACGTAAAGGCCTTTGCTTTTTCCGCCTCGAGCATGATATTTTCCAACTGCTCAAGTAAGGAATTTGTTTCGAAGAGATACATATCAATCATACTATCCATGCCGTTGTTCATTTATGAGCACCACCTTAGAAAAGAATATGTTACATCACTATTTACACCATTTGGTTAATTATACTATAAATTTAATTCGACAAAAAGAGGAAAATAATAATATTTCAATGGAAAGGATGTGAAATTATGTCGAACATTATAAAAGTTTCAACCCCCGTTTCTGGATATGATAATACTTCGAGAACAAATCCGATCTCGACGAATGATCCTAATATAAATAATATAACAGATGTGAATAAAGTTACAAGACCTGATAGCAAATCTTCTAATACGGATTATCAGCAAAATAATTTTGTGGAATATCAGAATTCAAATTACGAAGGGTTCCTAAAAGTCTTAAAAGGAACGCCGTCAACAACGGAACTTATGGGTGATCTGATGTTTGCAAAAATGGGGAATTTGGTGAATTCTGGGATTAATGAAAATTTTGCTCAGGAAATTTCTAAGTTTCTGGAAATGATTAAACTTTCTCCGGAAGAGTTGGAAGGCTATTTGAAAAATCAAGCAGGAGGAGTTACAAAATTTGGAGGGGCTTTTTTTGACTTTTTAAGAGATGCTCTTTTTCAGTCTAATTCTTCTGAACTGAATTCTAAAATTTTGGATTTGCTGAAAAAATACAATGATTTTTCTGCAAGCAACCATATTTTGAATAATATTTTAATAGATATTTCCAACTTATCTAAAAGTCTTCCCAAAAGTTATGCAGAGCAGATGCTTGAACTGACTAAACTTCTTAATGAAAATGCGAAATCGGGAGATACAACAAAAAACACGGAAATTTTGAAAAAAGAAATTATTCCTTTCTTATCAAAATATATTAAATATACAAATGATTTTGGTCGGGTTCGAGATTTGATTTCATCTCTTACTCTGAATATTGCCCGTTACGAAAATGCAAATAAAAATGGATTTATTGATGCATTTGAGGAAATAATGCATTATAATGTAATAAAAGAAAAGCTTGGTAATATTGATTCCAAAACATTTGCCGATGTATTAATTCAAATTCATACGGAAAAATCCCAAGGGAGTCAGTCCAATCAAAGTCTGATTAACATTTTAGAAAGAGGCATTAGAGGAGAGGCCGGCTACGAGAATATTGACATGTTTAAGGGTATTTTATCATCTATGCTTTTAAACGAAAGCGTGTATATGCCATTACTGCACATGTCGCTTCCCATGAATATTGATGGGAATATGATGTATTCCGAACTTTGGATCGATCCTGACGATGAGGAGGGGAAGAGTGGGGAAGAAGAAAGAAAAACAAAACTGTTGATTAAGTTCGATATTAAAGACGTGGGTTTTTTTGACTTAATCATACTGCATAATAAAGGGAAAATTGATATGCAATTGTTCTGTCCGGAAAAAGTTCTTGCTACAGATAAGGGAATTAAAGCCGGACTAACTGAAATTTTAGAGCGTAATGGTTTAGCCATTAACTCTATTTCTGTAGATAAAGGCAAAACGCCTATAAGCATATCCCAAGTATTTCCCAAAATCTATGAAAGGAAAAATTCTGTCAATGTCAAGATATAAGGATAAAATTAACAAAAAGGCTGTTGCTTTAAAATATGACAATGATCAGGTTGCACCTATTATCGTTGCTTCTGGTATGGGGCATATGGCGGAGAAAATTGTGGAGCTTGCCGCAGATAACAACGTTCCCGTTTATGAGGATACATCCTTGGCAACGATTTTATCCAGGCTTGAACTTGGCGCAGAGGTTCCGGAAGAGCTGTATAAGGCAATCGTTGACATCTATGTATATTTTCTTAAATTTTCACCGTCAAATTCACCGAGTACCTCTGAGACTGGCACAGATCAGGGCTAGTTTTGAATGGCAGAGCAATAAATGGAGAGGAATCGTTTGGAGGGATAGACATTGTCAATTAAGTGTATTTTAATGGATGAACAAAACAATGTGATAGACTATGCGGATTTAAGTTTTATGGGAAGTGGTGTGTCTTTTTTGATTCCGTTTGAAGAGGACACCCTAAGTCAATTTCAGATAGGAGATAAAATTGTTTTTCAGGTGGAAGAAAAGTTTAATCAAATTTACGATGCAGATATCAGCGAAATTTCATATGGCAAGATTCATTTGCAGGAGGTAAGAAATTTAGCACCGTTATTACATAGAGATGTTAGGGTTGACTTCGAAATTATAATAAAAATTTGTTATACAGAAGATGGAAATGAAATTCCTGTAGAGGTTAAACTAAGAGATTTAAGTTGTGGCGGCATGTGCTTTGTTTGTGAAGAAAAATTGAATATGGATTACGAATATTCTTTTATGACCAGTTGGACGGAAACGCCGATTTTGGTTAACTTTAAGCTTTTGCGCAGGGAAGAAGCAAACTACAATATGTATTCTTACGGATGTGAGTTTCTGAATTTGCTCCGTGCAGAGGAAAGTATCTTGAGAGCAAGCGTATTTAAAATACAAGCGACGAATTATAGACGGAAAAGGATGGATGAGGATGATGCAGTTTAAGGGGTCGTTGTCAAATAAATGGAAGAAAATGGTGGCTTTTGCCTTAGTTACTGCTATGACAGCGACTGATTTATGTTTTGTACCTACGGAGAACGTCTACGCAGCTTCTTTCAATATGGGGGTTGAGAACCACTGGGCTGAACCGTTTATGCGAAATTTATATAACAGAGGCCTTATAAGTGGAGACAAAAACGGGAATATGAATCCTGATTCTCCTATTACAAGAGCAGAATTTATTTCCATAGTAAATCGAACCTTTGGTTATGACGCAACGGGAAAAAACCCGTTTAAAGACATAAAGGGATCCGAATGGTATGCAGATGATGTTATTACTGCATATAATGAGGGATATTTTGCGGGAGATGGTAAAAATACAGCAAATGCAAAAGGGCAACTTACCAGAGAACAGGCAGTTGCTTTGCTGGGAAGAAATTTGCAAATCGAAGAGACAACAGGGGATACTTATTCTTTTTCGGATAGCAAAAATATTGCAAACTGGAGCAGAGGATATGTGAATACTGCTTCAGACAAAGGCTTTATTTCAGGTTATAGAGACGGAACGTTTAAACCTCAAAATTATATAACCCGAGCTGAAGTAGCCAAGGTACTTTCCGATGCAGTGGGAGAGCTGGTGAACCAATCAGGAACAAAAACGTTAGGTGTCCAGAATGGAAATGTTACAATTTCTGCCTCAGGGGTTACCTTGTGTGATACCGTAATTAAAGGAGATCTTTATATTACGGAAGGGGTAGGCCTTGGGGATACGAAATTCGAAAATGTGCATGTTTTGGGGGATGTTATTGTCAGTGGAACAGGGGAAAGTCAAGGGGGGAAAAGTAGTATTACCTTTGACGACTGTACCATTACGAATCTTATTGTGCCGGAAACAGATAATAGTATTAAATCCGTAAAATTAACCGGTAATACCATTGTTGATAAAGCTACAATTAAGACCGATGCATATTTAGAAGAATCGGCAAGCCGAGGCGGTGGGTTCAAAGATGTTATTATGGATGCACCTGCAAAATCAGAGCTGCATTTATCCGGTTTATTTGATCAGGTTACGGTAAAGGGTGCACAAAATTATTTGTACTTGGATAATGAAACCATTGACAATTTGGTTATTGATGAAACAGCAGAGGATAGCAGGGTTTTCTTAGACGAGGATACCTATGTAGATGAACTTTATTTGGATAAAGGGATTAATATATCCGGAGAAGGTGAAATTGGATACCTAAAAGCAAATGCAGCAGGCAGTAAGGTTTCTATGCTGCCCGACGAAATTGAGATAAGACCGGGCTTGACTGCCAATATTAACGGAAAGGATATGACAAGCAAGGATGCGGAGGAAGCCTCTGAAACACCTTTGTTTTTAAGTGATTATCCTGAAATGGAGGATATTGGTCCTACGGATGGGGTTGCGAAGTTTAAAACCAATAAACCGGGTACTGTTTATTGGGCAATTACCTATTATGATGATGGCAGACCGGATGAAGATGAAATTATCAAACCCGGAAAGTATGAAACTATTGTGAAAAAATATGGTTCTTTACAAGTGGAGTCCAATAAGGAATATACTACTAAAGTTTCGGGACTTGAAGTAGACACCGATTATATTTTATCTGCGGTTTTGGTGGATGATAAAGAGGATACAAGTAGAAGAAGAACCGACTATTTTACTACGTTGGACAATAGTAAACCTGCATTTTTGTCGGGCTTTCCCATTGTAAAGGATGTTTCAGATGAAACAGCTACCTTGGAGTATGTTTCCAATAAGGATTGTGATTTGTATTGGGCAGTATATGAGAAGGGGCGTCCCGCACCGGATAGCAAGTCTTTAAAATCGCAGAAGCTTTATGGAACGACAAAAAATGGTGTAGTGGAAGACTGTGAACGTTATGAGGGGGATACCCTTTCGGTAACGGGCTTGGAGGAATTAAATAACTATGATTGTTATATCTTGCTTTCTGACGGCACCAATGATTCTTCTGTAACAAAGATGCAGTTTGTTACAAAGGATGCCACACCACCCCGGTTTAACTTGGGTTACCCGAAAATCGCATCTTCTGAAAATACCAGTGCGGAAATCGGTGTTAGCTTAAATGAAGAGGGCTTTGTTTATTATGCGGTTTACCTTGGAGGTACAACTTTCCCTGTACAAGAACAGGTGGACGTTGCCCCTCCTGCCATAACCTCGGATGATGCAAAACAGCAAATAATCAAAGGAAAAGGTGCCGAAAAGAATGGAAAGTCGTCGAATCTTAAGGCGGATACAGCAGGGAGCATCAAAATTTCCGGATTAAAACCTGAAGAAGAATATGATGTTTATTTGGTTGCTCAGGATAAAAGTGAGAATTTATCGGAAATCAAAAAAATAACCATTGAAGCAAAGCCAGACTTCTTGGATAATTACCCTGCCGTTCGAACCATATATAATTCTTCAGCGGAAATCGCGATGAACGTTACCAAGAATTGTACAGCCTATTGGGCAGTATTACCCAAAGGCAGTGTTGCTCCAAATGTGATTAGTTTAAAGGCGCAGACCGTATCCGGCGCTACCAATCAAGGGATTGAAGAATGCAAGAAAAACGAAGAAGAGATTTTAACGGTGAACAATTTGAAGGAGTATACCGATTATGATTTCTATGCGTTGGCTACCGATGGTTTGGTTGATTCGGAAATTACAAAAGTGACATTTAAAACAGCAGATTTAACAGCACCTATTTTTGCCAACGGTTACCCCATGTTGGATGAGGTAAAAGATACATCTATTGGCGTAAAAGTTAAGGTAAATGAAGCGGCTACAATTTATTATGTTTTATGTAAAAAAGGTGATACATTCCCATTGCCTGTTGCCCCCAGCACAGAACAGCCTGCGTTGGACTCCGATGAGGCGAAAAACCAAGTTGTATTGGGTAACAGTGGATTGAGAAGTGGAAAAATTTCAGTAAAGCAAAATGTGGAGGGTACAATCAGTCTAACGAAGCTGACTGCCGAAACCCCTTATGATCTTTTTATTGTTGCAAAAGATAGTTTTAACAATATATCTACCGTTGAATATATGGATGTAAAAACAGCAGATTTTACATCGCCTACTGCTACATTGGAGTTTGAAGAAACAATCAGCGGCGATGTGGTTGCAGGAAGTGAAATTCGCATAAAATTCAGTGAGGAAGTTGTGGATAATGCAACAAAGAACAAATTATCTGCCGTTGATAAAGAAGATTTGGGCGAAAATATAACCCTTTACGATTTATCTGTTTTACGAAGACCGGCCGTTGATATTGATTTTACAAAGGTACTTATAGAGGATGTTGACGGGGCTACTGTGGTTACTTTCCCGGCGGGAGTCTTGGATTTAAACAGTGCAAATACTTATGAGTTTGAATTAAATAAAATTGCAGATACTTCCGGAAACAGAATGGATGAAAAAACGCTTTTGCCTTCCTTTAATACGGTGGCACCAATGGTGGAGATTGCGGAAACTGTTTCTGCATCAAGTATGGACATGTCCTTTGAGCTGACACCCCAGGTTTCGGAAACAAATGATAATATTTTTTATGATATTTTGTTCCAAAGCAGTGAAAAAGTTGGTTTTGAGGTATATGAAAAGCCTGAAGGCAGTAGCACTTTTACAAAGGTTTCATCATCAACCGGAGATAGCGTAGTTATTGTTGAGAAGGATAAATCTATTTCCCTTCAAAATATAAAAGATAAAATTCTTGATAACCGTGAAATCTATGACTATGATAAATTTAAGGATTTGAAGCAAACGGAGTATGGAATTAAAATTGTTTCTATTAATGGGGAAACGGATAGACAGGGCTGGGAAAGTACAATTAATTTTGGAATTAAGTGTGTGATAGGCAGCAGTTCCGGATTAAGTCCCGTTTCCGATAATCCTACGGACAGGCTTGCAGAAGCGGTCACCGAGGGTAAGGTAACGATCGTAAACTATCCTAAGGATTTCAACGTAAAGGTTTACTTTACAGATACCATTGTTCCTGAATTTGAATTAGGGTATCCTAAACTTGTAAATGATAGTGGTGCTAGCCAGGTTGGTGATACCATTGTAAGGCCTATTGTGAAAACTACAAAAAAGGCAACCTTCTATTACCTCATTGCGAAGAAGGGGACGGTTACAGATCCTACGGCAGATGGGATTATGGATGGAAAATATAAACCACAAGATGGGGTTTACGGCAGTTTCTCTGTGGTAAGCGGGAAAACAGAATATGAGTTTAGAATTGAAGGTTTAAACCCTAATGTGAATTATGTGATGTATTGCTTCTTGAAGGGAACCCCTGCTGCAACCTCACCTATGAAGGAGATTGAGTTCACCACGGTGTCTGTAGCGGCGCCAAAGCTTGACAGTGCATATATTCGAGATAGACTGGCGGATTCTGCGATTATTGACATTGCTCTTGATAAAGAAGCGGAGATTGATTGGATTGTATTTAATAAACAATCTATGCCGACGGAATCTGCCATTGATGGAGATTTTATTCGGGAGAGAGAGGAAAATATTGCATACAGACCAATTGATTTTGGTTCTGCTACTGCCAAAATCAGTTCGGGCGATACTTTGGCAAGAGCAACCATAACCATTAATAATATCGAAAGAGATGTATACTATAATTTCTATGCTGTTGCCAAAAGTCCCGTTGGCGGAGGGGATTCTCAAATTATCAAAGTCATAAATATTACCCCTGCTGATAAATCCAGCCCAACGGTGATTGCGGATACCTCAATTACAAACTATGGTTCTTACTATGCTGAAAAGCCATATAACGGTACGGTTACCCTTACGTTTTCCGAGCCTATGTTTTATATTCCGGCGGAAGGGGGAGCCTTGACACCTCTTGATATTACAACCTTTAAAGAAGGAATTGAGATGGGGCTTGAAGCAGGTGCCTCTGCGGATGATATAAAACTTGAAGTAATATCCTTTAAAACTGCAAGTACAGATACCGGCGCGAGAGCATTAACCTCCGTTACCATTAAGTTTACGAATGTATATAATAATTCGGTAGTCAACTTCCCTTATGCTTTGTCAGATAAGAATACCAATATTGCAGGCTATCTCTATATGAAATTTGTGGACATGGAGTTAGCAGGACAGAGTCGAGGGGATTCCTACTGGGATCAAAAGTTTATTTAAAAGATAACAGCAATTAAGAAGGATGTTATTGAATTGTTTATAATAAAAAATGAGCTTTATCAGGCAGACAACTAAGGTTGTCTGCCTGAATTTTTTTAGGCTAAAAAAGGAAAAGAGTATAATAAAAAACTGATGTTGTTGAACAATATATGGGATTAAATAAAAGGTTTATGTGTTATTGTACTGAATGAAAATTTTCTTAAGCTTGTTTATTTTTTATGTGTAAAACAATAACAAAACAAGCCTGGTTGAATAAAATGTAGTAGATACAAAAATTACTGCTGTAAAAATAATTATAAATTATTTAAGAAAGAAGGAATGTTAAGATGGCTTTTAAAGAACTTTATAATCTTGGATATACTCCAACGTTTGAGGTGACAGGAAGAGAGGAAAAAACAGAAAATTTGAATTTAACTGTAAATCTTGCGTCCACTGCGGGTATTTTATCAGGGACGGTAAGCTCAGGTGGAAGCGGTTTGGAAGGTGCAACTGTAAAAGTATACGATGTAAATGATAATCCCATTGAACACACAAATACAGGGGGCAATGGGCAGTTTACGATTGCCAATCTTCCTGTGGGGTCATATAAAGTAACGGCAATTAAAGCCGGATATTTGTTGCCCCTTACAACCCCCATTTCAATTCAACAGAATAAAAAAACTTCTGTTGATATTAATTTGACTGCAGATCCGGACAATAATCTTAATGTTGTTTATGGCATCATTAGAAAAACGGAAGATGAAACGCCATTACAAAATGCAGTGGTCAGTCTGTATAGCAATTTACTGCCAGAACCTGTGCTTGTAATCAGCAGTACTACAAATAATAATGGTGAATTTTTATTTGGGTTGATTCCCACGGGTGAGTATTATGTTACTGCATCTAAGTTAGGTTATTATACGAATGAAAGTGCATTAATTGAGCTTTCAACAAAGGAGTTCGCTGCTAGTGAAATATCCTTGATTGCCGATCCGGCAGCAAATACGGGCACAATTAGTGGATTTATAAAAGAGCAGGCTACGGGAGTGCCAATTGGAGGTGCAGGGGTAGCGTTATATTCGGTAGTAAATGAAGTTGAAACTGTTGTTGCGACAACCAGAACCAACGTTTCCGGAAAATATCTATTTACGAATGTAAATCCAGGCACTTATTTAGTGAAATCTACGAAGCAGGAGGAGGTCGTTTAACGAATGTGTATTCACGACGTTTATATCCTAGGAGAAAGCGATTCTTTTGAGATAAAGTCCCGCGAAGAAGTTACGGCGAATCTGGAACTTGAAAAGGTGCCCCCTTGTTATCATACGGTCTTTACGGGTAAGGTTCTTTGTAGGAATTGGCCCATAAAGAATGCAACAGTTATGGTATTGGATGAGAATTGCAGCCCTCTGTACAGCAGTATAACCAACGATAAAGGAATATTTAAATTCAGAAATATAATAAAGCCTGGAGAATATAAAGTAATTGCTTCAGGGGTGGGATATAATACGACGGAAATTACAACAGTTTTTATACAGGAAAATGAAATAACCAAAATGATATTTTCATTAAAGAAAAGCCCGGCATTTGTAAATGGACTTATCTACGGAAAAGTATTGGAATCAGGAAGTGGAGAACCGATTGAGGATGCTGAGATATACCTTAAATCTATAGGTTGCGATAAAACGTTGTATAAGACGATGTCAAATCATAATGGACAATATTTGATCTACAATATTATACCGAATCATTATGAGATGGTAGTGCAAAAGCAAAGCTATAGAGTTACCGAGCCATTATTGTTAAAAATCGAAAGATATAGTCAGGTTTGTTTATATTTTGATTTAATTGAAAATCCCTATGAGTGTAAAAATACCATTAGCGGAATGATAACACATGATAATATTCCCCTTTCAAAAGTTGCTGTATTTTTATATCTTATTGATACAGGAGAAAATGAAACAATAGTGCAAATACAAGAAACCAATGAAGATGGGCTGTTTCTTTTTTCAAGTGTTGAAAGCGGACATTATTTAGTGAAGGGGAAGCTACAGAATAATGTCGTTTACGAAAATTCCTTTGACATTGAATAAATATTTATGTTATATCGTTTTTAAGATACTAATTTATCTACCTCAAACCGTACGAATGCAGAAACAACATAAATAACAGGGGGAACATTTGAAAATGTGGAGGGGAAATAAGACAAGATGCCAATGATTAAGTTCAAATAACATACGGAACCTCGGAAATGTCTGTGAAGTTGGTGTTTCCGGGGTTCCTTTTATGCCATTTACTCTAAAATAATTTTATTTTTTAGAAATATTTTCGTTTTTATAAAAGTTTTCGATGGCACAAGCAAAAAATTCGGCAGTGTTTTCACCATACTTCTGGTCAATCATTGGCCATTGTGTTGATCGGCTGTCTCTATAAATGGAGGCTATAGACAGCATAACCCCTTCCTCATGCTTTACCTGAAGGAATTGTTTCATAACAAATCCGTATTCGCCAATGAGCTTTCTGATTTCAAAGGAGTCTATTGGATATTTTTTTAGATCATTTAATCTTTTTTCGATTTCATTTATCCGTTTCCCAAATGCAGTGCCAACTTCCTTGTTGGGAGGATTATTCATTGCTTTTAGTGCACTGTCCTTATCCCCATACCATTCTACCATTTTTTGATAGCCTTTTTGCATATCTTCCTTTGAGCAGCATTCTATATAATGTTTGCGCCACTGTTCAATACTGCCGAATTTTTCTATAATGCTCTGCCGCATAAGTTCAGGCATATGATCAAGGGTCGTCTGACAAAGTTGTTCAATTTCTGTTTTACTAAATATTTCAAAATTCATTTTGTTTTCTCCTTTCAGAATGTCATCAATGCTGTCAATGAGACGAGCCATGCGCTCTTTTTTTGTTATCAGCATTTTTTTCTGCATTTGTAGAATCTGGGTTTTATCAAGAGTTGGATTATTTAAAACAGCTTTAATTTCTTTCAAAGAAATATCGAATTCCCGGAAAAACAATATTTGCTGTAATGTTTCCAGTGCTTTATCGTCATAAAGCCGGTAACCCGCTTCACTTTTATCTGTGGGCGTCAAAAGTCCGATTTCGTCATAATAATGAAGCGTGCGCACGCTCACACCTGTTATATTTGATATTTCTTTTACTGTTCTCATTTCCGTAATCCTCCTTATTCTTGATAAGATTACTTTAGTCTATGACGTTCCGTTAGGGTCAAGAGTTTTTTTAAAAAAATATTTTTGAAATGCCTGAATGAGGCAATTCATAAATAGGTAAAAAATTATCCATTCTATGGGCTAGTTATTTGAATGTTCTATTTATAGTATAAACTGCAAAATTCAATAAATAAAGAGAGACCTTGATGTCCGGTAATAGGAGTTTTTGGAGTTGAAAGAGGGCATATGTTCGCCAAAGAAGTGGATGGAATGAACTCCATAATTGTGGGAAAAGAAAAAAGCCCTAGAACGTTAGTTACTAGGGCTTTATTTTTATGCACTCTACAGGATTCGAACCTGCGGCCTTTCGGTCCGGAGCCGAACGCTCTATCCCCTGAGCTAAGAGTGCATAAACTGTACTGTATATTTTACATGGATTGAGAAAGGATGTCAAATCTTTCTGTATTCTTTTTATTGAAAGTTGGACAAATATGGGCGGTACAAGGGATTTTTGTTGTTTAAAACTGTGTGTAAAAGATATAGGGAAACGTTTTATTGTTGAATGAATTCATCAATATTGATTAGTGATGGTAAAAAAAGTATCTTTGCTCATTTTTTTTTGAGATACAATTTCAGCGTATCTTTTTGTTCATATATGGGAAAAGAGGATAAATTGGGAAAAAACACAAGGAATTTCAAAAGAAAAGCTCAAAATCTAATTATTAAATGAAGGGGCTTTCTATTGAAAAATGGGGGGTATTATGCTACTATGTAAGTAATATTAGCCTTTAATGGCACATCTTGGCGTATTTGAGCAAAAAAGCGTGGTTTTATTTTTATTTTCTAATTTATAATTTTTGTTTTTAATGTTAATGAATAAATACTCTTATAAGTTGTATTTTTTATCATAGTTGCCTTTTGCTGGGAATTAAAACATACAAGTTGTTTTGCTTCACAGTAAATTTCTTTGACTTCATAGGCGTTAAAATAAGAATCATTTAAGATCATAGGAGTAAAACCCAGTAGGATTCTATGATAATTTAAGATGATTCATTTTAATTTATTTTATTGGCTCAACAAGTGGCAACGCTTGGCTAAGTGTTTTCTCTATGATTCCACAAAATATATATAGTGCACAGGTTGATTTTGGGAACAATGCAGAAATGATTTTTCAAAGAAGTAATAGTAAAAAATATGGAACCGAAATTTTCTAAACTACTAGAAAAATAATATAATGATATTTCGGGATAAAGGTACCAATGATTTTAAGGGGTGATTGCTTGAATAATTGTTCTGTTTCAATAAATAAGAGTATTCCTGAAACAGGAAAAGTTGAAATGAAATCAAAAAGCAGTAAATCAGAGGATAGCTTCAAAGACATGATAAAAAATGTATCTAATCAAAAAACGACTGACAGACGCAGTCAAGTTACCAAGAAGGAGCAAGGCACAGGGAAAGAAACGGGTAGCAGTGTACAGGAGGATACCAAAGAAACAAAGGATGACAAGGCGAATTTGAATGAATTGGCATCGTTGGTAATCAATTCCGGTGGGGCGTTTGACCCCGTTCAGCTTGCCAAGGCGGTAGGTTTATCTGCCGCAGGACAAAATGATGGCAATGTTTTGGCAAACGAGCAAGGTGGGGTGGGACAAGCTGGACTTATAGAATCCGCTGTACAAAATGGAACAGGTTTGGAATCTATGCAGACTGTTTCCATAGCACAAGGATTGGCAAAAATGCAATTGGCAGAAAAGGCTCCGGTTGTTTATGCGTCCCAGACTGTTTTGGAAGATGAAAGCAAGGATACTGCCTCTGCTTTGTTAAAACAAAATGTTGCTACGAATTTGGTGGAAAACACTTCCAATTCCACAGCGGATTTGAAGCAAAACATGTTTATGAATGATGAAAATAATGGAGGTACTTTTTCCCAGGGAAATGAAGGTGTAGACACCGGTGCTATTACAGCACCTGACTTGCCACCACTCCCTTCGGACAGTACAGCGGATAACGTAATTATGATTAAAGTGGGAGACCCCTCTTTAGAGTCTTCATGGAAGCAGGTTGCGGAAGAAATAGGCAACATGGTTGTAGAGAAAATAAATAATGAAGTAC
This sequence comes from Anaerotignum sp., assembly GCF_030625865.1. Classification (GTDB taxonomy): domain Bacteria; phylum Bacillota; class Clostridia; order Lachnospirales; family Anaerotignaceae; genus Chakrabartyella. The sequence goes on along the minus strand of NZ_DAOUQB010000013.1, from coordinate 34,704 downwards.
AAAAAGTCAATATTAAATTAACTCCAAAGGAATTGGGAGAAATTGATGTTGAATTTTTAATCAATAAAGGCAAAATTTCAGTCACACTTAATTGCAGTGATGAAGCTACAAAAGCACTATTGGCCACAAATTTAGACTCTTTGTCAAAAGTTGTGCAAACCAGTTTGATGCAGGACGTGAATGTTAATTTAAATTACTACAATAAAACTGATGGACAAAACACAGGCAGTGAAAACTTCGATGGCAGCGGAAATCATGGACAATATCAAGGCGATTCCAATGAAAAGCGAAGAGAGCAGGACCAACCGAATCTGGATTTTGCTCAAAGGCTGCGGTTAGGTATTGATAATATTGAAGTGGCGGAGGTGTAAAAATGTCCAGCATTAATGATTATATGACCAATATTCCGAATAAAACTACTTCTGCAAGCAGTACCCAGAAACTAACGACGGAAACCACGGGTAAGAGCACTTTGGATATAGACGACTTCTTTCAACTAATGGCGGCGCAGCTGCAAAATCAGGATATGACCAATCCTATGGATCAGAGTGAATTTATGAACCAGTTGACGATGATGTCCGCGATGCAGGCAATAGAGGATATTACGAGTGTTTCCCTTATTTCCTATGCTGCTTCGTTGGTTGGAAAAGATGTAACCATCGGAAAAACAGATAGCGATGGCAACATATCAGAGCTGTATGGAACGGTTACAGCAACGGGAATGTATGCAGGGGAGCAGGTTGTTTTTGTAGAGGGAAACAGCTATAAGTTATCTCAAATTATGGCGGTTGGAAAACTTCCGGAAACTGATACCAGTGGCACAGAAAATGGGGGGCAAACTAACGAGAATAATTAGGATGACATCGGTAGTACAGAATTTTAACGGACACCACTGTATCTGAAGTATTTTCATCAGATGTTATTACGCAGGAAATACGCCGGTGTGATACCATCTGTATTTGATCTCTTAGAATAAAACGCTTTATAATTTTTTTAACAACGTTATCTTGAAAGGTAGTTAGAAAGGGGATTTCATTTTATGGTAAAATCAATGTTTTCAGGGATTGCCGGGCTTCGTGCGCATCAACAAAAAATGGATGTTATCGGTAATAACATTGCCAATGTAAATACTTATGGCTATAAATCGGGGAGGGTAACGTTTAAAGAGTCTATTTATCAGACAACATCCTCTTCAAGTGATGGAAATGACGTTTTTGGTGGTTCTAACCCTTCTCAGGTAGGTTACGGATCTGAAGTGGGGACCATTGATCTTATGTTTGCCAGTGGGGCTTATGCACCAACAGACAGTGCTATGGACTGCATGATTGATGGTCAGGGATTTTTTATTGTAGGCAATAAGGGTATTGATATTGAACTAAAAGATGATGATCCCGAAGGGGTTTCGGAAGAAATGACAAAGCTTATGTTGTCCAGAGTAGGTAACTTTACTTTCGATGGGGAAGGTTATCTGTGCGATGGCAATGGCAATATCGTTTATGGTTTTGCATATAAGGATGGAGCCATAGAAGAAGGACGTATTCAGCCTATTAGAACTCCTTATGTTGACAAGGATGGGAATCTTCTTACGGCGGGTGATGCAAATGGTACGCCCCTGAAACTGAATAGTTTGAGTATTTCCAAAACAGGTGAAATTATCGGTAGCGATCCGGACGGAAAAAGTGTTACGGTTGGTATGTTAGCCGTTGCGAATGTACCAAATCCAAACGCTTTGGAGAAAACTCAAGGACCTTACTATGAAATTAGAGAAAATACGGGGTATGTTTTGCCATATAAGCCAGGTGAAGGTACAACAGGTGCAATTTTAAATTATGGATTGGAAATGTCAAATGTTGACTTGGCAAAAGAATTCTCTGAAATGATTACCACTCAAAGAGGTTTCCAGGCGAATACAAGAATTATTACTGTGACAGACGAGATGCTTGAGGAACTTGTAAATATTAAGAGATAATTAACATTTACTACATAAAAATATAAATTGAGGAAACCTATATGACATATAGTGTAAACCGCTGCTGCATTGGTTGCGGTTTACTACTCTTTTTAACTATAATTAATAAAGAATCGATGTAATTTGCAAAAACATCCGATATGATAGAGGCAGATGTACATTATAGTCCGGTAAAACGAATTATATGAGGAGCTATACTTCATAAAGATGGTGTTTTTTGAGGGATTACATGACGGAATTTAATTGTAAATACTATGTAAATAATTGGAACTATCTATGAGGATTTCGGGAGGTTTTTATGATAAAATTAACAAAGCTTAATGGCGAAAAATTTGTATTAAACTGTGAGCAGATTGTCTCAATTGAATGCATTCCGGAATCTAAAATTCTGTTGCATAATTTGAGTTTCTATATTGTGAGGGAAACACCGGATGAAATTATTGAAAAGTCAATTAAGTATTTATCGGCAATTCATTCCATGAATATTACCCCTAAGGTGAGAAACGTGAATTTGTGAAATAGAAATAAGGCTTTGGAGGCGAATTATGGACATTACAACTTTCCTGGGCATTATAATAGGGTTGGCACTTGTTATATTTGGTATTGGCTTTAAGGATTTGGGCAACTTTTGGGAGCCCCAGAGTATTATGATTGTTATAGGCGGAACCTTTGCAGCTTTAGTTGCAAGTTATCCGGCCAGAGTATTAAAACAATTGCCAAAGCAGTTCAAAATATTACTGAAAAATCCTTATAATGCTATGGAATTTATTGAACAACTACATGAATTGGCAATTATTGCGCGTAAGAGCGGACTTCTTGCATTAGAAGAAAAAGCTAATTCAATGCAAGATCCTTTTTTTCGAGAGGGGTTAATGTTGATTGTTGATTCCACAACACCCCAACAAGTGAATGAAATATTGGATAATACATTGGAGCATATTGAGGAACGACATAGTGAAATTATTGAGTTTTATGAAAAGGGTGCAGGGTATGCTCCTGCATTTGGTATGGTTGGTACGCTGATAGGTCTGGTTAACATGTTAATGTCAATGAATATGGAAGACGGAGCGGACGGAATCAGTACTAATATGGGTATTGCGTTAATTACAACGTTTTATGGTTCTGTGCTTGCGAACCTGTTTTTTATGCCTATTGCCAAAAAACTAAGAGTGAGAAGTGATGAGGAAATTTTATGTAGGAAAATTATTATAGAGGGAATTTTGGCCATTCAAGCCGGCGAAAATCCTAACTTTTTGAAGGAAAAACTAATTACTTATTTACCCCAGTATGAAAAAGGAGGTAAAAAGAAAAAAGGCAAGGAGGAACCTCCCGAAGAAGAATAATCCAATAAGAAATTATTGTTAAATAAAATCTGATTGTGAATTTGTTTTATAATAAGGGGGTGTGCAGCTATGAAGAAAAAAGAAAAAAAAGGCGGGATTTCTAATGATTGGCTGAATACCTATAGCGATATGGTTACACTTCTTCTATGTTTCTTTGTATTGCTTTATTCAATCTCTTCTGTGGATAGTGCAAAGTGGAAGGAAATTGTAAAGAGTTTTAATCCTACGGATAAGGAAGTTAGTCAAATCGTTGAAAACTCCGAGGGGAGCTTGGGGAATTATGATCTCGAGGGAGGCTTTAACGGTGATGGGGAAGACACCATGTTTAACGATGAGTTCGATGAACTTTATTATAAGCTATCGAAATATGTTGAAATGAATGGACTTGATTCTGACGTTGAAATCAGCAAGGGAGAGGGGTTTACCTTTATTACCTTTAGAAACAACATTTTTTTCGATGGGAATAGCTATGTATTGAAGCAAGAGGGCAAAGATGTGCTTGATCAATTATGTTATGCCATAGAGGACGTTAGTGATTCTGTTAAGGAAATCCAGATACTAGGGCATACTTCTCAGGCAAGTCCAACGGAGCCGAATGAGGTTGTAAGTGATAGATTTTTATCATCAAACAGGGCCACAGAAGTTCTTGTATATATCCAAAAAAAGAATATTATTGGACCGGAAAAATTAGTTTCTACGGGGTTTGGGCAGTTCAGACCCATCAGTTCTTTTGCAACAAAGGAAAGCAGAGCCAAAAATAGGCGAGTAGAAATTCTAATTACCAAAAATGACAGTATTGTTAGATCTTTGGATAACTATTATAATGAAATTTATGGCGTTGAGGCTAATGAAACACAAACCGAGAATAGCCAAGACACGCAATAATAGCATTGGTTTGTTCAAGCTAACGGTAAAGGGGCCCGGGGTCCAATATAGAATGGTAGGGGTGAATGCTATAAATGTCTGAAGTTTTAAGCCAGAGTCAGATAGACGAGCTTCTTGCCTCAGTGATGGGCGGGGGCAGCGTTGAGGAAGATGTCTCTAAAGACACTGGCGAGAAATACCGAAAATATGATTTCTATAGTCCGAAAAAGTTTACGAAGGACAAATTAAATATAATCAAAAGTGCCCATGAGAATTATTGCAGGATCGCATCTTCTAGATTAAACAGTCTGCTTAGGATATCCAGCGAAGTTTCTCTTATTACGGTGGAAGAAGAGCGTTATTATGAGTTTAGCAATGCTTTATCTGATAATGATGCGCTAACTGTGATTAATGCGGATTTAGGGGGCAAGGCAGGTACGGGTACGTTGTTTATGCATATAACTACGCCGTTGATGCTTAGTATGATTGACCGAATGTTGGGGGGGATCGGTGAAGAACCTCAAAATATTTCTTCTCAATATTCATATACAGATATTGAACTTTTGTTATATGAGAATATTGCCAAGTACTTGGTTAAGGTTATGAAGGATGGTTGGGCGAATTATCTGGATATAGACTTTAAAATTGAAAAAGTAGAAACATCTCATGGAATGATGCAGGAAATAGGGATGGATGAAATTGTAGTGCTTGCCATTATTGAAGTAATGATTAATAATGTTGAGGGGAAAATAAATGTTTGTATCCCGGGTTCAATGTTAACAAATATTTTTGGACGTCTGGAGAGTAAAAAAAGCAGCACCGGTAAGTTGTCAGGAATTGATGTGGACACTACGTCTCAAGATATATTCGAATCTATCAAAGATACCAATTTGGAAGTTACGGCAAAAATTGGTGATGCGACGGTTATGCTGCAAGATATTTACGATCTGAAACAGGGTGACATCATAAATATGAATCGACCCCAAAACTCATACGTTGATATTTTTGTTGAAGACAATATTTGGTTCCAAGGGAAGCTGGGGGTATATAATAAAAATATGGCGGTGAGGATTAGTGAAACAAATGGCCACAAAGAATAGCAAAAGGGGGGATTTATAGTTATGGATGAGAAAATTTTTAGCTCATTAGAGATGGATGCGATTGGCGAAATTCTTAACATCAGTCTTGGAGCATCAGCCACAGCCGTCTCTACTATGCTTGATAGAAGAGTTGATATTACTGTTCCGAATGTAATGGTATCAGATAAGGACAATTTTGAGTTTACATATATGGAACCGGCAGTTGCCGTTGAAATAACCTATGTTTCGGGGTTAAGCGGTAGTAATATTATGTTGCTGAAAAGACACGATGTAAAGCTAATCGTTGAAATTTTAATGGGCATGGAAATTCCTGAAGAGGAATTTGAACTAAATGACATCAACATGAGTGCAATACGCGAGGTAATGAACCAGATGATGGGCGCATCTTCCACTGCTTTGGCAGAACTTCTGGGGGAGCCCGTTAATATTTCTACGCCAACCTCATTTGAAATCAATACGGTAGCGGAATTTAGCGAAAAGTATTTGCTGGATAACGAGTCTATGGTGGTTGTAAGGTTTTCTCTTAAGGTGGAAGATTCACTTGAGAGTGAATTTTTAAATATTATGTCCATTGATTTGACAAGGAAGCTTCTGTCATGTTTTGGATTAGGCCAAGAGGGAGAAACTGAGGTTTCAGAACAAGTCCAAGATACTGTGCCAGCAGTGGAAACGCAGGAAATGAACTATCAGAATTTCTTTGATGCTGAAGAAGAAACAGAAGAGCCATCTTCCAGTAGGATGATGAGCCAGGAAGAAATAGAAAAATTGTTAGCGCAAAGTTTCCAAAACGATACAAGTGACAACACACCTTCTGAACCGGAGAAGGTAGAAGTACAGCAAAATAACACTGTGGCTGCAAAAACAGAAAACACACCGGTAACGGCCAGTGAACAACCTGTTCAGGCCCAGCAAATGAATACACCGGCACCACAGCCTGTTCAGGCGCCCCAAATGAATACGCCGGTACCACAGCCCGTTCAGGCGCCTCAAATGAATGGTCCTGCTGCACAGCCTAAGGTAATCAATGTACAACCAAAGGCTGAATTACATAAAACCAAAGATGGCGGGGGAACTCAGGAACGTACAGAAAATCTTGAGTTGATTATGGATGTACCTCTGGAAATTTCCGTGGAAATTGGGCGCACCAAAAAGAATGTTCGGGAAATTCTCGAATACAACAAAGGTTCGCTGATTGTTCTGGATAAGCTTGCGGGTGAGCAAGTGGATATATATGTAAATGGACAATGTATTGCAAAGGGTGATGTAGTAGTAGTAGAGGATAATTTTGGTGTGCGTGTAACAGAAGTTTTAAAAAAATATAAGGTGACAGGTTAATATAGGGAAAGAGAGGAATGATTTAAATGTCTAAAATTTTATTGGTGGATGATGCTTCTTTCATGAGAATGATGATCAAGGATGCGCTAACAAAAAATGGTTATAGCGACATCTACGAAGCAGCAGATGGTGTGGAAGCAGTTGCGAAGTTTACGGAGGTTAAGCCTGATCTGGTAATTATGGATATTACCATGCCCAATATGGATGGTTTAGGTGCCCTCAAGGCAATCAAACAAATTGATCCCAATGCGAACGTAGTAATGTGTTCAGCTATGGGACAGGAAGCTATGGTTATTGAGGCAATCAAATCAGGTGCAAAGGACTTCATCGTAAAACCCTTTAAACCCGACAGAATTTTAAAGACAGTAACAACCGTGCTAGGTTAAGCTGAATAGGGGGAGAGACTGATTTTTGAAGATTATTTTATGATTTTTTTTACGCTGATTTTAGTAATTTTGATTTTATTTCTGAGCTATTGGTTTACAAAGTATATTGGTACGAAGGCCATGAAATTTCGGGCTTCTGGGCATATGCAGATTGTAGATAGGCTATCCATTTCTCAGGATAAATCCATTGTTATTTTGAAAGTGGAGAAAAAATACTACCTATTATCATTATCCCAAAGCGGCATTCATCTAATCAAAGAATTGGATGACATAGATGAACATACATTTCAAGACTTGGAAGAAATGCGTGGCAAAAAGGAATATGACTTCAAAGATGTTTTCTCGCAGTATTTTCCAAATAGAAAGAAATAACACATATTCGTCCTCAGGCTATGCTGTGGAATAGATGTATGTATTTACGAGGGAGTTTATCATGAATGATGCTTTTATTAATATAAACGGCGGACAAATGCAGACATTAGAGTTGATTTTAATGCTTACCGTTATTTCGCTGCTGCCATCCATTATAATCATGATGACGTCATTTACCAGAATTATTATTGTGATGTCTTTTTTGAGAAGTGCATTGGGGTTGCAGCAAACGCCACCAAATACGGTTTTGGTAGGTATTTCATTATTTCTTACCTTATTTGTTATGTCTCCGGTGATGAGCCAGATAAATGAAAATGCATACATACCTTATAAAAACGAGGAAATAAGCGGTCAAGAGGCATTGGATCGAGCCTCTGTACCCATGAAAACTTTTATGCTGAAGCAGACGGAAGTTGAAACGTTAGACATGTTTATGGAATTTTCTGGAGACGAGGCAACGGAGAAGTATGAAGACTTGCCCATGACGGTTATCATACCTTCATTTATTACCAGTGAGTTGAAAAGGGCGTTTATCATAGGATTCCTTTTACTTCTTCCGTTCTTGCTCATTGATATTGTGGTATCAAGTACATTGATGTCTATGGGTATGATTATGTTGCCGCCCGCTTTGATCTCATTACCGTTTAAAATATTATTGTTTATCACGGTAAATGGCTGGCAGTTATTATTCTCTACATTGATTAAAAGCTTTAATTAGTTGGGGGGATAATGTATGACAAATGGTGAAGCTTTAGATATTATGCGAGGGGCAATTGTTGTAGTCATGAAAATTGGAGGTCCCATCCTTCTTTTAAGTATGGTTGTTGGTGTTTTTATTTCTATCATACAGGCGGCAACCCAGATTCACGAACAAACAATTACCTTTGTACCCAAAATTTTAATTCTTGTTGTTGTTTGCTTGATCTGCGGTCCATGGATGCTTGAAACGTTACAGGATTTTCTTTATGAAGTATTCAAACTTATGATATAACTGAAAGTAGGGGGCTGCCGTCTTTTTGGCGGTGGCACTTTGTAACAAATTTACTGAAATCATAAACAAAAGCGCAAAAGAGATGCAGGGCTTTATGTACTGTGAGTAAAACTATGGAATAAAAGAAATACATTCCGTAATGAAATGTAATTTCGGAGGCATGGAACAGATGGATTATTTTGAAAATTTTGTGTTTTTCTCATTTGTTTTAATGAGAATGTCTGGGTTTATTTTATTAAATCCTATTTTCGGGAGAAAAAATATTCCCACAATTATAAAATCCGGACTGGTTCTTGCTTTATCCATGATTGTTTTTACATCTTTGCCGCAACAGCAGATGCAGATCTCGGGAATGTTTGAATACGGCATTCTTTTGCTGAAGGAGTTTGCCGCCGGAACTGCTGTTGGTTTTGTAATGAGCTTATTTTTATTTGTAATTATTTTTGCCGGGGAAGTCATTGATATGCAGCTGGGTTTATCCATGTCAAAGGTGTTTGATATGCAGAGTAATGCTTCCATCGCGCTAAGTGCTACATATTATAATATTTTGTTTATGCTTTTGTTTTTTGCAACAGATGCCCATTTGGCAATTATTCGTATTTTATTGAATTCCGGTGATGTAGTTCCCTACGGACAGATAGTATTTGGGCAGAATGTGGCACAGGCCATATTGGATACTTTCATATTGTGTACCGAGTTAGCATTGAAAATGGCATTTCCCATTATCGCAATCGAATTTCTTTGCGCTGTGGGAATGGGAATTTTAATGAAAGCCATTCCCCAGATTAATGTTTTTGTTGTGGATATTCAGCTTAAAATTTTTGTGGGTCTGGTAGTAATTTTTTTAATATTTTCACCTATGTCTGATTTTTTAAATCAATTGGTGATTGCTATGGTGGATGGTGTGAGGTATGTTTTAAGTCAGATGGCTTAGGGCTCTTGTTATATGAATGGGTTTAGGTATTTTGCCAATGTTTTCATGTAAAATGTAAGAATGATTTTTTGTTCCGAAAAGAAGGAATTAGCAAAAAGGGGGGAGAACATTGGCAGCTGATTCAAAAACCGAAAAGGCCACGCCCAAGCGAAGGCAAGACGAGCGAAAAAAAGGTAATGTTTTAATTAGTAAGGATGTTATTGCCGTTGCATCTCTAATGGGAACCTTCTTTACTATGAAAATAATGTTTCCTCAGATGATTGAGAATGTTAGGGATTTTTTTTACAAGGTGTTTGCTTATGCACAAAACCGCACAGATGTTACGGATGGCTTTGTAATGCAAATAACAAAGGAAACAATGGTTGCTTTTTTACAAATTGCTGCACCTATCATCTGTATCTCTGGATTTCTTTCTATCATTGCTACTGTTGCCCAGACCAAACCCATATTTGTTACTGATAGCTTAAAACCGAAATTTAACAGAATTAACCCTCTTGAAGGAATAAAAAGACTGTTTTCCATAAAAAGTTTATTTGATGTTATCAAAGGTATTATAAAAATTACTATATTAATTGTAATACTGTATTCTTTTATTTCCCATAGTATTTTAACGGTTACTCGTACTTTGCAGATGGATGTAACACCATCCTGCGTTATGATTTTAGATTTGACAATGTCTTTGGTATTTAAGATATGCATGGCTTTTATAGCCATATCTGTGTTTGACTACTTTTTCCAGTGGTGGGAATATGAACGTCAAATTAAGATGTCCAAGCATGAGTTGAAAGAAGAATATAAGCAAATGGAAGGGGATCCTCAGATAAAGAGTAAGATTAGAGAGGTTCAGCGTAAGATGGCAATGTCTCGAATGATGCAGGCGGTGCCCAACTCCGACGTTGTAATTAAGAACCCTACCCATTATGCAGTAGCCTTAAAATATGATTTGGAAAAAGACGGTGCGCCAATTCTTTTGGCAAAGGGGCAGGATCAAGTTGCACTTCGTATTATTAAAACAGCGGAGGAGAACAATGTTTATGTTCTTGAAAATAAACCCCTAGCCCGGGCAATCTATGCCACTACCGATATTAATCAAGAAATACCCGCAGATTTTTATGGAACCGTTGCGGAAATATTAGTGCATGTTTACAAGTTGAAAAACAAGAAGCTACTTTAGATCGAAATGGTGTGAGATATGAAAAAGATATTACAAAACGCAGTTTCATTATTTGTAATAGTAATTGTATTACTGTTAATTATTCCGCTGAATCCCTTTGTGTTGGATATATTATTTATTCTTAATATATCCGTTTCCCTTATCATTTTACTGATTACCATGAATATAAAGGAGTCTTTGGAATTTTCTATTTTTCCATCATTGCTTTTGATTACGACACTTTTTCGTCTTGGACTGAATGTATCTTCAACCAGATTGATTCTGACCGAAGCGGGCTCAGCCGGAGAGGTTATTAAAGCCTTCGGTAGCTTCGTTTTACGGGGGAATGTGGTGGTAGGTACAATTATATTCATTATTATTGTACTTGTTCAGTTTATTGTTATTTCCAAAGGTGCCGAGCGTGTTGCAGAGGTTGCAGCCAGGTTTACCTTGGATGCTATGCCAGGGAAACAGATGGCAATTGATGCCGACTTAAATTCAGGGCTTATCACGGAAGAAGAAGCAAAAATAAGAAGATATAAAATTCAAAAAGAAGCGGACTTCTATGGTGCAATGGATGGTGCCACGAAAATTGTAAAAGGCGATGCCATTATGTCTATTATCATTACGGTAATTAACTTTGGTGCAGGTGTGGTCATCGGTCTGGTACAATCCGGCATGAGCTTTTCCGAAGTATTACAGATTTATTCTATCGCCACCATTGGCGATGGCTTGGTATCTCAGATTCCGGCCTTGTTAATTTCCACAGCTACAGGTATGATTGTTACAAGAGCAGTATCAGACGGAAGTTTGAATACTGATGTGGCCGCACAGTTTTTAGCACAGCCACAGGCTCTGATCATAGGCGGATCTATTGTAGGGGTTCTTGCTGTAGTTCCGGGAACACCTACCATTCCATTGATATTAACTTCGGCAATGCTTCTATCCTTAGGTATTTATGTTCAAAGAAATATGAAGCTTGCTATTGCCCAAGAAACTGAGGTGCAGGAAGCCCAGTATACGCAGGAAATGCCTAGTGAAGAGGATTACTATAAAGACGTAAACAATATTTATCCGTTGTTGAATGTTGAACCGGTGGAAATGGAATTTGGTTACAGCTTAATTCCTTTGGTTGATGATGCAGGCGGAGGAAAATTAATTAATAGAATTGTTATTTTCAGACGGCAATATGCCCAGGATATGGGATTTGTTATCCCTTCCATTCGTCTTCGGGACAGTGCTTCCCTAAATCCAAACCAATATACTGTAAAGGTAAAGGGGGAAGTTATAGCATCTGGGGAGATTCTTGTGGATTATTATTTAGCCATTGAACCAACAGAACCGGCGGGAGAAATTGATGGCATTGATACCATTGAGCCTGCCTACGGAATCCCCAGTAAATGGATATTGCCCGATAATAAAGAGTTGGCGGAAATATACGGATATACGGTAATTGACCCTCTTTCCGTTATGGTGACACATTTATCAGAGGTGGTTTCTCAACATTCTTATGAGTTATTATCCAGAGCGGAAGTTTTGCAGCTTATTGAAAATGTAAAAGCACATATTCCTGAACTTGTGGAGGAGGCTTTTCCCAATATTATATCCTACAGCAGTTTTCAAAAGATTTTGTCAAATCTTTTGAAAGAGGGTGTGCCTATTAAAGACTTGGTTACCATTATAGAAACCATTGCAGACTCTGCCGCTGCGACAAAGGATTTAGATATAATTACTGAAAATATTAGGGTGGCCTTAAAGCGTACCATTACCCGTAAGTTCTGCGAAGGAGGCCAGATGAAGGTAATTACCTTGGATGCAGAGTTGGAAAAGGTTATCGTATCAAGTATGGCAAAAAGTGAGCATGGTGTATATCTGTCGCTAAGCCCTGATGTTTTGCAGAAAGTGTTGATGCAGGTTTCAGAGAATATCAAAAAGTTCAATGATATTTCCATCAAACCGGTCATATTGACAAGCCATGTAGTGAGAGTTTATTTCTATCGTTTAATAGAGCAGTTCTATCCCAATGTTAGTGTAATTTCGTTTAATGAGATAGCAAATAATGTTCAAATCCAATCTATTGGAAATATTGTGTTATAGCATAGGAGCGAGAATGATATTGAAGAAAAAACGCAATGAAATGACAAATGAAGAGCTATTTGCAGAATACAAAGTAACCGGTGATTTGACAGTTAAAAATGAGCTGGTTTTAAGGTATGTGCATATTGTAAAAAACGTGGCAATTCAAATGCGTGGCATTTATAATGATTTTACGCAAATAGACGATATTGTAAATGAAGGCGTTCTCGCGTTAATGAGTTCCATTGATAAATTTGATATGGACAAGAATGTGAAGTTTGAGAGCTTTATTTCAAAACGCATACGGGGAATTGTTATTGATATTGCAAGAAAAAACGATTGGGTTCCCAGGAGCGTACGTAAGGCCGCAAAGGATATGGACCGAGCTACCGGTGAGCTTTATTCTGAATTAGGCAGGATGCCCACAGATGAGGAAATGGCAGCGTTTTTGAATATCTCTTTGGAGAAATACTACGAAGATTTAAGAAAAACCAATCTTATGAACGTCCTTTCCTTTGAAATGCTTTTGGAGGAAACGGAAAATGGCGGTTATAACAAGCAAATTATGAATACCAACATGGAAACCATGCCGGAGCATCATCTGGATAGTTTGGAATTGGAACAAGAAATCAAAAGGGGCTTAGAAACTCTTAGAGAAAAGGAAAAACTTGTTGTTTCTCTTCATTATGTTCATGATTTAAATATGAAAGAGATTGCTGCTGTTCTAGGGGTAAGCGAACCTAGAATTTCACAAATACATTCCAATGCATTAAGGAAACTTAGACTTTTTTTGCAAGAGTAATTGCTGTTTTGGGGAGGTAAAATATGTTTAAAGGATTTTATAACTTATCATCAAGTATGCTTACACAGAACAAAAACCTGAATGTGATTAGTAATAATTTATCGAATGTTTCCACCAGCGGTTATAAGTCGGATAGCATGGTTTCAGGAACCTTCAAGGATGCGGTGATGTCCAGGTCGGGCAACAACATGATCGGAGCGGACGGAACTCCCTTGGGTAATTCATCTATGATTACGGTGCCCTATGAAACAGTAACGGATTTTTCCCATGGGGGTTGGGAGCAGACCGGCAGTGTATTGGATTTTGCCATTGACGGAAAGGGCTTTTTTGAAGTTGACAGGCAGGGAGAAAAGGTTTATACCCGAAATGGTTCCTTTAGCCTTGATGATGAAGGTTATATTGTACTCCAAGGGATTGGACGGGTTAGCGGCAGCGGTGGCCCTATTCGCATGACTACCGATGATTTTCAAGTGCAGCCCGATGGAAGAATTTATGATGCTTCAGGCAATTTGATTTCAAAACTGAAGATTGTAGAGTTTAATAACTATGATAACCTGACTAAGGTTGACGAAGGTGTTTTCACCAGTGGAGACAATCCACAAAATTCAGATTCCACAGTAATGTGGAAGTATGTGGAAGCCTCTAATGTAGACCCCATTCGAGAAATGACGGATATGATGGTAAGCCAAAGAACACTACAAAGTGCAGCACAGCTATTGAAGATGTATGATTCCATGGCTTCCAAAGCGGCAACGGAAATCGGTAGAGTGCAGTAACTTGATTTGTAAATTCGTTTTTTGAAAGCGCAAGGAATTACAAGTAAAAATGTAACCGTCAGTGATTAGTGGTGAGATTTTGATATGATTTTACCCAATGTTTTACTTGCAAAGGAGGATAGCGTTATGGAGATGTCATTTTATACTGGAAAACTTGGTGCATCGGCCCAGCAAACAAGATTGGATGTAGTTGCAAATAATATTGCAAATGTGAATACAGCCGGGTACAAATCAAAAAGTTTATGTTTCTCTGATTTGATGTATAATAATATGGCGGGAGTAGATGGTCAAGATTCCAACGTAATGTCAGGTAGTGGTGTGAAGCCGGAAAAAACAAACATTTCTTTTGAAAATGGCAGCGTAAATTTTTCCGATTCTCAATTGGATTTTTCCATTGAAGGACCAGGTTTTTTTGCGCTACAGAATCCCCAAACAAAGGAATATTATTATACTAGAAACGGTAGTTTTGTATTGTCTGAAAAAGAAGATGGTTTTTATTTAGCATCAAAAGAGGGATATTTTGTAATTGGAAAGAACGGAGATCCCATTCGAATTAAAGCCGGTAACACAGAAGTGACGGGTGAGGAAACGGATAAGGATGGCAACCCCTTGGAAGGCGAGGCAGTTGCTTTGGAGGATGCAGAACCGGCTGTATTCAATTTCCCTAAATTGGAGGGTATGCTGAGTATTGGAGACAGCAATTTTATTCCCGTTGAAAAAAACGGAGAGTCTTTTCTTGTTGAAGCAAAGGTTACCAGAGGAAGCTTTGAAGGTTCAAATGTAGATATTGCAAAGGAATTTGCTAAAGTGGTTGAGGCACAAAGAGCTTATCAGTACTCCCTTAGAATGGTTAAAACAACGGATGAGATTCAGGAATTAACAAATAATTTGAGACAATAGTAAAAATAAACTTTAGATGGTTGGTGGAAAGATGAAAATCAATAGTTATCAGGAAATGAATGGATTTGCCTTAGATATGCTGCGAGAAATCGGAAGTATTGGCACGGGGAATGCAGCAACGGCACTCTCTACAACACTATCTGCAAAAATAGCCATGTCGTTGCCGGAAGTAAAAATTATGGGATATAATCAGGTAATTGATTTTTTAGGCGGACCCGAAAAAATCGTATCTGCAGTACTGGTGCATATGACCGGCGAGTTTAGTGGGATTATGCTCTACTTATTGGATTTTGACTTTGTAAACATTGTTTTTGAACGGCTTTCCCTTGGTAAAATTGAACGTTTTGAGGATATTGATGAAATAAGATCATCTGCAGTAGCGGAGATAAGCAATATTATTATTTCTTCTTATGCCAACGCAGTATCTCAGCTTAGCAATATCTCAATAAATCTTTCTGTACCTGCCATGACAATCAATATGTTGGGTGGAATCATGTCCGTACCTATGATAGAATATGGGTATGTTACTGACAAAATTATGATTGTTGATGGAAAATTTATTTATAATGGGGGAGAGATGACGAGTAATTTAATTATGCTGCCGGATATTAAGTCGTTGAATTTTTTATTGAATAAGCTGGGTGTTATAAATGGGTAAGGAGATTACAGTTGGGATTGCGGATATGAAGTTTACCAGAATGGAGGGGCGTCTCATTACATATGCCCTTGGCTCATGTGTAGGGGTTTGTTTATATGATCCTATTGCAAAAGTTGGAGCCATGGTACATGTAATGCTTCCTAAAAAGTTAGAAAACAGTGTGGATTCAAATGTTTTTAAATTTGCCGATACAGGAATACGTGCTACGATTAAAAAAATGGAAGTTTTCGGTGCGGTGAAAAGACGCCTTACTGCAAAAATTGCAGGTGGGGCGAAAATGTTCGATATCCCCGGGGGAGGAGCCTTGGGAAATATCGGTCAGCGGAATATAGAAAGTGTTCGTCAAACCTTAAGGGAAGAGGGAATCCCTATTATTGCCGAGGAGGTAGGGGCGAACTATGCAAGAACTTTGGTTTTTGATTGCAGTAATGGACAAGGTAATATCAGATCATTTGGCAGGAAAGAAATTATTTTTTAGCGGTCTTTCACGCAAGTCCACATTTCTTTATTTAGTGGTTATTTATAAAATGTATGCAGTAAGGGAATGGGCTTTAGCCGAAAAGAATGGGGTTTTAAACACCTTACCTTTCGTAATATGAAATAATTTTATGAATATTTACAGCTTTGCTTTTTTTTGTGAGAATTTGTGGTATTATGTAAGGAGAAAGTATTTATAAAGAATCACAAGTATGTAGTTTCGGTTTAATTGTTAAATTTCTAATGCTGTAGAAAGAAGAGATAACTACAATGTAATGGAGGAATACATATGGGCGTAATAAACAAGGGTGAAATTTTACTTGAAACAGGAACAAATGAGATAGAAATAATGGAATTCAAAATTAATAATAAGCTATACGGAATCAATGTTGCCAAAGTGCGGGAAATTATGGTGGCAGAATCTGTTACAGCAATGCCTTTGGCTCATCCTGTGGTAGAAGGTGTTTTTAAGCCAAGAGGATCGGTTATTACTGTGGTTAATCTAGCTAAATATTTGTTCGGGAATGAAAAATCCCAAGAAGAACGGGATTTATTTATTGTGACAAATTTTAATAAGATGCATATTGCCTTCCGTGTAGATAGCGTAGAGGGAATCTTCAGGCTTTCTTGGACAGATATTCAAAAACCCGATAAGACCGTTAGCGGCGGGGAAGAAGGGGTTTCTACGGGCATAACGGAAATAAGCGGGAACTTAGTTGTTATTTTGGATTTTGAAAAAATAGTATCTGAAATTGCGCCGCGTACGGGAATACAAGCAGAGGATATTAGTAAGTTGGGGGAAAGAAAAACAAATGATGATCCCATTATTCTTGCTGAAGATTCTGTATTATTGTCTAAAATGATATTGGAATGTTTACATACAGCAGGCTACAAAAACATCTTAAAGTTTGATAATGGGCAAGAGGCTTGGGATTATTTAAGGACAATTCAGGACGAGAAAAGCTTGGCTGAAAAGGTTTCACTGGTAATTACAGATATTGAAATGCCTGCTATGGATGGTCATAGACTGACAAAATTAATTAAAAGCGACAAAATTTTGAAGGAAATACCTGTTATTATTTTTTCCTCTTTGATTAATGATGAGCTATATGTGAAGGGAAAACAAATTGGGGCGGATGAGCAGATTAGTAAGCCGGAAATTGGAAGTTTGGTTGAAGTGATTGATCATTTGCTTGAGAAAAATAAAGAATAGAAAATGTTTAAGGCAGTCATTTAAGTGAACAATAAAAAGCAGACACTTTTATGTCTGCTTTTTATTGTTGTTAATTTTGATTAATGAAGAGGCTTTTGTTTTACAACAACACAAGCGTTGGATAATTGGGCTGTAACTGCGGTTTTAAACTTTTCCCTGTAAAAACTGAGTAGTGGGATGATGCGTGGATTGTCGGTAACAACATACTTGGCAGGAAGATTGGTCAAGGCGATTGCAATCACATCAGCAGTGCATCTTGGGCAAGTGCAAATATCAAACATTGTTTGAAACTCTTCCAGTCTTTCCAGTACAAGTTTCTCATAGACATTTACATAATGAAACTCTGGTGTTGGTAATGTTTCTGAGATTTGTACAGTATTATTTTTGTAGGAGGGCATGGGAGTATTTTCTGCTTCCATTTGGTTTTCAGCAGGAATTTTGTTTTCTGTTTCTGCTTCCAAATTGTTTTTAGCAGGATATTCTGTCCTCTCTTGTTCTGTGTCGGAGCCTGGCGTGGGCTGGGAATTGATTTCAGGCATGTTTTGCTGTGTTGTTTCTTCGTTCTTTGGCAATTCATCCTTTTCCTCAGGGGTTAGAGATGTTTTTTCATCTTGTTCCACAAAAGCTTTCAGGTTTTCATCAATCTCTTCGGAGATGGATTTATCATTTGAGGGTTCAATGCCCATAAACAATAAATCATTTGAGACATCAGAACCTGTATTATCGATTTTCATTTGTTCTTCCATAGCTTGATGTTCATCCTTAGCCTTAGAGATCAGGTTAAGGACATGGGCGGTTTTGTTCGTTTTACGCGCCATTATAATACCTCTTTTCGATTATGTTTAGACTAAATTGATACAAAAAACATTGAAAATAATCTACTTTCAACTGTATTGGGATTGCGTTTAATTGCTGGGAGCTTTGCATCGAATCAAAACCTCTTCAATAAAGTTTACATAATCTAAAGTTGGCTTTGATCTGGGGGCATATAAAAGAACGCAGGCTCCATGGGCAGGAGATTCGGCAACAGCTACGCTGGATCTGATTTTTGCTGAAAACACAGAAGTATTCAGCTGGTTAGCTATTTCACCGGCCAACTCTGCAACTTCATTTGCCAGATTGGTACGACTATTATATTTTGTAAGCAATAATCCCAAAACATTCAGTTTGGCGTTATAGAACTTTCTTACGGTTTGTGCTGTTTCTTTCAGCTGACTTACTCCCAAAAGGCTTAAAATTTCGGGGACCATGGGTACGATAAGGTGATCCGAACAAACGTAAGCATTCACTGTTAATATATTTAATGCGGGGGGAGTATCAATTATTATAAAATCATATTTGTCCATTACGGGTTCTAGGGCTTCTTTTAAAAGATACTCTCTACCGGAGCGGTTAAATTCAATCTCTGCACTACTTAATAATATATTTGAAGGAATAATATCGCCGAATTCTGTTTTTTGTATAACATCCTCAATATTTGCTGTACCCCGAAAAACATCATAAATTGTTTCTGTATTTTCTATATCCAGTCCCAGAGAGAAGCCGAGGTTTCCCTGGGGATCAAGGTCGATTCCAAGAACTTTATATTCTTGAAGTGATAAGCCGGTTATAAGGGTAGCAGTAGTTGTTGTTTTTCCTACGCCGCCTTTTTGATTGGTTAATGTAATGATTACTGACACGAGTATCACCTCATAATTTATTATTTGTGAAACTGAACTATTAATAAAAGTATACTATATGTCGAAAAATAAGTATAGAGGAAAATTAGTTAAGAGTATAGAGGAAACGTTTTATTATAAGGAGGATACTATGGCAACGATAAATAGCCTTACATCAACATCGTCCAGTAGTAATGCATATGGGAGTACAACGAAGGGCATTGGCGGTCTTGTTAGTGGTTTAGATACTGATGAAATAATTGATGGGATGACCATTGCAACAAGAAGTAAAATTGCAAAACAAAAGCAAAGTAAAACGTTATTGTCATGGAAAACAGATGCGTATCGTGCAATCAGTGATAAGCTGGTTAGTTTCGCAGATAAATACACATCTTATTCATCCGGTACAAATTTAAATAGTTCTGGTTTTTATTCAAGAAGTGTCATAACAGCCACGGGTGAGAACGGTGATTGTGTTTCTGTTACCGGGAAAGTAAGCAGTGGGCAGCAGCTTTCCATAGAAGGGATCAAGCAGTTAGCTCAAGATGCAAGTTTTACCACAACTGAAGCACTGTCAAATAACTATATACAAACAGATGCAATTAATTTTGGTACTGAGGACTCCTGTACTTTGGTGGGAAAAAGCTTTACTGTTAAATATGGGAGTACAAGTTATTCTGTCACCATGCCTGAAAAAGAAGGCGGGGGGCTATATACCAGTGCTGCTGAGGTTGCTGCCGGGATCACGAAAGCGTTAGAAAAAGTTGATATTGGTAGTGGAAAGAATCTTAGCGACGTAATGAGCGTAACTGCAAGCGGAGAAACTCTAAACTTTAAAAATATTGATGGAATTGGGAATGAATTAAAAATTACCAGTGGAGACTCAGAATTATTGAGTCACTTAGGGATAAATTCTGGTAATGCCACGATTGTTGATCAAAGCATTACAGATGGAGGTTTGGATGCTGCTGGGGCAATTAATCCTGATGACCTTCATGAAAATACAACTTTTAAAGATCGAATGCTAAATAAAAGCCTTATATTTGAATACAATGGGGAAAAACAAACTATTACATTTGATGATGAAACAAAATTAAACGAAACGGATTTTCTAGGATATTTGCAGGAAAAGTTAGATACGGCCTTTGGTAATGGAAGAATTCAATTAACGCAGGATGCAGACAATAAAATTCAAATGAAAACAATTTTGCCCTCTGGAGTTGAGGATAATTCATCCGTATTGTATGTTACCAGTTCTTCTCTTGGTGTACTAGGCGAAGGAAGCGTTTTTGGCATTGAAAATGGTGCAATAAATAAAGTAAGTTTAACCAGTTCCCTTGAAGAATCCGGAATAAAAGATGTGGAGAGTGCTGGACTTGTAGATGGTACTGAGTACGAAATTAGGATTAATGGGGCAAGCATTAAATTTACATATAAAGAAGGCGAAACTACGATCAATGATATCTTATCTGCAATCAATTCCAATGAGGATGCGGATGTAAACATTTCCTATCAAGCAAACAGCGACTCCTTTTCTGTTGTTTCAACCCAACATGGGGCATCTGGTTCTGTAGAAATTGGCGGCTCGGGTGGAGAGCTTAATGCGATGGAGCGACTGCTGTTCGGCAAACGTGATGGAGATGGAAAAATTGATCCGGTAAGCAACGAGGTTAATGGAAAAACAGTGGAAGGTCAAGATGCTATCATCCTTGTTGACTTTGACGGGGAAGGCGGCGCCGATGCCATGGAAATTGCCCGTGGAACCAATTCCTTTTCTCTAAATGGTATGAAAATCGTGGCAAAGGAAACGTTTGGCTATGAAGAAAATGGCTTGGGAGAATTAGAATATGTTGAAGGAACTGAAGCAATTAAGTTTGATGCCAGTGCTGATACAGATAAAATAGTAGATGCCATTAAAAATATGGTGACTGCTTATAATGAAATGGTAGAAGCAAGCAATACTGCCATACAAGAAAAACGTGATCGTGATTATGCACCTCTTACCGATGAACAAAAAGAGGACATGTCTGACTCTGAAATTGAAGCTTGGGAAACAAAGGCAAAAAAAGGTATGCTTTTCGGAGATTCGGATGTTTCTAATTTAGCCAATGATTTAAGGTTTGTTTTTATGAATACAAGCTCTGATGGGTTTACTTTGGCAGACATTGGAATTACTATTTCTTCAGATTGGGAAGATAATGGTAAAATAACCCTAGATGAGTCAAAGTTAGAGTCAGCACTTCAAGAAGATCCGGAAAATGTGAAACAAATGTTTACCGATGAGATGGAAGATGGAAACCTTTTAACTGGTGGGTTCATGGCAAGAATGAAGTTTATAACAGATAAGTATGCGTCTACCGTAGGAGCAACAAAAGGAATTCTTGTGGAGAAGGCTGGAAATTCTTCATCTCCAAGTTCATTATTGAAAAATACCCTCCAGACAAAAATGGATGATATTGATGATATCATTGAAACCTTGGAAGATAAGTTGGAAACAGAGCGAACAAGATACCAAAATCAATTTACACAATTAGAGGTGATGATGCAGAAGCTAAATTCCCAGAGTGGTTGGTTGTCAGACTATAGTAGCTATTAATTCGTTGAAAGGATTGACGAAAAAAATGAATAATTATGGTTATCAGAATTATAAACAACAATCAGTTAATACAATGACTTCAGGTGAGCTTTTGCTTCTTTTGTTTGATGAATCGGCCAAAAGACTTACGAAAGCAGAAATGTGTTTGAAAAATGCCGATTATCCTGTGTTTGAATCATCTATGAATAGGGTTTCGGAAATTATTAAATATCTGGATAAAACCTTAGATAAGACATATTCCGTAGGCAGTGAGATTTCTAAGCTGTATGAGTATTTTCAATTTCAGGTAGCCAGAATTAAAGCAAGCAGAAGCGTTGAGATGATACAAGAGTTAAGAACTATGCTCCTTGACCTAAGGAATACCTTTAAAGAGGCCGATCGTATTTCTCAGGCAGAGTTAGTGAAAAATTAGGAATATAAAGGGTGATGGCGTATGAATACAACATTCACTGGATTGCTTTTAAATCTTCAAAAACAGTACAATAAAGTGAATGAGTTACAGGATGTTACGAAACAAATGGCCGAGTGTTTGCAGCGAAATGATTTATATTCTTTTCGCTTGTTAATGAAGATGCGTACGGATGTAATGCTTGAACTTGATGACATAGATTTTGCGAGAGAGGATCTATTGCATAGCCTGCCGGAAAATGAACAAAAGATAGCCAGAGGCGTCATGGCCAAAGAGGTGGAAGAAAATGTGTTGATTTCATCAGATTTGCAGCGGGTGCATGATATTTATAAAAAGATTAAAAGAAATTTGCAAACAACAATTCAGCTTGATAAAGCGATTAATCTTAAAATTGGCGGGAACAACTCCTTTTATAAAAATAATAGGTGAGATAAGATAAGGTGAATCCCCTAAAGGGGTCAATTAATAAAAAGCAAGGTTTAAAAACCTTGCTTTTTATTAATTTTATTAAGAAGAAGATCTACTGATAGACCAAAAAGGCCCGCCGTAGCTTGCAGTATATTTGGCTTCTTTTAAAATCGTTTCAATATCCCAAGCTTGTTCACTGTTTTCGGGGCTTTGAGAATCAGCAATTAATACCTTTCCATCTGTGGTGACACCCCGAAGAACAATAAAATGACCTTGAGAGGTGAATATGCCCTTGTTCATTAATACAACCACAAGATTTCCGTTGGAAAGCTCTTGGAATATGGTTTCTTTTGAGGGGTCTTTCAGGCTTTCTGAGGTAAGACCATAATTTTCTACGCCTTTTGGAATAATTGAATGATAAGATCCACTATTGTTGCAGAAATGTCCATTATCGTAAGCCCATTTTGCAACGACATCAGGAGTGATTTGGTTATCTGTCAGGGTACTGACAATCATTGCAAGGGTAGTGGGTCCACACCCGAAAACGCCAATAATATTATCGCCACCATAAATGGCTGTTTTCCATCGGGGATCATTTTGAGAATAATAAATTAATTCTATGGTGTCAGACTGTAAAACCGTTTCATCGGTATCTTTTTTAATGTCTTTCGTGGAAGATTTTTTTTCACTTGTTTTATCTTTTTTTGCAGAAATTGCTTTAGCCAATGCCGCTGCCTCTCGTTTTGCATCAAATGCAGCTTTTTGAGTTTTCAGCGTAGTGACCAAGGCGGTTGTGTGTTTCTGCGTTTCTTTAATAAAGTAATTGATATCCCAAGGGGTCACACGGGTTGCAAATAGATATAAAAAACAAATGAAGCTGACATATGTTCCCACAAATATCGTTTTAAAAATTTTTTTGTGTGTATTATGTTTTCGTCTACGTTTTTTCATATTATCCAACCATATTTTCCTTTACTAACATCACCGAGTATTTTTCCGTTTTGTAAGGTTACAACACGTTTTTTCATTATGTCAACGAATTCTTTTGCATGGGTGGCAATAATGATTGTGATTCCCAATTGATTGATTTCGTTGAATAAAGACATAATATCAAGGGAAGAGTCATAATCCAATTGAGCCGTTGGTTCATCAGCAACAATAATTTGGGGGTTATTAACTACAGCCCTCGCCATCAGAATTTTGAATGTTTCTCCTCCTGATAAATTTTGAGGATAGTCATACATTTTTTTTGTCATTCCAACAAGTCCAAGAGCCAGAGGAATAGATTTTCGAATTGATTTACTGGAGTGTCCAGAAGCTAACATAGCAATTTCTAGATTTTGAAAAATTGTTTTATTTTCAATAAGTGAATAGTCGTTATTGATTATACCCAAAACGCGTCTGTAGTATGGAAAATCTTTTTGCGACAAAGCATTCAGTGATAGGTTGTTTACAATAATATCTCCGGAAGTAGGCTTGATTTCCCCTGTAATTAGGTTGATTAACGTGCTTTTTCCGGAACCCGTTTTTCCAACAAGAAAGACAAAATCCCCATCTGCAATTTCCAGAGAGATGTTTTCCACACCTGATTCATTATTTGGATAGGTCTTTGATACATTATTGAATAAAATCAACGCGCTCATGCCTTTCAAAAAAGTTTATTTTAAGAGCAAAATAGACAAGCTTTTCTTTTTAGTATAACACTGATGCGATAAATTGTATATACTGCGAAATGATAGAAAAAGATGTTGATAATGAAAAAATAAAGGGGAAAAAATGGAACGGATAAACTGGTTACGTTAGGGAAAATCAAATTAAAATTACTATGTAGAGATAAGATTAGAAAAAAACGGGGTAAAGGGCAGTGTATAGGGAAGATTGGAAGGAACAGTAAATTTGAACCTCTTAAGCAAATCCCCATAGCACTTATAAAAAGTGTTATGAGGATTTTTTGATTTATTTTAGCATAGCTTTTCCGCTAAGTTTCGAAATGGATTTAACCATGGAGTGGTAGCTCAGCTTTTTTAATGCGTAGGTTTAAATTTATGCATAGCCTGAAAAACTGTTTGTACTCAACATCATACTTTTATCATCTGTAAATTTTGAAACAAAGCTATTCCATTCCTTTGACAAAGCTTCGATACCGGATTCTTTATCGATATACCCATTATTGGAATCGGACTGGTTCAGGCTAATTATTTGAGTTTTATATTGCAACGTATTTTGGAAAAAGTTATTCCAATATTTTGAACCCGTATTTCCATAA
Organism: Anaerotignum sp.; assembly: GCF_030625865.1. Classification (GTDB taxonomy): domain Bacteria; phylum Bacillota; class Clostridia; order Lachnospirales; family Anaerotignaceae; genus Chakrabartyella. The sequence goes on along the minus strand of NZ_DAOUQB010000013.1, from coordinate 10,018 downwards.
CGATAAAGATTTGAATATTGAGAGTTGGTCTTGCTCATATGTTGATTTTTACCGAAAGCAGCACCCTCTATTAATGCTTTTAACATATCATTTGTAGTTTTATAAGTATCCATAACCTTGTTGTACACGGAAAAGATATCTCTTTTATTGAGGTCGGCCAATTTTTCGGGCTCTGCCACCCCAGCTCTTTCCGTTTTTAATTGTTCGTTTAGTTCATCGGTCATATTATTGACAATATGCTTGATAGATTTTCTAACAGCATTTTTTAAACTTTCGGAAACACCGCTGAATTCACTGAATACTTCACCTTTTAGAGAGAGCTCAGCAAGGTTATAACCAATTTTTTCTTCATCATCATAACAGCTGATATCATTGGTACTAGTCTTTATTTCAGATATAACATCTTTAGTTTTCTGGAGTTCGTTTAAAGAATAATACCCTGTTTCACTTTCTTTTACTCGGGATGTCTCATCCGTTTTGATAGCTTTTCTCAGTTGGCAAGCCATATAGGAATCGTCTTTTTTCAGCCATTCGTTTTCTGTTCCATTTAGGTTTGCGTAGTTTTTATCAGTTTCTATGTAATCGGAATATTTATCTATTTGATCATGGTAAGCTTTTATAATACTGTTTTTAATTTTTTCTGTTTCACCATTTACACCATTTTCTTCAAAAAATCCGCCCAGTTCTTTTGCGGTTTTATCCGCAATCTGCTCGATAGCCGAATTGAAGTTTGTTTCAATTTGATTTAAAGCTTTTTGTTTTTCTTCTCCTGTAAAAGTATCTTCAATATGCTGTTTTGAAACCACATATCCTGAAGCAAGGTAATCTACGCTATGGTCAAGGTTTGCAGTGTCTTCATCAAGACCTTGCAAGTAAAATGTCGTTCTGCTTGTATCATAATTATTTTCCAAAATTCCGTTTTGCTTTAAGTTATCAATGAAATCTTGTGGAACAGGAGAATCTGGTGCACGCAACTTGAAGTTTTCAGTGGTACCGTTTATTAAATCATCAAGTTTAAATGAGAATTGTTTGTTATATTGATAATTCAAGGCATCGCCAATTGTATAATCACGTTGTGAAGAGGGAACAATTTCGCATTCTGTGATGGGCGTCCCTGAATAGTTTTTCATTTTAGATTGTACAACTTCGCCTGAATATAAAATCTTATCCATATCAACAGATGTGGTTGTTTGCGGTGATGTGGGTACATTTGCTGTATCCTCGTGATTTAATGTCCCTGCATTTTGGTTTGCCTCATTTTTTGCCACGGGTAAACTGTTTAGCCATTGTGTATATTTGGCGCTCATATTTGAACCAATATTCATTTCAATCACTCCCTCACTTATATCATCGACCGGTTTAAGAAAAAACAAAGTATTTTAAGCAATTATCTTAAGTGTATTTATTGAAACAATATTAATGAGGTTTGGCAGGACGATTAAGTAACCGTGATATAATTCTAAATTTAATCTTGTATTATATTTTTGTGACAAAAAAATACTCCTTTTGTTAGAGTTTTTTCTAACAAAAGGAGGTTTTGTTTTAAAAATAAATGAAAGGAGATAATTGAAATAACCTACTATACCGAACTTGCGCCTAAAACCAGTGAGATATTTCCTGTGTGATTAAGGGATTTTGAATGGTTTCAATATCTTTTCAGTAGCATTTTAAAAAGCGGATGATGGGAATCGAACCCACCTCTAAAGCTTGGGAAGCTTTCATTCTACCGATGAACTACATCCGCAGGGTATGTATCTATTATACCAGAAGTTTCAAAACTGTAAAGTATGATTTTATACAAAATTTTTACAAATTCGGTTGATATTTTATCGGTTGCTTTTGTTTTGGGCGGACATAATAAAAAAGCAATCATTATTTTAATTTTTTAGAAACGCGAGGGATGAGCATGGAAAAATTTGTTATTCATCATACGGATTCATTTCAGGGAAAAGTTCGCATCAGTGGTGCTAAGAATGCTGCTTTGCCGATTATTGCTGCCTGTTTGTTGACGCAAGAGCCATGTATTATTGAAAATGTTCCTCCCCTTACAGATGTTTTAAATATGCTGGAGATTCTTAAGGGGTTCGGTGCAGAGGTATCCTATGATAAGGAGAAAGAATCTATTTTTATTTGTGCAAAGGAATTGACGTCTTTAGAAAGCTATTATGAGCAGGCAGGAAAAATGAGAGCATCTTTTTTAGTGGCAGGGCCGCTTTTATCCAGATACGGACAGGCAAAGCTACCTCATCCTGGTGGTTGTCAAATAGGAAGCAGGCCGATAGATTTGCATTTAAAAGGATTTCACAGTATGGGTGCAAAGAGCAAACAAGAGCATGGTGTTATAGACTTAACGGCAAAAAAAATGAAAGGTTCCAATATTTATTTGGATTTTCCCAGTGTTGGTGCGACAGAAAATATTATGATGGCAGCTGTTTTGGCAAAAGGAAATACGGTAATTGAAAATGCGGCGGCCGAACCGGAAATTATTGATTTAGCTGATTTTCTAAGGGAAATCGGGGCAGTTATTCAGGGGGATGGAACAGATACAGTGGAAATCACTGGGGTTAAGGAGTTGAGGGGCACAACCCATCAGGTTATTCCTGATCGGATCGAAGCGGGGACATTTATGGTTGGTGCGGCAATTACAGGTGGGGATATTATTTTAGAAAATATAAGGGAAGAACACCTAAAACCTGTTATGGCGAAACTGGCAGAATGCAATGTAAAAATAGAGACGGTTCCTGAGGGTCTTCATGTTTACAGAAAAGGAAAACTACAGCCTTTACAATTAAAAACCATGCCGTTCCCTGGTTTTCCTACGGATATGCAAGCACAATTTATGAGCTTGATGACTTTGGCAAAAGGAACCAGTGTCATTACGGAAACGGTTTTTGAGAGCCGTTTTACCCATGCCGGAGAACTTCAACGTATGGGGGCAGATATTCGTATAGAAAGTCGTAATGCGGTAATTGAAGGGGTAGAGGAATTAACAGGCAGTAAGGTTCGTGCAACGGATTTAAGGGCCGGTGCGGCTTTGATTCTTTCGGCATTGGCGGCAAAAGGCGAAACGGAAATAGGGGATATTCATCATATTGAACGTGGGTATTATAAAATAGACGAAAAGTTAAGAGCCTTAGGTGCCGATATAGAGCGGAAAGAGGAAAGTTAAGGATTTTATGAGCAAATCTTAATTAATATTTAATTGCCTTTCGATTGTTAGGATGTTATACTGTTAGCAACCTAACAATCGGAGGTGAAATATGGACAATCAATCAAAATTTTGTATTGAGTTAAAGGCCCTTGTAAATTCAATCTGCCGTAAGATGGCGCAGCAACCCTTTACTAAGGGAAGGGACTCTTTTACATCAATTCAGATTTGGATTATTCATTATCTTTATGATAACCAAGACAGAGATGTTTTTCAGCGGGATTTAGAGACCGATTTTAATGTAAGGAGATCTACAGTATCGGGAATTCTTCAAAACTTGGAGAAAAAAGGTTTGGTACAAAGGCAAAGTGTTGCCCAGGATGCACGGTTAAAAAAAATAACCCTTACACAAGAGGCAAAAAATCTTTACAATGAAATGTTAATAGACATTATTTCGATGGAACAATTAATGACAGAAAATGTTACGGAAGAAGAATGGATTGTGTTTTATCAAGTGTTGGAAAAAATTAAGGGAAATTTAGAGTAAAGGTTTTAACCGTTCAACGTACAAGTAAACAAAAATGCTGATACATAAGCAAGGGAAAGGAAAGAGAGGAAATCTATGGAGAATAAAAAGAAGCCGTTTATATTTTACTGGTTGTTAGCTTTGCTAGTAATGGCAATCATTAATATGTTCTTTTTACCTTTGATTACAAAAAATGGAGTGGAAAAAGTAACTTACGATGTTTTTTTGAATGAATTAAAGGGTGAAAATATCAGTGAAGTACAAGTAAATGAGGATAATATTTATTTTGCACTGAGAGGTACAGAAGATGGAGATACCCAGGTTGAACCGGAAAAGGTATATGTTACAGGCCGTATGGATGATAGTATGCTGGTGGAACGATTGGATCAGGCGGGGGTTAAGTTTAATGAGGTTAAACCAAAGGAAATTTCACCCTTTGTCAGCACCTTGATTATGCTGGTGTTATTCGGCCTATTCTGGCGGTTTGTGATGAGCAAGATGATGGGGAAAATGGGGGGACTTGGCGGCAATGCAATGTCCTTTGGTAAGGCGAATGCAAAGGTATATGTTAAGGCGCAAACGGGCATGACATTTGCTGACGTAGCGGGACAGGACGAGGCAAAGGAAGCCCTTAATGAAATTGTTGATTTCCTTCATAATCCGTATAAGTATACGGTAGTTGGTGCAAAAATGCCGAAAGGGGCTTTGTTGGTGGGCCCTCCGGGGACAGGGAAAACCCTTTTGGCACAGGCTGTTGCAGGTGAAGCAAATGTCCCCTTTTTCTCTATTTCAGGTTCTGAATTTGTTGAAATGTTCGTTGGTATGGGGGCAGCTAAGATAAGAGACTTATTTAAGCAGGCGAACGAAAAAGCACCTTGTATTGTGTTTATTGATGAAATTGATACCATTGGCAAAAAAAGAGATGGCGGTGGTATGGGTGGTAATGACGAAAGAGAGCAGACATTGAACCAGCTTTTAACGGAAATGGATGGGTTTGATGGAAAAAAAGGTGTTGTGATTTTAGCAGCAACAAATAGACCGGAAACCTTAGATAAGGCATTGTTGCGTCCCGGGCGTTTTGACAGAAGAATTCCTGTGGAATTGCCGGATTTAAAAGGTCGAGAGGCTATTTTACAGGTTCATGCAAAAAAAATAACCATGGAGGAGAATATTGATTTTGGTTCCATTGCAAGGGCAACCTCCGGTGCATCGGGTGCTGAGCTTGCAAATATTATAAATGAAGGTGCCCTGCGTGCCGTTCGTATGGGGCGTTCCAAGGTAAACCAGAATGATCTGGAGGAAAGTGTTGAAGTTATTTTAGCGGGATATCAGCGAAAGGGTGCCGTTATTTCCAAACATGAGAAGGAAATCATTGCCTACCATGAAGCCGGACACGCCATGGTAGCGGCAAAACAAAAAAATTGTGCGCCTGTTCATAAAATAACGATTATACCCAGAACATCCGGGGCTCTTGGCTATACTATGCAGGTGGATGAAGGCGAATTTTTCTTGATGGATAAGGAAAAGGCATTTAATAAAATAGCCACATTGACCGGAGGACGTGTTGCAGAGGAAATCTGTTTCAATTCCATTACAACAGGAGCTTCCAATGATATTGAGCAGGCAACCAGAATGGCTCGAGCCATGATTACACGTTACGGCATGAGTGAAGAATTTGGTATGGTTGCATTGGAAACCGTGCAAAATCAGTATTTAGGCGGAGATGCTACGTTGGCATGTTCTAATGAAACAGCCGCAAAAATTGATAAAGCTGTGATTCAAATGATAAAAGAGGCTCATGATAAAGCTTACGCTATTATTTCTGAAAATAGAGAAAAAATGGATGAAATTGCAGCATATCTACTTGAAAAGGAAACCATAACAGGTGATGAGTTTATGACCATTCTCAATGGGGAAACAGCTGAAGTAAAAAAAGAAGAGGTTGAGCAAGAAGCTTAAAGCTTAATCATAGTAAAAGGACAACCGGAGTTTTACCGATTGTCCTTTTTTATGCCCTTTAGTTAATGTTTTCTTTTTTTAGAAAATAGGCAACTTTGTAGTACGGAAGGTCATAACCCATCTCTGCTAGACGGCGTGATATTTTTCTTGGACCATCCCCTTTGTTGCAGCGTTCCATAATAAACTGTGCCACATCGTTGGTTATTTTATTTGTAGGGGGTAAGGAATCATCTTTTTCTACATCCATTTGTTCTGAAACGTCAAAGGGAATGTGTTCCAGATCAACGATTGTAGTAATGTCGGTTTTCTCCCCAATATCTTCAATGAGAGGGGAGGAGGCATCAATGCTGTAGTTAATGATATCACGCATTTGTCGTATGTTTCTTGGATAAACGGCATTCAACAAGGCATGTTTTGCTTGAGGGGTAAATAGTACATGATAGTGAATTCGCCGTGCTTCCCATACCGCATTTTCATATTTGCGCACAAAGTGAAGAAAAAGTTGCTCTTTTTCACCTAAAGAACGTTCCTGTAACGAGGGGAGATACATTTCATATTGTCCTAAACGCTGATAAAGCTCCGGCAGAAAAACATCATGTAGATTTTTGGTGGAAGCGGCAATCACAATGACGTTAATATCTATTTCCTTGGTGTCGCCGATTCGCCGAATTTTTCCGGATTCGATGGCTTTTAAGAGCAAGTTTTGATAGTTTTCGATGGTATGAGCCTCATCCAGGAATAAAATTCCACCGTTTGCCTGTTCAAAAAGTCCTTTTTTCTTTTTAGAGCCGGTATATGCACCTTCTACGGAACCAAATATTTCCATGGCGGCAATGTCGGGGTTGGTAAACTGGGCGCAGTTAATTTCGATAAAGGGTGCATTTTTACTGATTACCCCAATTTCCTTGGCATAGTTGTAAATTAAATTTGCCAACATTGTTTTACCAGTGCCCGATGCCCCTGTAATAATGGAATGACGAGGGCCGCCCAAAGAACCTACAATTTTTTTTGCCTGCTTAAAGACACTTTGCATGGTGCCTAAATGAACCACATGGTTAAAATCTCCTTCGGGCTTTGTTAATTTTACTTGCATTTCCAATTGTCTGATTTTGCTATTTAGCTGATCCAATTCCTGAATATCTTGAAAGACGGAAAAAGCCCCTAAAAATTCGCCTTTGTGAAAAATTGGATAAGAGTTTACGATATATTTTTTGGGGGGAACAAAATGAATTGTTTTATCTAAAACGGGTTTTCGGTCTTGTAAAACGGTAAGCAAAACAGCGGCGGGGTAAAAGTCGGTAATTGCTTTGCCCAGCATCTCTTCCTTTTTCTTACCGGCATAATTTACACTTATTTCATTGACATAAACTAAAATTCCGTCCGTATCTACTACATTTACCCCATCATTAATGTTATCTAACACTTTTGGCAGAAAATTAAGGGATAAAAAAAGTTCTGTTGTCAGTTTCATATGATGTGACACCTCATTTTTGTGAGAAAATATAATTGTAACAACACTCTTATTACATTCTAACACTTTTTATAACGATAATCTATCTTTTATTTAAAATTAGTCCCCAAAATCAATAAAAGAGGTGTTTGGCACGGTAATTGCTCATTAATATAATCGTTAGAGAAATAACAATTATGCAAAAGCATGAAAATGATCTAAGGAGGAACAAGGTTATGGAGTTTGGCTATTCTAAAGAGCACGTTTTGTTGCGAGATCTTTACAGAAAGTTTGCCGAAACAGAGGTGCAACCTTTGGCTGAAGAACTAGATGAAGAAGAAAGATTTCCTGTGGAAACAGTAGGAAAACTGGCAAGATTCGGTTTTATGGGTATTCCGTTCCCTAAAGAATACGGCGGCACTGGCGGAGATTATTTGGCTTACGCTATGGCAGTAGAAGAACTTGCAAAGGTTTGTGCAACAACGGCAGTCGTTGTTTCTGCCCATACATCTTTATGTGCAGGTCCAATCTATATGTTTGGTACTGAGGAGCAGAAACAAAAATATTTGGTACCCTTGGCAAAGGGTGAAAAATTGGGTGCTTTTGGTTTGACCGAGCCCAGTGCAGGTACAGATTCCTCTATGCAGCAGACAACAGCAAAGCTGGATGGCGATGAATATGTACTCAACGGTACAAAGGTATTTATTACCAATGCAGGCTATGCAGATACATATGTAATTATTGCAATGACAGATAAATCAAAGAAAAACCGCGGTATTTCCGCTTTTATCGTAGAAAAAGACACACCTGGATTCTCTATTGGCAAAAAGGAAAGAAAAATGGGTATTCGTGGTTCAGCAACTTGCGAATTGATTTTTGAAAATTGCCGTATTCCCAAGGAAAATCTGCTTGGTAGAGAAGGTCAAGGATTCAAAATCGCTATGCAGACTTTGGATGGCGGCCGTATCGGTATTGCTTCTCAGGCATTGGGAATTGCAGAAGGTTGCATTGAAGAATGTGTGAAATACGTTATGGAAAGAAAACAATTTAACAAAAAAATCGGTCAGTTCCAGAACACACAGTTCGAATTGGCTGATATGGCAACAAAAGTTGAAGCTGTGAAACTGTTAGTATATGAAGCAGCTTGTGAGAAAGATGCACACAGATCTTATTCCCATTTGTCAGCAATGGCAAAATATTTGGCGGGTTCTACAGCAAGTGATGTATCAAGAAGATGTGTTCAGCTTTTCGGCGGATATGGTTACACAAGAGATTATCCTATCGAAAGAATGATGCGTGATGCAAAAATTACAGAAATCTACGAAGGTACATCTGAAGTACAGAAAATTGTTGTAGCCAATTGGATGGGCTTGAAATAATTCGTTGATGGTAAGTTTTCATTCTAAAAATGGAAAACGTAAACTTGAAGATTTGCAAATTTGAAAGGAGAAGCTATCTCTATGAAAATAGTTGTTTGTATTAAGCAGGTACCTGATACCGTAGAAGTAAAGATTGATCCTAAAACAGGCACACTGATTCGTGACGGTGTTCCTTCCATTATTAACCACGATGATAAAACAGGTATTGAAGCTGCTTTAACATTAAAAGAAAAACTTGGTGCTACAGTGTCCGTAGTATCCATGGGCCCTCCTCAGGCAGATGTTGCTTTGAGAGAAGCTTTGGCTATGGGTTGTGATGAAGCTTATTTGGTTTCCGCCAGAGAATTTGGTGGTTCCGATACCTATGCTACATCCGGTATTTTAGCAGCAGCTTTGGATAAAGTTGGTTATGATTTAATCATTACTGGCCGTCAGGCAATTGATGGTGACACTGCACAGGTTGGCCCTCAGATTGCAGAAAAATTGCACTTGCCTCAGGTTTCTTATGTAGAAGAAGTTGTGGATGCAGGGGAAGACTTTGTTGTAGTGAAAAGACAATTCGAAGATGGTTACCATATTGTAAAATTGAAAACGCCTTGCCTTTTAACAGCAATTGCTGAGTTGGCAGAGCCTAGATATATGTCTATCGGTGGCGTATTCGATGCATATCAGAAAGAAATTAAAGTCATCGGTTTCGAAGATTTAAAAGATGGTTTGGAATTGGATATGATCGGTTTGAAGGGATCCCCTACAAACGTATACAAATCCTTTACAAAGGAAATGAAGGGTGCAGGAACTGTATTGCATGACCTTACACCTGATCAGGCAGTAGAGGCAATTGTGAAGAAATTGGAAGAAAAGTTTATTATTTAATAACAAAACGACAAAAAATATTCCCAAAAAGTTGCTACTGCAAAGAAGGATTAATTTTTTCATAAAAGATTCCTGTTATAGGGGGATTGGTTTGCGGTATGTCAACGAGGGCATGTCCCCTGAAAGTATGGGAAGCCCTTTGAACTACTGAAAAATTTAAGGAGGAAACACCTATGAGCAAGGGTATTTTTGTAGTAATTGAGCAAAGAAGCGGCAAGGTACAGAACGTAGGCCTTGAGCTGATTGGCGAATCCACCAGATTGAAAGAAGACCTCAAGGACGAAGTAGTAGCTGTCCTGTTAGGTCATGAAATCGAAGGCCAGGTTGAAAAACTGTATCACTATGGCGCAGACAAGGTTATCCTTGTTGACAGTCCTTATTTGAAAGAGTATGTAACAGAGCCTTACACAAAGGCTGTTACAGCAATTATCAAGGAATATGATCCCGAAATCATGCTTTTCGGTGCATCTTCCATCGGCCGTGACGTGGCTCCTCGTGTAGCTAGCCGTGTGAAAACAGGTTTGGTTGCAGATACAACAGGCTTAAGAATGGCAAAGACAGAAGAAGAATTTGCGAAGGAAGCAGCTATGGGCTGTGCAGATCCTACAAGAGCACTTCTTATGACTCGTCCTGCCTTCGGCGGTAACATCATGGCAACATTGATGTGCCCTAGAACAAAACCT
>NZ_DAOUQB010000077.1 GCF_030625865.1 Anaerotignum sp. | reverse complement strand
TTATTCCCTCTTCAAATATATCAGCCATTTCCTTGATTGAATTATTTGACAATTCTTTTATGTCTGAAACTAGCTGAGGGGATAAATTTTTAAGGCTTTCGCCTGATTGTAGATGAAACATGTTGATAAGTATTAAAGGATCAAATTCATAAACGTCATACATGGCTTCTTTTAATGCTTTTATTTTCTGTTCCGGCTCTAAATCCTTTTCACTGCTTACATGTTTTAATTTAATATTCAGATATTGTAGTATCCTGAGAGAAAGGGAAGCACATAGCTCATCTTTGTTTTTAAAATAAAGATAAAGGGTGCCTGGACTTAACTCAGCTTCATTGGCAATATCTTCCATTGTAGCCTTGTTAAAGCCCTTTAGAGAAAACACCCTTTTTGCGGCTATCATTATCTGCTGCCGCCTTCTTCCTTTCTCCCGTTCTTTCCTTTCCTGTATTCCCATAATTTCTGAATCCCATTTATTTCCTAAAAAGCCATATAATTGATATCCGATATTTAGTCAAGGGGAAATATTCATTTCCTAACGACTAAACACGTCCCGCAAGTCCGCACACAGCCTGGGAAGCTCCCTTCTTTTACACCAATTGAGATAATAATGTCTTTACAGGAACAATGATGGGTTGTTTTGTTGAAAAAGACGTCTGAAAAGCATGAAGTGCATGGATTTGTTTTTGAAATTGTTGTGGTTCCCGTTCGCAGCAATAAATTGGTGTCAAAGCTTGAATTGCGAATTAATTTTTTCAAATTGGTTTTTCACCTTTTTATCTTTATTCATCTTCTCTTTAAATGTTTTCACACAATGGATTTAGATGAATATGGCGGTTTTCGGCTCAGTTGAAAATAAAAAAATCAGGTCAATCCTGTCTTTTATCTGAAAAAGACAACGCCATCTCCTGTAAACGTTAAAGTACCATATGGGTCTCCACCACCAATTGGCTCATATGTATAAGAACCGCTGACAGTTACAACAACTTCCTCCTTAAGATTGTTATTTATTGCATATTCCTGGATTTCTGCCCAGTCAAAATATACCTGGACTAAACCCGTTCGTGTCACACGAGCACTTACTGCCACAGCAACATCATCATCGCTAATCATAAATTTTATATCTTCATCAGTTATCCTCATTCCGTTTAAATTACAACCTAAAGTCACCACAATTTCATTATCTGCTTTGCGTTCATCATTAGCATTCAAACTAATCATATAAGGTTCAACCCATATATTTATTTCATCTTCTTCAGCCAGTGCTAAGGTGCAAAGCATACCTGCAGCCAAAAAAACACTGCATACAGCCAAAATCAATTTTGTCATACTTCTTTTTTTCATTGTTATTACCTCCTTACGATATAACTATTATTTAAATGATAAGAATTCCCTTTTTGAGATCGAAGTAAATGAGCTTGGGTGTCATCTTGATTAGCGCACTTATCCCGTCTAAGATAAATGAACTGCCCCGCAGCAAGCTGCTGGGAATTAAACCCTAAAAAAATTAAAACATAATTGGTTCTATTCGCATCAACACTTCTTGTAGTAAATCCTCTGAACATTCGCTGATGAAAAAGGCTTTTCTTGCTCTATAATCTAAAGAACGTAGTTGATCTGCCATTATTTTTCCTGTAATCTTCATTCCAATTGGAATGGTTACATAAAATGGGTTTTTACGTTGAGTATTACTGACAGGACAAACAAAAATAAATCCCATTTTTTGATTAAACGATCTGTGACTAACAACTCAAGCAGGCCGATTTTCCATCTGTTCATGGCCTGCTTGAGGATCAAAGTTGAGATAAATGAAATCAACACGATTTGGGGTATAGCTTACCAAACTTCCCCCCCTTCAGGTTTGCCCCATGAAATTTCTTCTGCTGGTTCTTCCTTTACCTGGGACAGTAATGCTTCTAAAGTATATTTTCTCTTACGAATAGGGACTAAAATTAATTTCTCACCTTCTATGTTACAGCGTAGCTTATCTTTTTTCGGCACCGATATGATGCTCGCGAGTGCATTTCTTGACAGATGTATTCAGGAAAATTTGATACTCCCGAAGGCGATTGATGACGCCGTTCCACGAACTGATACTTGAACGTGAGTCAAAATGATCAACGAAATCTTCAGTAAGTGCACGCTCGTCGATGGACTCATCCATGCGTCGTCGGTTATCAAGACGTCTACCAATGTGGCCAGAAATGTCCAAACACGGTCGAAACATCAGTTCCTTTATTTCGTCTGTCAGCCAAAAATCCATAATGATTATTGCCCTTTAATTTATAGCGAACGTAAAGCTGAGTGGCTGGGCAACGATAACCGAAAAACTATGATAAAGGTAAAAACTACCGGTCAAATACTGCCTTTCAAAAACGGCACGGCTTTGCCCAGCCCATCTCCAGCGCCTGGTTCGGCGACAAGCACCTATGGTGTTACTTAAATAATGTTGCGAGTTCTAATGCCTTAATCATAAGGATTTTCTTTATTATTAACAGTTTCTTTTTATTTGGGCTAACATATGTCGTTGACATGACCAACATTGTGACTTACAATAAAATTATGATAAACTTAAATATAAATGAAATAAAAACTCATTTCTCAAGCTACCTTGCAAAAGTTAGCAACGGAGAAACCGTAATAGTCTGCAAACGGAATGTGCCTATTGCTGAAATAAAACCGATTGCGGCACTCCCAAATAAAAAACGTCCAATTGGTCTGGCGGGCAAAGAATATCCTGAATTTCAAATTAGCGATGCTTTTTTTGAGCCTCTCCCGGATGATATTGTTGCTGCTTTTAATGGCGAAGGCTCGTGAAACTTCTCCTCGATACCTGCACTTTTCTCTGGTTGACCATTGGAAGTAATGAGCTTTCTTCCAATGCAGTTGACGCTTTTGCCGACCCAAAAAATGAAGTCTATCTAAGTGCTGTTTCTGCCTGGGAAATCAATGTTAAATATCGCTTAGGCAAATTGTCTCTTCCTCTCTCACCTGATCAATTTATTCCCAAAGAGCGGAAAAGACACTTGGTCACCCCTTTAGATTTATCGGAACAAGACACTCTGCACCTATGTAAACTACCTACTCCTCACAAAGATCCTTTTGACCGTATGCTTGTATGTCAGGCTATTGAGCATTCGCTAATAATTCTTACCCCTGACCCGCTTATTATACAGTACCCAATTCGTTATCTCTGGTAGCCTTAAAATTCACCTGCAACTTTTTGGATCCAGCCCCCGAACGACAGGGCTCAGCGCGTTTGCGGAACGTGAAGACGGCGCTGTTCGCGGGTCAGCTAAAATTGTTGGGCTATTTGTTACGCAAATTCAATGCGTAACCGTTTGCCGATAGCATGGGCGGCACGTTCTAATGTTTGAAGAGTAATAGATGTGTTTTTTGGATCAAGAAGTCTATCCAATGCAGAGCGACTTGTATTCATTTGCCGAGCCATGGCAACTTTTGACAATTTTTGAGATTGCATTAGCTGGGAAACTTGATAGGCTATTATTCGTTTAATAGCGACTGCCTCTGTTTCTGCTAATAAACCTTCCTCTTCTAGGAAATCATCAAAACTGCTTCCAATGTGTTTATTCATGCTGACCTCCAAAAGTTACCATACGCTGTTTTGCGACTTTCAAGTCGTTTGCTGGAGTTTTCTGAGATTTTTTTATAAAACCATGCAATAATATCATCATACCTTCATGAGCGGTGAATAGAATGCGTGCGATTCGATTATCCAACTGGATACGAACTTCCCACAGGCCTTTCTCAATTTTACGGACAAGCGGCATTCCCAATGGCCAGCCGAATTGAACAGTTTTTATATCCTCTCCAATGACTTTACGATCTTCTTTGTCGAGTTTTTTTAGCCAATCTCGTACCGGCTCTTTCCCTGAGTCCGATTTATAAAAAACAATCTGTAATCTGAAATTGGCAACCATGTATGAAGCGTACCAAATGTGGTGCAAATAGCAACTGTTTTTTGAATTTTTTGGAATATTATATGATTGGTGATTTTCTAGCCCAACGCTAAACTCAGCGGACCAGCCATTGAGATTGGATAGGGCGCATACGTTCCTCTGGTCCGCTTCCGGGTAAAGGCACCGGTTACCCGGCGCCCTCCCCACAGTCCCGTACGTGAAGCTTTCCCTCATACGGTTCCTCGGTTCAAGCTCTTTTTACCAAGCTGTCAACCAATCAGGCGACACCCCGATTGGCGCATAACTTTGCTACCTGCAAGTTATCAAATATTATGGACTATTTTGGGAAGC
>NZ_DAOUQB010000071.1 GCF_030625865.1 Anaerotignum sp. | reverse complement strand
CCGTATTTTTTTAAGGCATCATAGGTTGCCTCAGGAGCGTCGCTGGTAACACGGGTATTGCCTCTAACAGAAACCAGCATCTTCATAAAGCTATCTTTGGTAACATTATATTCCTTGAAAATGGGCTTCAACCCACTATTTGGAGCATTAATCATTGCCATAAAAATATGCTCTACCGAAACATATTCATCTTTCATGTTTTCTGCAAGTTTTTCTGCTGCAACCATGGTTTTTTCCAGTTCAGAGCTAAGATATGTCTGTCCTCCGGAAACCCTTGGTAATTTCTTAATTTCATTCTCCGTAGCCTGAAAAACACCGTTCACATTTACGCCCATTTTTTGCAAAAGTTGAGGAATCAAGCCATCCTCCTGAGTTAATAACGTGGCCAGCAAATGCTGTTGATCTATTTGTGGGTTTCCATATTCCACAGCCATAGACTGGGCATTTTGAATGGCTTCCAATGATTTTTGGGTAAATTTTTGCAAGTTCATAACCATTCCACCTTCCTAATAAACAAAGAATACACTACTTCTTTTCATTTTTTTCTTATTATGGGCTTATTATACATTGTTAGCACTCACTTGTAAAGAGTGCTAACAAAAATAAGTTTACAAAATTTTTTCCTTTTCATGCTGTTTTTTCATCATTTTTCTTCCTATTTTCAGTCTTACCGTATCTCATAAAATAAACCTTTTTTTGTAATTATTTTTGTAAAATACCTTACATTTTTTTCTTTGTTTCAAATAGCGCATTTTAAATTATTCTCAAGCTTTTTCCTTTATAAAAGGAAGGCAACTATCAAAAAACGGTACTCACCAAAATAGGTAAGTACCGTTCAAGAAATCTTTATTCGTAACCTTTTGTTGTATCAATGCCTATGGTGGAAGTTTTTTCATCCCAGGTAACACCAATATCTAAAATCTTTGCAATATCTCTTAATTTGTAGTAAGTATAATCGTTAATGGTAAACGCACTTACACTCTGTTTTTCTCCGTCTAGATAGAGTTTTGCCGTAGAGGTTATTGCGGATGTATCCTCAGCTGTAGTGCTATTACCCGTTGTTCCGGAATAGCTTGATCCAGTTAACAGATTGATCGAAGCATCTTCTTCGTTCCAAACGGTATTAAACTGTTTCTGCGTACCATTGATGGAATAAGCAATGTCCCTTAGCTTAAAGTAGGTATAGTCATTAATCGTATACACTTCAAAGGAAACAGGCATAGCATTTACGGTAATCGCCGAACGGGTTGCAAATGCCTTCTTCTTTTCTATTACAATAGGAGTTTCAGGTTCATTGGTTTCAGGTGTTTCAGCGCCATTATAATACTTCTTTAATGCTGTTGCTGCCCCCTGGCGATCATCAAATAAATCTCTTGCACTAAAGAAAATGCTTCCATCAACTTGATAGCCCTCATTCAACTTTAGCTGCTGCGTAATTTCCTTTGCCACCACGTCTTTGTAAATTCCCTGTCCAATATAAAGAGTAACATCGGTATTTTTTACCAAATCACTCCACCATTTCACAAGGGTTTCATAATCAGCATAGCTATATCCTATTTCCCAGTATAACTGTGGTACAATATAGTCCACCCAGCCGTTTTCCACCCAATCTTTTGCATCACCATATACGGAATAATAGCCTTCGCCCCCGTTTGTTTGAGAACCGGACGGATCGGAACTGTTATTCTTCCATATCCCTAAAGGGCTGATACCAAATTGTACCTTGGGGTTGATTTTTTTTATTTCTTGACTAACCATACGAACCATATCATTTACATTTTCCCTACGAGCATCCGCCTCTTCGCCGTCTCTGGTTTCCCCCTCAGATAAAGGATAGTTCGATGGATAAAAATAATCATCAAAGTGAATCGCATCTACGTTATAATTTTTCACAACCTCACCAACAGTATCACGAATATATTCCTTAACCTGTTCATTCGCAGGATCGTAATACATTGCACCATTGTAGGTAATGATCCAATCGGGGTGCTGTCTTGCCATATTATTGGAAGAAAGTGCCGCCAAATCCGTTCCCGAAGTGGTAATACGATAAGGGTTCATCCATGCATGGAATTCCATTCCCCTTTTGTGTGCCTCCTCAATCATAAACTCCATTGGGTCATATCCTGGATCCTTTCCCTGTACACCAGTTAAAACGGCACTCCAAGGATTTAATTCCGATTCATAGAATGCGTCTCCTTTCGGTCTGACCTGAACCACTACAGCATTTACTCCAAGGGCTTTCAACTTATCCAATTTTTGGGTAAACTCCGTCTTTTGGCCCTCTATATTGTTTTGTACAGAAGGATAATCCGCACTATATACCGTTGAAATCCATACGCCACAAAAATCCTTAGAGTCAGCAGCATAAACCGTTTCTAAATTCGTACTGCCCATCAATAAAAATGCCGATAACATTGTTGCACCAATTTTTCTCAACCACTTTTTCATTGTTTTCTCCTATTAATTTACCAACCATACCGTTTTTTTCTATATTATCACATTTTTCCCTCCATTACCATTAAGAATAGTTTACGAATCCATGGTAATTTATGGTGTAATAATCTAACTTTTTTTATAAATATCTATGGCAATAAACTGATGCAAACCATAGCTTTCTTCGCTAAAATTATTTTTTTAGAATCCTTCTTTTTTTCAATATAATAGCTTATTATGGAACCAAAAAAACGCAAAAAAACACCGTCACACAGTTTTACATAAAAGAAACATTGTAAAAACGTTGCATAATTTCATTTACTGTATTACCATAGGAGAAAACCAAAAGATTTGAGGTGCATTCCATGAAATACGGATTAATCGGAGAAAAACTTGGACATAGCTTTTCCAAAATCATACATGAACAGCTTGCAGATTATACATACAATTTAATCCCTCTCTCCAAAGAAGCCTTCCATACCTTCATGTCACAAAAGGATTTCAACGCCATCAATGTGACCATTCCTTACAAAGAAATGGTCATTCCATATTTGGATTGTATCGATCCAAAAGCAGAGGCAATCGGCGCAGTCAATACAATTGTGAATAGAAATAATAAGCTATATGGCTACAATACAGATTATGACGGCTTTCATTATATGCTGGTAAAACACAAAATTGATCCAAAAGGGAAAAAAGTATTGCTCCTGGGAAGAGGTGGGGCTGCAAAAGCTTGTATCTCCGTAGTAAAAGATATGGGTGCCAAAGAAGTGCTTACTGTATATTATAAGGAAAATCCTGAAACCATTTCCTATGAAACCTGCTATGAAAAGCATCAGGATGCCCAAATTATTATCAATACCACACCTGTGGGGATGCACCCAAAAACCGATAGTACCCCCGTTGACCTTAGCCCTTTTGAAAAGTTAGAAGCAGTAGTAGACGTTGTATATAATCCTTTAAGGACTAAATTTGTGTTGGGCGGAATTTCAAAAGGAATCACTGCCGTGGGTGGCCTAGAAATGCTCATCGGACAAGCAAAATGTGCAGTAGAAATATTCTTAGGCAAAAAACTGGATGCTTCTGCAAATGAAAAGTTGTATTCTGCTCTTTTAGAGGATCGTAGCAACCTTGTCCTTATTGGTATGAGCGGATGCGGTAAAACCACGTTAGGCAATCTGGCTGCAGAACGACTTGGAAAAACCTTTATTGATATTGATGCGGAAATTGTAAAAGAGATCAAAATGCCTATTGAAGATTACTTTTTTAAAATGGGAGAAACCTCCTTTCGCAACATAGAAAAAGCCATGGTTCACAAGTATTCCCAACAAAACGGTCTGGTAATCTCAACAGGTGGAGGGGTAATCAAAAATGAGGGAAATATTAATGCTTTAAAACAAAACGGCCGTGTCATTTGGATAAAAAGGGATGTGCCTTTGTTAGAAAGCGGAAATGGCAGGCCTTTGACTCCCAACGCCGAAGCAACCCTTCATTTATATCAAGAACGATTCCCTCTTTATATGGCCGCAGCAGAGGGAATCTGCGAAAACAACTCCACCATAGAGAAGTGCTTGGATGAACTTATCTTTAATTTTGCTCATATCCTATCTAAGTCATAAAAGTCAGAAAAATAAAAAAGACGAGAACATAGAAAATTCTCGTCTTTTTTATTTTTCTTGATTTTAAAATTGTTCATATCTTTCTGGGATCGGATCACTTTACCTCTAAACACAAGGTACTGCTGTATAAAAGTGCACGAATTATTTATTGTTCACCTTATCTTTTCTATAACACGTAGTTGCACCTTAATAATATTTCTATAAAAATTCAGCCATAAAAAACGGTGATAGCCACAAACTCTGTGGGTATCACCGTTAAATAAGTCATCATTTACTTTAAGCTTTTTCTTAATTCCTTTAAGATACAGCAACTTTTCTAACACGGAAACCTTTATATTTACGCTCCGCAACTTCGCAAACAGCACTAATCTTATCTACAAAGGTAACCACATATGATTCGATATATCTGGGGGGAATCAATGTACATGGCCACATATGCTTACGAATGGCGTCTCTCTCAACTTTATTCAGCTCTGTAATTTTGCTAGCATTATCTAAAGCAACCCTAGGATGCCAAGATGCATGATGGGTACGCAACCCCTTTTTTGTTCTCCAGTCATAGAAAAATAAATCATGAAGAAGCCCTGCTCTAGCCGCAGAACGATAATCCCAGCCCATGCGATAGCAAACTAAAAAACTGTAATATGATACGTTGATACTATGCTGCAGTCTGCTTGTATTGCAATGCTGCACACAAGAGTCCATTTTTTTCACCATTTCGTTATCAATGATATCCCGCACACATTCATTGTACTCTGCTAACAACTCATCTTCACTTAAGTTGCTAAAATCTTTTTTGGAACCAATTGCCTTGTGCATTGGATTCACATCCTTTTTTAGATTAACATAATTATATCACCTGAGCGGCTAAAAAAGACGGATATTATGGAAAAAACCACAAATTATCTTCCATAAAACCAACAATTTTACAAAACAGCCTAACCAAAAACAATCAGTTTCAGCTATCCCGCTTAACATTTTTTATTATAGCACATGGATTCATTTCATTCAAGGAACAAATCAGGCAAATTTGGAGTCAATCTTTACCTCTTATTTAGTTACCATGAATCATCAAAATCAAGTGTAAATTCCATAAAATTACACAAAAATTTTAGCGAAAATTGTCGTATTGCCATATTTTTCTGATAATAACGAGTCTTTTCTTCATTTAAATGCAAATTTTCTATTATTTTTTCAAGCATAATGCTTATATTTTTTTCTTTTCTCTTAAATTAATTAATCACTTTTTTTCCAAAATAAATTTAACTTTTTATGTTATTATATACATTATTTAAGATAATTTATTTGTTTCAATTTTCAGCGAATTTTCAATTCAAGATTAAATTTTGTTAGTATCATTCCACTAGAGCTTAACATAATGCATTGAACGATTTGCCAACCGTTTCTTTTTCTCTGGCTGCTGCTAAAGCAGTTCTGAGGCGAGTGTTTGGAAACCTACCGCAAAAATGCGAGAAGGCGCGGGGCACTTAGCCACCTTTATAATCTTCACCCCTTTCCACTCACATAGCGTTCTCAAAATCTTTCCTATTGCTTCTCTTTTTTCATAATAGAATATTTTTCTCCTATATTTAGGTGCAAATACTATGTAATATTTGCAATTCCACTTTGAATGGGATAAACTATTTATGTCGTTAAGACCCATATTAAAACTCCCTTCGTTATTTTATTCTTTGCAGTTGGCGGACTACAAATTTTATTATAACGAAGGGAGTTCCTTTTTCGCCTCATCGCCGTAGGCTTTTTTGAACCACGCGTCTAACGCGTGGTTTT
>NZ_DAOUQB010000030.1 GCF_030625865.1 Anaerotignum sp. | reverse complement strand
GGGATCAAAAATTTCATAAAGTCCAAATAACTCTGCACCAATGAAATTATCAAAGCAATTCACTTCAAAGTCAATGGCTATGACTTGTTCAAAAACAATGGTTGCATTGGTGGGAATATCCTCTTTAGCAAAATATTTTATGCCTAGTTCAACCCTGCTATTTTCGCATTTCGGCTTAAGCTTTATTTTTTTTAAACTACCATCAAAGGTATTTAATAAAAGTTTAGATTTCTCGTTTTTCAATTTATCACCACATTTGTATTAGTATTTTTATGTTACGGTTACAAACGTAAAACGAAAGTCTATTTTTGAAGCTGGAATAAAGTTCGTTTTTTTCAATAGCAAGCTAAATTGAAATTGTGTTGAATCGTTTCATTGAAAGCATAGGAAATTTATTTTGCTTCTTCGTTGATAATTAAAGCGATCATTTCCATTTCTTCATCGGTATTATTTTCAATGGAGTGCCACTGACCTACTTCAATAAGACAAACGTCTCCAGGGTGAACCGTTGTTTTGGAGCCATCGTTGTCAATAAAAGTTCCTTCTCCTTTGATAATTGCATAGGGCTCCGTATTTCCAACATGCTGATGCCAGCCGATACTGCTGTGAGGTTTCACGATAACACGAGCATACATGGACCCATGACCCATTAATTCTTCTTTTTCCATGAAATGATGAATTTCTATTGTACCTTTTCCATCTCTTAAACCTTCTACTGTTACAACTTTTTCTTTTCTTACCATGAGTATTCTCCTTTCTTTTATCAAAGCGTTCTTTATTCTACGCCCTCTAGATTAAACATAGGGGTGTATTCGGAAGTAGCAGAGTTTCTTTTTTGCATAAAGCCATTTTTTAGTCCAATATTTAAAAAATATTCCGTAACCTTTTGGTATTCAAAGGTTGTTAGCCTACGGGATAGGGTTTTTATTGTATTTGCACGATGCATGGGCGTATACTGGCTAAGGAGGGAGACATAGGTATCCACACCCAAAGATTCTTTTATCCAATCCAAAATATGATAGCTGTCTTGATAGTGAGAGGGAAGCACAAGATGGCGCAAGATTAGGCCATTTGTCATGATTGCGTTTTCATCAAAAATATCTTGTGGCACCTGTCTTTTCATTTCCAATATGGCTTGAGCCGCAATTGCGGGATAATTTGGAGCGGCGGAGTATTCTTTTGCTATGGTTTTATCCCAATATTTAAAATCAGGAAGGTAAATATCAACAAGTCCCTCCAATTGCCGAAGCCCCTCTATGGATTCATACCCATTGGAATTATAAATAACGGGGATTTGAAGCCCGCTCTTTTTTGCAAGGCGTAAAGCTATGGAAATTTGAGGAATATAGTGAGTTGGCGAAACCAAATTAATATTATGCAGTCCCTTTTCCTGTTGCTCAAGAAAAATCTCAGCCAAACGTTCTATTGAAATTTCTGTTCCGAACCCTTCTTCACTAATTTTATGATTTTGACAAAAAACACATCGTAGATTGCAGTGGGAAAAGAAAATTGTTCCTGAGCCTTTTGTACCGCTGATAGGAGGTTCTTCCCAAAAATGAGCACTAACCAAAGCAACTTTTGGGTGTAAGGATGCATGACAGAAACCTGTTTGACCATTTATGCGGTTGACATTGCAATTTCTGGGACAGATATTACAATGGCGTAAAGCTGTTTGTAGCTGTTTCATATGAAAACCTGCTTTCCCCATACCCCTATGGAACAATGCAAAGCATTTTTAACCTTAGGTTTTTTTGCTTTCTATATGATACCATGATTAGAAACAGTTTCATATAGAAAAATGAAAACTCTTGTGTTAAAATGCAGTTGTAGGTCGAAAAAGAAATTAAAAGCGGGGGTGGAAGAATGAGGGAATACGAGAAAAATGTACAGGAAAGCCAAGTGGTAACAAAAGTGATTTGTAATTGCTGTGGCAAAGAGATACCCCTAGTGAGAGAAGGGCTTTGGGAGGAATATTTCCACGCAGAGAAATCTTGGGGATATTTATCAAACCAGGATGGCCGCCAGGATTCTTTTGATTTATGCCAAGAATGCTATGAAAAAATGATTGAAAGCTTTGAGATGAAAATGCACTAAACGGGGAGAATTCCCCGTACATAATACAGCTTCTTTACCCCGAAAGGGGATTTTTTTTGCGAAAAAACAGTTCAAAAAGAATTAGTTTTACTTTTACAAGAACAAAAAGAGAAAAGTTTTTAATGATAAAAATAGGACACAACATTTTTAAACATTGTATCCTTGGCAAATTTACGATATAACCTTTATTCCTCAGCCATACGATAACCGATACCCACCTCTGTGAAAATATATTCTGGGGCCGCCGGGTTTTTTTCCAGCTTCCTTCTGATATTTGCCATATTTACCCGCAAAATCTGATTATCTTTTAGGGCATAGGGTCCCCATAGCTCTGTAATGATATTATCATATGTTAAAACACGACCGGCACTTCTGGCCAATAACGAAACAATTTTGTATTCTATTTGTGTCAAATGAACTTCATTCCCATCTATGGTTACCAGTCTTTTTTGAAAATCAATTTTAAGCCCTTTTACATTAAAAAGATTCTCTGTTGTTCCTGAATGAATGCTGGTGCTGTGACGAATTGCGGTACGGATGCGCGCCATAAGCTCAGACGTTCCAAAAGGTTTTACGATGTAATCATCTGCACCGATATCAAGGGCTTCCACTTTATCCGTTTCATCATCCCGGGCGGATACAACAATAACAGGCGTTGAGGTCCATGTTCTAAGCTGCTTCAAAATGGAAATGCCGTCTATATCAGGCAAGCCCAAGTCCAATAGGACTAAATCAGGGCAATGGGATGGAATCATAGATAAGGCTTCTTGCCCGTTTTTAGCACAAATAACACCATATTCGTTGGCTTTTAAAGTTGTCTCTATAAAATTGCGGATGGGTTCTTCATCCTCTACAATTAATATTTTTGCTTTCACCGTCATATTCAAAGTCTCCTTTCATTGGCAATACAAAAGTGAAGCTTGCCCCCCCACAAACATGATTTGTTGCAGTTATTTTCCCATTATGGGCAAGAATAATTGTTTTACAAATGGATAGTCCGATTCCTAGACCTCGGCTGGAATCTGCCGATACGGAAGTGCTTTTTCCGTCAAAAATCGTTGATAGTCGAATAGGATCAATGCCTTTGCCATAGTCCGTAACAGTAAAAGAAGCTTCGTCATCTTCTTGGGCAACCTTGAGCCATATGGGAAGGGATGTTTCTGAGTGTCGGATAGCATTTTCCATCAAGTTAATTAAGACTTGTTCAATTAATGTTGCATCCATTGGCACAATTAATACTTCGTTAGGAACGGAAACGTGTATGGCAGCGTTGGGAAACCTTTTATGAATTCTGGAAACAGATTCAGAAACAACTTCCTCAACAATTTCATCCTGTTTTTTCACTTTTGCATCGTCACTGCTGATTTTTGTAATAGAGAGCAGATTTTCCACCATGTGAATAAGCCATTGGGCATCGTGATGAATGTCACTAAGCAACCGATCAAATATTTCCTCGTTTACCTTGTCTTTGTTTTCCTGTAAAGTTGTACTGGCACCCAAGATACAGGTTAGTGGTGTACGCAAATCATGGGAGACAGCACGCAAAAGATTGCTGCGCATTTTTTCTTTTTCTTTTTCTAAAAGAATTTGCTGCGCCTTTTCCTCAACAGACTGCCTTTCTAAAGCCAAGATGGTTTGGAAGATCATAATATCTGAAAATTTGAATGCATCCAACAAAATGAAGTCAGGATTTTCGAAAAGGAGACCAATGACCCCATAAACCTTATTGTCTGCGGAAATGGGGATATAGGTACCTTTGCAATTTTGAACTTTAGATTCCAAAACTACACCGCAAATTTCATTTTTGGTGTAGGCGTCAAGGGCTATTTGTAATTCCAAAGGGCTGTTAAAAATGAGTTCGTCCTGATTTTCTAAAGTGTTAAACAGTTTTATTTCCGGAGCGGTGGGGTTGCCCAAATAGGCAACAACACTGCATTGGTTGGAATGTGCAAAAAATTCAAGGGTGGTTTCCATTATTTTATGAAGGGTGTTGGCTGACAACAAGGCATTGCTCATCTTTGTCAAGTTTTCGGCTCTGCTTTCTCGCATGGCGGAAAGGAGAGCGGCTTTTTTTACCCTCGTGGTTAATGCACTTGTTAAAACAGACATAAAAAGAAGGAGTGCAAAAGTAATGGGATAGCCCGACATAGAAAAGTTTATGGCAAAATAAGGGAAGGTAAAGAAAAAATTCACGGCTACAACGCCCCCTAAGGAGGCGAGTATTCCCCAAGTATAACCGCTGGTTATGACTGAGGTAACAGCCACACCAAGCATGTATACCCCAAAAATATTATTGCTAATTACTTTCATTTCAACAACACACAATGCAAATGCGGTTGAAATAAGGAACACTAAAATTGTTTTAAATAGGTCAAATAAAATAATATCGGGAGATAGTCTTATTTTTTTTAATTGCCGCAAATAATCTCTCATAAAAAACCTCTCAAAAAAGGATTGATTTTGGGAAGTAATGGCGATTTTTCATAACTTCCTTGGAAAAACTTTGAAACATTAGTATGTTTTTAATGCTTGTCAATTGGATTAACACGTTCATATTATACACCTCTTTTGTAATAAGAGGAACCGTTTTGTTCTGAGATACCCAGAAATCCTTGGGTTTTTATTATTGTATCATTGCAAAGGTTTGAATAGTTTGTTATAATTGAAAGCAAATTTTATCATAGAAGGAGTTAAATTACAAATGAAAACACCTTTTGTTACTTTGGATCAGGCAAAAAAAATAATTGAACAATACCCCACGCCTTTTCATCTTTACGATGAAAAAGGAATTCGAGAAAATGCCCGAAAGGTAAATCGAGCTTTTTCTTGGAATAAGGGGTTTAAAGAATATTTTGCGGTAAAAGCAACCCCCACACCTGGTATTTTACAAATTTTAAAAGAAGAGGGCTGTGGTGCGGATTGTTCCTCATTTACAGAGCTTAAGTTGGCTGAGGCCGTGGGTTTTAGGGGGGAAGAAATTATGTTTTCTTCTAATATGACCCCTGCGGAAGATTTTATTTTGGCAAATGAGCTTGGGGCAACCATTAACTTTGATGATTTTACTCATATTGCTTATTTTGAGAAGTTAGCAAAAATTCCCGAAACGGTTTGTTGCAGATACAATCCCGGCGGGCTTTTTCAAGTTGCCAACGGAATCATGGATAACCCTGGGGATGCAAAATATGGTATGACCAAACAACAGATGAAAGAAGCATTCCGTATTCTGAAAGAGAAGGGTGCAAAACATTTTGGCATTCATTCTTTTTTAGCCAGCAGTACAAGCTCCAATACCTATTATCCTATGTTGGCTAAAATTTTATTTGAATTGGCGGTAGAACTGAAAAAAGAATTGGATATTCATATTGCTTTTATTAACCTTTCCGGAGGTGTTGGGGTTCCCTACTATCCGGAAGATACAGCTTGCGATATTATGGCCATCGGCGATGGGGTAAGAAAGGTTTATGAGGAAGTTTTTGTGCCGGAGGGTATGGAAGATGTAGCAATTTTCACAGAAATGGGACGGTTTATGCTTGCTCCTTATGGAAGTCTTCTGGCAACAGCCATTCATGAAAAACATATTTATAAGGAATATGTAGGCTTGGATGCATGTGCTGCAAATTTAATGCGACCTGCCATGTATGGCGCATATCACCATATTACCGTATTGGGAAAAGAGGACAAGCCCCGTGACCATAAATATGACGTGGCTGGGGGTCTTTGCGAAAATAACGATAAATTTGCCATAGATCGTATGCTTCCGGAAATTGAAATAGGTGATATTATTTATTTCCATGATACCGGGGCTCACGGTCATTCCATGGGTTATAACTATAATGGTAAATTACGTTCCGCCGAACTTCTTTTAAAGGAAAGTGGAGAGGTTGCTTTGTTGCGTCGTGGGGAAACTCCTGAGGACTATTTTGCTACCTTTGATTTTACAGGTCTTTTCAATAAAAAATAAATACATGCAATGTAAATAATAATAAAGAAAATAAAAAATAGCGGCATTTGCCGCTATTTTAGGGTGTCGAAAAACCTTGGGCGCCGCCCAAACCCGCTTGATTTTTGTAAAAAGCAAGACCAAAAATTTTTGTATAAACCGCATATTTATGCGGTTTATAGTGGGTCAAGGGTAAAACCCTCAAGGTTTTAACTTTATCGACAGTGAAATAGCGGCATCCGCCGCTATTTTTGTTGTTTGAAAAAGCATTGCTTATTTTAAATGAGTATGCATATATTCTTCTCTGATTTCCTTTGGAACCAAATTGCCGCCGGTTGCCCAAGGAACGTGGATTGCATTGGGCATTTTTTGTGCTAAGCCCATGTTTTCGATATAAGCTTTTGTTGCCGATTCCTTCATTAACTGAATTGGACCCCAGAAGGATGCACAAGCGGAAGGCTCCAAGAAGATATCTTCCGAGTTCACAATATCACGCATTAGGTCATAAATATGATAATCTTCTAAGGTAAGGATGCCTGATAACAAATGGGTCATGACACCGCCAACAAAGCCGGAAGCTCGTCCTACGGCAAGACCATCTGCATGGGT
The DNA here is from genome assembly GCF_030625865.1 of Anaerotignum sp. GTDB lineage: Bacteria > Bacillota > Clostridia > Lachnospirales > Anaerotignaceae > Chakrabartyella. Next base: position 24,987 of record NZ_DAOUQB010000030.1, on the reverse strand, counting down.
TTGTCCGGAAAGACCAAAATCTTGCACACTTACTTTGTTTTGTAAACCGGATGCCATACCTACCAGCATACAAGGCGCCTGGGTGGGTTCCAAAAAAAATACATGAACATGGTTGCCGAAAAATTGTTTCAAACCGAATGCTACGCCGCCGGGTGCGCCGCCAACTCCGCAGGGAATATATACAAAAAGAGGGTGTTCTCCGTCAATTACAATGCCTTGTGCTTCAAATTGTGCTTTCAATCGTTTTGCCGCAACGGCATACCCTAAAAACAGGGTAACGGAGTTTTCGTCATCTACAAAATAGCTGGTAGGGTCAGCATCGGAATCTTTACGTCCAACTTCAACTGCCTTGCTGTAATCATCATTATATTCGATGACTTCTGCACCACGTTTACGGAGTAAATCTTTTTTCCATTGCTTTGCATCCGCTGACATGTGAACGATCACATGAAATCCCAGCACTGCGCTCATAATACCAATGCTCATACCAAGGTTTCCTGTGGAGCCGACTTGAATTTTAAATTTACTGAAAAATTCCTTAAACTTTTCTGAGGCGAATACGCTGTAATCATCTGTTTCTTTTATCATACCGTGCTCTATGGCCAAATCTTCAGCGTGCTTTAATACTTCATAAATACCGCCTCTAGCTTTGACTGAGCCGGAAATAGCCAGGTGACTGTCTTGCTTCAGGAAGAGTCTACCCGGTATTGTCGTTGTGAATTCGTTTTCTAATTTGGTTTTCATTTTTTCGATTTCTGTTAAAGGAGATTCAATTAAGCCGTTTTCGGGGGCGGTTTCAGGGAATACCTTTAAAATAAAGGGTGCAAAACGAGCCAAGCGTGCTTCTGCATCATCAATATCTTTCATGGTAAGATTAATTTTTGATAGAGCTTTTTCGGTAATTTCTAAATTTTCATTTACCCATGTTACTTCTTTGCCGTTACTCACTTCTTTTAATAGATCTTTATTATGAATTTGGTTCCAAAGTTCTTGATTCATACCAGTTTCCCCCTTGTTTAGTTGTTAAATCAGCTGAAAATTATGGGTATTTCTTCCGTAATAATATCATAATGCATGAAAATCTGCAAGATAACTAGATGTTCTTATGCAGCCTTTATCAGTCTTTTAATGGGATATATTGACGTAATACTTCTTTATCATGTATGCTAAAACATATTTAATTCGGAAAAATGAAATAAGAAAATTGATTTTTATAATATTTACAGGAATGAATGTTTATAGTTGTATTTCAATTCTGTCAATTATATGTGTCTACAGTTGGGCAACTGTGAATTCTTGTTAATCTGGAGCTGTTTGGTATAAGATATGGTAGACAGATGCTTTTTCAAGGATTACCTAAGAAAGCGTTTTTATTATTTCAGAAATTTTCTTTGTTTTTTGTAAAGGAGTTCTTATGGACGAGTATTTGATTTCGAATAAATTGATACAATGGTACAAGAAAAATGCCAGAGACTTACCTTGGCGTAGGACAAAAGACCCTTATTATATTTGGTTATCGGAAATAATGTTACAGCAAACCCGTGTTGAAGCAGTAAAACCCTATTTTGAGCGCTTTATTCAAGTTTGTCCTACCATAGAAGCCTTGGCTAATGCTGAGGAAGAAACCCTTCTAAAGCTATGGGAAGGACTGGGATATTATAGCAGAGTGAGAAATTTGCAAGAAGCGGCAAAAACAGTAGTTGAGGTTTATAATGGGAATTTACCGGCGGATTATCATGCTCTGCGAAATTTGAAGGGAATCGGTCCATATACAGCCGGAGCCATTGCCTCCATAGCTTTTTCCTTACCGTATGCAGCTGTGGATGGCAATGTGTTGCGGGTGATGTCACGATTGACGGCGGACTCCAGAGATATTACTTTGGGTTCTACAAAAAGGGCTTGGGAGGATGAAATTCAGCAAATGATGCCTCGGGGGGAGGAAGGAACCTTTACTCAAGCATTAATGGAGCTTGGAGCCACAGTTTGTTTACCAAACGGTATGCCCAAATGTCAGGTTTGCCCTATAAGGGAATATTGTCAGGCTTACAGGAAAAATACGGTATTGATGTTTCCTGTAAAAAGTCCGAAGAAGCAACGGAAAAAAGAGTACCTTTCTGTTTTCTTTTTATGGGAGAAAGGGAAAATTGCTATGGGTAAGCGTGAAAAAAAAGGCCTTCTTTCCGGTCTGTGGCAATTACCCAATTGTAATCTGGATTTGGCTTTGCCTGCTGCTCTTAGAGAATGGGGAATTATAAGTGGTGAAATACAAGAGATGAAACCTCAGAAGCATATTTTTACCCATATAGAATGGCATATGAATTGTTATTTTGTAGATGTAAAAGAAAACGAAAATAAAACATTTCTTTGGCTGGAAAAGGAAACGATAGAGCAGGAATATGCGTTGCCATCGGCTTTTAAAAAGATTTGGAAAGAAGGCTGTCGCATATTGGAGGGATGAATTATATGAACATGTTTCAGTTAATTAAAAAATATCAGCCGTATAATAAGGAAGAGGAAAAAGAAAAACAGGCGATTTTAGATTTGTTGGAACAAACCAAGGAAAAAGTTTTGTTTCGTTCCTCCCAATTTGTTCATGCAACGGCAACAGCAATGGTTTTAAATGAAAAGAAAAATAAGGTTTTGATGATAAAACATAATATTTTTGATACATGGGCTTGTGTAGGTGGTCATGCCGATGGAGAATCAAATCTTTTATATGTTGCCAGAAAAGAATTGCAGGAAGAAACGGGCGTTGTGGATGCAACTCCCATATCTAAAGAGATACTCTCGCTGGATATTCTTTTGGTTGCAGGCCATTATAAAAAAGAGGTATTTGTTCCAAATCATTTGCATATTAACGCTACTTTTGTCTTTCTTGCAAATGAAAAAGTGAAGCTGACCGTAAAAGAAGATGAGAATTCAGACGTAGCTTGGATTCCGATAAAAGAAATAGGTTCTTATTGTAAAGAAGAAAATTTTGTGAAAGTGTACAAAAAAATAATCGAAAAAATTATTTATTGATAATTATTATCGGTTGATTTTTTGTGCTTTGTCTAGTAAAATAGTATGAGAAGGTAATTTATGTGGAATTGAGTGAGCAATTATGGAGAACAACGAATTGGTACGAGTGGCAAATAAGAAAGATGAGAAAAGTTTTTATCATCTTTGGAAGGTTTGCTTCGGGGATAGCGATGATTTTTGTAACTGGCTTTTTCAAAATAGATTTTTTCCTGATTATTCTGTTTGTTTGGAGAAGAATGGAGAAATTCTGAGTGCTATGCAAGGGGTTCCATATACAATACGGGTTCGTGGAAAGGATTTAAACGGTGTTATGCTTTGTGGTGTATCCACTCATCCTGACCACCGAAAGAAGGGGTACATGGGTAAAATTTTCACCTATGCCATGAATCTTATGCGGGATAAAGGCGTACTGCTTGCGGTACATACACCTGCCATATTGGAGAGCTATTTCCCTTACGGGCATTATCCTGTGGCGGACGCTTTATATTTTATGGGACAGCGGAAAGATGAGAACAAGGGAAATTGTGTTTTTGTCGAAAAAACACAATGGAAGGAACTATATCCTGTATATGAAAAAAATATAGGCAAAAAGTATAGTGGTGCTGTAAGACGAACAAAAGAAGAGTTTTTACGTAAATGTGATGATTATGCCTCGGATGGAGGAAAGTGTATTACTTTAACAGATGGGAAAATGCAAGGATATGCTTTTTTTTACCCTATGGAAAATCATTTAATTTGTCCCGAAGCCGTAGCGAATGACGGATATTATAATGCTTTAATTGAAAAAATATTTTTAGCTGCAAAGGGTAGAGAGATTTCTGTTAAACTACCACCGGATGTAGAAATTCCCCAGCAATTTGGACAGAAAAAACTTTGTCCAAAGGGTGTTGCCGGTGTTTGCAATATCAGTCAAATTCTAAAAAAAATGGAAATATCTTGTCCATTTTATGTTGAAATTTATGATCCTATCGTATCGGAAAACAACGGTATTTTTTCCTTTGATGGAAGAAAAGTAGCGGAAAAGCCGGCTATAAAAATAGACGCCGGGCATTTCCTGAGTGTGATAATGGGCTATGCTTCCCTGGAAGATTTCAGTCAGTTTGTCACAATTTATCGCCGAGATGGATATGATTTTATTAACCAAGTATTACCCAAATGTAAATGTTATATTATTGATGAATATTAAAATTGGAGGCAATTGTATGCCAGAGACGCAGTGTATGAATAAAATTGAAACGGAAGAAAAAAAAGAAACAAAAGAAATAAAAATGACAAATTCTTTTGTATTTAAACCAATTACCATAGAGAAAAAGGCTTTGATTGAAAGTTACACAAAACCTTGGGGGGCAGAATGTTCAGACCTTTCTTTTGCGAATATGTTTATTTGGGGTACTGACAGAAAAATGGAATACGCTGAAAAAGATAATGTGCTTTATATTAAATTAGATTTCAAAAGAGTTCCTGTTTATTTTTGGGCTCCCGTTCCCAAATTTGGGGTTGAGATAAATTATCGCAAGGCTGTTTATGATGCCATAGATTATATGAAAAAATGCGGTGTTGAGCCAACCTTCCGCTCTGTATCCGCACCTTTTTGTGAAATGATGAAAAAAGCTTGTCCTGAGTTATTTGTGCAACCTACGGATATTGCTTGGGATTATGTTTATGAACGTGAAAAATTGGAAACGCTGAAGGGCAAAAAACTTCATGCAAAGAGAAATCATATCAATAAATTCCTTTCCCTCTATCCTGATTATGAATATAAGAAGCTGGATTCCTCTATGATTCAACACTGTATGGCTCTTTATGACCAATGGCAAGAGGAAAAGGAAGAAGAAAGTGCAGAATTAAAGGAAGAAAGAAAATCTGTGCTTTTGGCTTTGAACCATATGAAGGAATTAGCATTGGATGGGGGTTCTATTTTTATTGATGGTAAATTGGTTGCTTTTACTGTGGGGGAAAGATTACAGCCCCATATGAAGCTGGTGCATATTGAAAAGGCTGAGGCTTCCTATGGAGGGATCTACCCCATGATTAACCAGCAGTATGTAAAAAATGAGTGCATGGATGTGGAGCTTATCAATCGTGAAGAGGATATGGGGATTGAAGGAATGCGGAAGGCAAAACGTGCTTATTATCCCGTTAAAATGATTGAAAAATATATGTTTAGTTTGCACGACTTATCTAACACAAAGGGGATATGGGGAAGAGAATACGAGAATTAAGTTTTGTTTTCGAATATAATAAAAGTTTTGTAAATGGTAGAAGCCCGAGTTACAGGAATTTAAAAATAAAATTTCTGTCAGTCGGGCTTTTTTGTCGTTTAGGATGATGTGATGCTCTTTAAGAAGTATCTATCCAGCTTTTGCGTAAAATCTAATCTTATAGAAACATTTTAGTAGACAATACATTACATTGTCTTATTTTTCATTATCTCTTCATATCCTAAAAGGGGAGGAGGGTGAGAAATGAATTTATTGGAGGCCATAAAACAATTGGTTATTGAATTAGGAGCGGGAGGGATTTTTGTTGCTACTGCTTTAGAATATGGGTGTTTTCCTGTTTCCAGTGAAATTCTGCTGCCTTTTATTGGTTATATGATTGCGATTAATCATTATAGCTTGTTTTATGCCATATTTATTGCAACGCTAGGCGGCATGATTGGAACCACTGCTTGTTATTTGGTGGGTAGAATCGGAGGAAATATGTTTGAAAAGCTTGCAGAACGATTTGCAAGTGTTGCCCTAGGGGTTGGAAAAGCACAAAGTATTTTTGAGAAATATGGTAAAGAATCCGTTTTTTTTGCCAGACTTTTTCCCATCGCCCGTACATATATTTCTTTTCCCGCAGGGTTAGCGAAAATGCCAATTGTACCGTTTCTCATTTATACGACAGTTGGCGTTTTTATTTGGAATACAGCATTAATTAGCGCAGGATATTTTTTAGGCAGCCATTGGGATATCTGTAAACAGTTTTTGAAAGCTTATCAGTGGCAGTTGTCGGGTAGTATTGCTTTGGTTGTAATTCTTTTTATTTTAGTAAAGAATTACTTAAAGAAAAAACAGGGTTTATAGTAATAAAAAGCACCACAGAATAAATCTGAGGTGCTTTATTTTTATTCAGCAAGTTGGTTTAATGCATTTTCTGCGTTTGCAAGTTGATTTGAGTCAGGATATTCAGTAATGACTTTTTGATAATAGGTTTTAGCTTGTTCTTTATCCCCATCGTTTTCTGCAATTTTACCCAAATAGAAATAAGCATCATCAATAAAATTATCACCGGATGCATATTTTAAGGCACTTTCCAAGTTGGTTTTTGCTTCTGGAAATTTATTGCTTAAAAAATCACTTTTGCCTTTTGTATAAAGGCTATCTGCAGCTTTGGGATAGGCTGTTGCTTTTATTGAATTATATTTTGCAATATCTTCATCGCTAAAGCCCATGGTATCAATTCGATCCAGTGTGGCAACACAACTTTCGAAATCACCATCCGTCATTTGAGATACGGCTGTTTGAAGTAACTCCAGATTAGCCTGCTTTGTTTCTTCGCTGCGCAAACGTTTATTTTCTTCCTGCAATGTTTCCAATTCCGTTCTCATAGCCAAAACTTCCTCGGGTGTCATTTGGGTTTCCCCGGCGTAGTTGTCCACTTTTGTTTGAAGGTCTACAATTGACTTATCTTTTACTTCGTTGATAGCGGGCATAATTAAAACCAAAATCACAATTGCCGTAGAAAGGATGCCAAGTAGGAACGAAATAATATCTCTTTTTTCCAAAACCCCTATTTTCTTTTCCTTTCGTTTATATCTGGGAATTGGTGGGGCGCTGTCTGTTTTTTTCAAAGGGACTGTTTTTGCCACAGGTTCTTCTTTGTTTTCCGTAGCACGAGCCTTTTTTCGAATTCCGCTTGTTGTACCTCCGCCAATTATTTTTGCGTATTTTAAAGCTTTTGGGTTCTTCTTATCCTTTTTCAACACAATGTCGATAAAATGCTGAGCCCGTTTATAATTGTTCTCATCAATACAGCACAGGGTAAGCAAGTTATAAGCATCAATAAAATCAGGGTTACTGTCGATGGCTTTTTTTAACTGAATAATCGCCATATCATCACTGCCATGATTCAGGTATAACAGTGCCTGATTATACATGACAACGGCATCGTTATATTTTTCCATCTCACGACCGTTTTTTTGCAAAAAGTCCATATAACCAGCAGCAGGATTATTCTCTTTCATGATAGAAGTGCTGATAATCCAATGTTTTAAAGCTTCGGCAATTCTGCCGGTTTCACAATAAATCAGCCCCAAAAGGTTTTGAGCCTGAATATTATTTTTATCAAAAAGAATGCTTTGTTCCAGTTTTTCTGCTGCTCCTGAAAGATCCATTTCTTTTGCCATTTCTAATGCTTCGTTATATAAAGAAACAGAAAGATTTCTTGTTCTAAGAAAAACAAAGGTATCAATCCCACATTTTGGGCAAAGATAGCCTTCGGAAAAATCATATCCGCAATTCGGGCATCTCATTTTCATCGCTCCTTTATTTATTCCTGGGAAGCACCGATTTTTTTATCTTTTGCAATATGTTCCAAAATATCAACCAGATCTTTTAATTGATTAGGCTGCAACGCATCCTCGATCTGATCCAACTCTAGGATAGGCTGATATCTTGAAAGCTCATCTTTGAAATTGAACATAATATAACCTCCTTATTCAATGGACAATATATAGGAACGTAAAGTACCAATCATATAAAGAGAACCACAACAGAGAATCACTTCGTTTTCATCGGTTATTTTCAATGCTTTTTGATAGGCATTTTCAATTTCTGGTTCAATATAGAATGGTAGATCTTTACGAAGTACAACTTGAGCTAATTTCTCGGCGTCTAATTTTCGCTCACTATGAGGTTCCGTTAAGACAACCTGATAGGCAAAGGGTAATATTAACTCTGCCATTTTTTCATATTCTTTATCTCCTAAAACCCCTAGAATCAGGGTAATTTTTTTATTTTCAAAATAGATTTTTACATTTTCCGCCAAGCGACGAATCCCATCTGTATTATGGGCACCATCAAGGACAACCAAAGGTGCTTTTTTGCAAATTTCCATTCTTCCCGCCCAAAATGTTTTTGCTATGCCTTGGTGAATATGACTCTGGTCTAAAAAAAGACCATATTTTTTCAAAACTTCACAGGCTGCCAAAATCGTGACACAATTTTGGATTTGGTGTTTTCCCAATAAAGGCAAAAATAAGTTTCTATAGCTAAATTCTGTACTTTTTACATCAAAAATAGTCCCATCCAAAGCTTGGGAGGAAATTTTTATTTCAGCATCTTCTGTACAAAAAAGAGGAGCATCTAAAGTATAAGCCCTATTTTTTACAATATTATATACTATTTCCTCCTGGGAATACAACACCACGGGACAATTTTTCTTAATGATACCTGCTTTTTCTGAAGCAATTAATTCGATGGAATTTCCCAGGAAATCTGTGTGATCCATACTAATGGACATAATAATGCTTAAGATAGGCGTTTCTATGATATTTGTGGCATCATATTTACCGCCAAGGCCAACCTCCATAATGGCAATATCCACATCTTCTTCTGCAAAATAAAGATAAGCAGCTGCGGTGACCACCTCAAAAAGGGTAGGAGCATCTTTTCCTTCGGCGACTAACTGTTCCCATGCCACTTTTGTTTTTGACATGATTGCCGCAAAGGAATCATCTGAGATTTCTTGACCGTTAATGAGAAATCGCTCATTATAGCTATCTAGGTGGGGAGAGGTATAGCAGGCGGTACGGTAGCCTGCCTCTTGCAAAACAGAAGAAAGCATTGCTGCTGCAGAGCCTTTACCGTTGGTTCCTGCAATATGAATAACTTTAAGTTTTTTTTCCGGATTCCCTAATTTTTTCATTAATTGCATGATTCTTTCTAATCCCGGGCAGGATGCAAAACCAATTTCTTTTTCCAAATATTCTATACTTTGTTGATAATTCATAGTGTTCTCCAATCATATGAAAAGAACCAAAACCGATATTCCCCAAAAAGGCATTGAGTTTATGAAACGTTTTGCCTCCAAAGAGAATCAGATTTTGGCAAATATTTTAAAAGTAAATAAGCTGCTCAAATTGTTAAAATGCTTTGATAAAACATATTTTAATTGAGGTTTTCAAGGTTCCATAATCAACCCTGTATTTATTATACCAAGAATAATTCATTCTGCAAGATGATTAAGAAAAGTGAAAAAGAAATTTACGATAGGTTTTAGATTGGAATTTTTTGTTGTGTGAAAGGGAATAAGATTGTATAATAGAACAGATTTGAGGCTCAGGAAAGGAGAATTACCATGAGTGAAGAAATGGATTATGATAGAGAAAGAAAAAGGCAATCCCAAAGACGGATGCAGAGGGAGAAAAAACGGCGGCGTACGAAATTGATACGTTGGGGCTTGTTCCTTATTATTGCAATTGTCATTGGGCTTGTTTCCTTTGGGTTAACCAAAAGTCTAATGATGTCCTCCGTGGAAGAAGCGGTATTGACAGGAGAGACGGTAACGGTAACCATCCCCGAAGGCAGTTCTACAGCTGATATTGCTGATATTTTGAAGGAGAATAAGCTTATTAAAAATGCTTTAATGTTTCGTTTGAGCAGTAAGCTTGATGGTTATGACGGAACCTATCAGCAGGGAACTTACGAAATTGATAAAGGTTTAAATGATTCACAAATTATGGAATTGCTCCAAACGGGAGTAGTGTTTAACGATATCAAATTTACTGTTCCCGAAGGATATACAACCAAACAGATAGCCCAAAAAGCCGAGGAAGCAGGTATTTGCACAGCAGAAGCATTTATTGAGGAGTGTAACACCGGGGTATTTGATTTTGAGCTTGTAAAAAATCTGCCGGATAGAGAGTTTAAGCTGGAGGGATATTTATTCCCCGATACTTACTATTTAACAAAGGAAACGACTGCCCACGAAATGATTAATGCAATGCTGAACCGATTCCAACAAATGTATACAACAGAGTATCAAAATGCGGTGGCGGCAAGTGGTCATACCTTGGACGAGCTGGTAACCGTTGCTTCTATCATTGAAAGAGAAATTAAGCTGGACGAGGAACGTCCTCGGGCGGCAGGGGTAATTTATAATCGTATTCAAGAGGGTATGCCTTTGCAGGTGGATGCTACGGTTTTGTATGCCATGGGGTTTGTAAAAGAAGATATTACCACGGCTGATTTACAGTATGATTCCCCTTATAATACCTATAAAGTGTCGGGGCTTCCCTTAGGGCCTATTTCTAACCCCGGAGAACTATCCTTTAAAGCCGCACTTTATCCGGAAGACAATCAATATTTATATTATGTGGTTGAGGCAAAGGGAAAGGATAACCATGTTTATTGCGAAACTTATGATGAATTTTTAACGGCCAAGGCAAACTATAAGGCAAGCGGCAATTAACTATAGGAGAGAATGGAATGAATTATGTAACAGATGAAACTATGAATACTTTTTTGCGCACCATACAACCTATGTATGATGGCGTATTAGGAGAAATACAAAGGGAGGCAAATGCGGCGGAGGTACCCATTGTTCCCTTGGAAACAGCCCGCTTAATCAGCGTTTTGCTTTCCATGAAACAACCAAAGCATGTTTTGGAAATTGGTACAGCGGTTGGTTTTTCTGCAGGATTGATGAGTCGTTATTTACAACCAGGCGGCACGGTGACCACCATTGACCGCTTTGAGGTTATGCTGAAAGATGCCCGTCCCAATATTAAACGAATGGGCCTTGAGGATTCCGTTAAAATTTTAGAGGGCGATGCGGCAGATATATTGCCGACCTTGAAAGGGCCATACGATGTTATTTTTTTAGATGCAGCGAAAGGTCAATATCATAGTTTTTTGCCCCACTGTCTGCGCCTTATGCCGGTGGGAGGACTTTTGATTGTGGATGATGTTTTACAAGGGGGTACCATTGCACAAACCCGTTTCAGCGTGCCAAGAAGACAGCGTACCATCCATAAACGGTTACGGACTTTCCTTTGGGATATTACCCACAATAATGCCTTGGAGACTTCCATCATTCCCATTGGGGATGGCATGGCTTTGTGCTATAAAACAAAGGAAACAGAAGGAGAAATGAAAAATGTGGAAACAGAATAAGATAGAACTTTTGGCTCCCGCAGGGGATTTGGAAAAATTAAAAATTGCGGTATTGTACGGCGCAGATGCAGTATATATTGGTGGAGAAGCCTATGGTTTACGTGCTAAGGCTAAAAACTTTGATTTGGATACTATGGCTGAAGGAATACAGTTTGCCCATGCCCATGGTGCAAGAGTTTATATTACGGCGAATATTTTTGCTCATAATGCCGATTTTGAAGGAATGGCGGAGTATTTTAAGGCAATTGAAGAAATTGGCGCAGATGCGTTGATTATTTCTGATTTAGGGGTGTTTTCCGCGGCAAGGGAAGCTGTTCCCAATATGGAGATACATGTTTCTACGCAAGCAAATAATACCAATTATATGAGCGCAAAAATGTGGTATCAGCTTGGGGCGAAACGAGTTGTTTTGGCAAGAGAGCTTTCTTTCAAAGAAGTAAAGGAGATTCGAGATAAAATTCCCCAGGATATGGATATTGAAGCCTTTGTTCATGGGGCTATGTGCATTTCTTATTCCGGAAGATGCCTCTTAAGCAACTATCTAAGCGGTAGGGATGCAAATAAAGGTGCTTGTTCTCATCCTTGCAGATGGAAGTACCATTTGGTTGAGGAAACCAGACCGGGTGAATATATGCCCATAGAGGAAAATGAAAGAGGCACATATATTTATAATTCCAAGGATCTATGCATGATTCAACATATTCCCGAGATTATAGAATCGGGCATCATGAGTCTGAAAATTGAGGGCCGTATGAAAACGCCGTTTTACGTTGGTACGGTTGTTAAGGCATACCGTGGGGCAATTGATGATTATGTAAAGGATCCTTCCTTGTATGAGAAAAATCTTCCATATTATTTGGAAGAAGTGTCAAAGGCCAGTCACAGAGACTATACGGATGGGTTCTATTTTCAAAAACCCGATGGTAATCAACAAATTTATAATAGTAACACCTATATTCGGGGATACGATTTTATTGGTATGGTACAGGAGGACAGTGACCCTGATACAGGCATTGCCATTGTGGAACAGCGAAATAAATTTTCCGTGGGGGATGAAATTGAAGTTATGCCGGCAAAGAGTGAGGCCTTTACCATGACCGTTACAAAAATGTGGGATGAAAAGGAAATTCCTGTGGATTGTGCCCCTCATCCTCAGCAAATTTTACGAATTTTGTTCTCAAAACCAGTAAAAAAGTTTGACATGTTGCGCAAAATTGTGTTGGACGCTAAATAAAAAACTTGATTTTTGTCCGAAATACAGCTATTCTATATATTAGATATTGATAAAAAGGAAAAGGAAAAGCTTATGGAATTAACACAGTGTATCAACTATTTATTGACTACGGCACAGCATTCTGTTTTTCAGTTTTTGAACTCTAAGTTGTCAGAGCATGATATTACGCCTTCTCAGTATGGTGTACTAAGCTGTTTATGGCAAAGGGATTTTGCTACCCCAAAGCAAATCTCTGAAATTCTTTGTTTAGAGACATCTACAATCTCAGGTGTGTTGGATCGTATGCAGAAAAAAGGTCTGATTGACCGAGTAATCAACAAAGAAGATAGACGTGAAGTAAGAGTTGTTCCAACGGAAAAAGGAAAGGCATTAGAAGGGCCGATAACAAAAATCATTGATGATGTTAACGAGGAAGTTTTGAAGTGTTTTTCTGACGAGGAAATTGCAGTTTTGAAAAATAATCTGCGAATTATTGCGGAAGGGAATCATTTTGGAGAGGGTAAGTAAGAAAGGTAGGTCTTTGACCTGCTTTTTTTATGGAAAAATTTAATATGTATCAGGGCGAAGCCCTGTTTTAATCTTCTAGCACAGCATTGAGTTTTTTCAATGCTTTTTTTTCTATTCTTGATACGTACTCACCTGTTACAAAAGGGCTAAAATACTTATATTATCTGTTTTGATTTAAAATAAAAATAGATATTTGGGTCTGATTTTCTAAACCAATCAATGAGTAGGATTTTAAAATTCATTTAAGATAAATCAAAATATTTTAGAACTGTTAAAAATAAATGTAGAATAATGGCGTTTTTTATCTTTAAATGTAAAATTTAAGGTATTTTTGTTGTTTTCTGAATTGATTTTTGTTACAATACCAACAACATTATTGTAACTATTTTCTGTGCTTTCGAAGTTTTTATCAACATTTTAAAAGAGAGAGGGTGCCATGACGAATAAATTATTGCAGAAAGAAAAAAATGGGTACACTCTTACTGAAATGCTGGTTGTTGTTGCAATTTTAATTATTGTATCGGTCATTGCGATTCCTGCGATAGGAAGTCTTCGAAAAAACCTTGAACTAACAAAATATGATGATTTTGCAAGGCAGATTTATCTTGTTTCCCAAAATAAGCTTACGACGATGAAATCCGTTGGCACTTTAAGCACTTTTCTTGAGGAGGTTGAAGCTGATTATGGCGAAAGGCGATTAGGCATGTTGGATCGGTTCCCTCAGGATTATGATAAGGATACAGATGACTGGAAAAAACTTTATTATTTTACCGATTCAGATACGATTTTACTTGACTATATCGTAGGTCAGGATTCTGTTTTAATGGCATCCATGGAAATAAACGGACATTTTTTGGTGGAACTGAATCCAGAAACCGGTGATGTATATGGTGTTTTTTATTCGGAGAAGGTGTTTACATATGATGACATTGAGGAGCTTCATTCACGAAACAAAAGCGACCGAAAAGAAAAAATGATCGGATATTACGGTGGCGTTTCGGAGCTTTCTGCAATCGCTAATTTGCCTGGGGAATTTATGCCCACTGTAAGTGTTATCAATAAAGAAGATTTATATCTTGATATTGAATGCAGTGAGATGAGAAAACTAATTAAAACACAGAATAATATTGTGCTAACAATAACGGTGACAGATGAAAGTTTTCTTCCGGAAGATCCTTTGAACCATGTTTTTTCCGTGGATTTAAAAGGCGGAAAAGACTTTTGGATTAGTCGTGATAAAGTAAAAGTTAAGTTTTTGCTGGATAGTATCCGTGGGGATGCGGAAGGCTTTAAAAATATTACCCAAGGAAAGCTTACACCTGGGGATAATATCACCGTAAACGTTAGTATGACATATACGAATGAAGAAGCGACTATTACAGGAAGCGCTTTAGCACCTGGGGTAAACAGCCTTTTTGCATCAAAAGATGATAAGGGTAATTTATCTGTTGCTTATGTACGTCATTTAGATAATTTACGGGCATCTACTTATTCCCCTGTAGGCGATAACGAAGTAACAATAAACCAGACAAAGGCAATAGATTATGACTATAATAATTGGGATAGTGATGCACTCATTCCCAGTAAATCGGGAATAATTCCGTATTCAGGGGGATTTGAGCCCATCCAAAATACCGTTTTGCTGAATAACATTGCCTTCGATGGAAACCATAATGAATTATTGAACTTTAATATATTAGGAACGAACAATGTGGGGTTATTTAGCACCCTGGAAAATTGTACGTTGAAAAATATGAACTTGGTAAATTTTAGTGTTTTGGGAAATGCTTATGTTGGTGCCTTGGCAGGGCAAATTCAGGGTGGAAGTATTATCGACTGCGGCGTTTATCTTGAAACAAGAGATGCGTATCAAAGACCCCTTACGGATATGGCAGAATGTGTAGCACGTTATAAAATAACGGGCAGCGATTATGTAGGCGGTTTGGTGGGACGTATCAGTGGCGCAACAATAACAAAAGGTTCTTTTGCTGCCGTTAATGTTTTCGGTAATTCTTATATAGGCGGATTCTGCGGTCAATATAGTGGAGGTTCTGTTCTCAACTCCTATGCATCCGGGAGTATTAATGCAAAAGCAAGCTATGGGGGCGGTTTTGCCGGTAGAGTGGCGAATACGGTAATAAACCAATGTTATGCGACTTCTGATGTAACTGTTCCTGTATATGGGGGTGGTTTTGCAGGAAGCATTGCTAACGGTAGTGTTGTAAACTGCAATTCTTATGGTATTGTGAAAAGAAGTGATGGAACTTCAGATACAGGAACATCTGGTGGTTTTGCCGGAAGTTCAGCTACATCTTTTCGTAATTGCAAATTTTTGAGGCAGGCAAACTATAATTATGATTATACATTAAATTTGACAGGTGTTATGGCAAAGGGATTCCCTGATTTAAAGATATCAGGCAATCAGTCCGATGATTGTCATCCTTACGAAAATGAATTGGTTGGCAATAGCATACCATTCCAAATGCTATCAAGGGAAGACGGAACGATTTTACCCCATTATGGGAATTGGCCTGCGGAATTAAAATTGCAAACATCATTGGTTTATTATGAGAGATACGCAACAGCCGATGTTGACGGAAATTATTATGGTTATTATGCGGAAACAAGCCTTATGGCAAAAGGGGATGGCCTGGATACAGGCGGGATCAATAGTTGGAAGGTAAATACACTGCGGGAGGAACCTTGCGTTGAGGATGGATACGCCTTAATGACAATTTTTTCTTTGTCTAAATTTACATATCGCCTGAATGCTGACCTTTATCCTGGTACGGGAACGGTAACTGTAGATGTTGCTACCACACCGGGAGTGAATAAAGCCGTAAAAATTACGGACAGGGTTTCATTGCAATTTTCAAATACCGTGGATGGTTCCAAATATACCATTTCCAATGCAAAGGTCTTTCAGCTTCCTTTTTCCTTGCAGATGACGGATCGAAATACAGCGGCAAGGTTTTACGATCGCCTTACAATTACAGGCTATGTTAACAATTTGGCTTCATTTGAAAATTATACATTTTTCTATTGCCCTGATTTTGCAAAAAATGCAATTAATCCGGATATTAGCTCAACAGCTGCGGCTACACCAAAGAATCCAACAGGAGAGGAAAGACCTATTTCCGTTAGAAGTCCACGACATATGAATGCCCTTGCCCGTGCGGCGTATTATTGGAATACCACGAAATGGACGGACAGCACGGATACACGGTATTATTTCAGGCAGGAAAATGATATTGATTTTGCTGTATATACAAAAAACTATTGTGGAATAAGCTATGATTTGATGGATACATCCAGTGGGAATGCTTATCGCAACAGACCCATAGGACGACCCAACTCGCAGCCCTTTACGGACCCCAATGGTGATACCTATACGCCAAGTAACTTTAGAAACAGCTATGATGGACAAGGATATAAGATTGTTGATTATCGGTGTGTTACCTCACAGGCAGACAAATATCAGTTTACAGGTCTTTTTGGGGAGGTACAAAAGGCAGTATTAAAAAACATTGTAATGGTTGCCTCTGATCCTGAAAATAACTCGGGATATGTGGTATCTAAATATAATGATAGTTCAAAACATCCTGGTGTAGGGGCATTGGCAGGCCTAGTTTATGTGGATAGCGGGAGCGAATATAGTGATAACGTTTATGCCTCTGTAACAAATTGTTCAGTATCAGGGTATACGGTGCGCTATTCGCCAGATGGCAGCGCAAATCAGCCAAGTGCTGTGGGTGGTTTGGTAGGGTACAATTTTGGTAAGATTGAAAATTCCAGTGCGGTAAACAAGCTGGTAACTGCTGAAAACA
This sequence comes from Anaerotignum sp., assembly GCF_030625865.1. GTDB lineage: Bacteria > Bacillota > Clostridia > Lachnospirales > Anaerotignaceae > Chakrabartyella. The sequence continues at coordinate 8,236 of NZ_DAOUQB010000030.1, read as the reverse complement.
GCGGAAATAAAACACGATATATCGGTGGTTTGGTAGGTTCAATCAATGCAAGAGGCAGTATTACAAACTGCTATGCCGGAGGCGTGGTTACAGCTGTTGACACAGGTTCGGCAAGGACAAATTTGGCGGGGATTTGTGCCGGATTTGATGATATTTATGGTGCTTATTACACCAGCGGACAATCCCGCAATCGAGATATGCCAATTAAAAATGTATATTCCTATTGTACCTGGGAAAATGGGGAGATTCGTGGAACCCCCTATGCTGTTGTAAACAAACAAGATAAGATGAGTATTCAGAACGGATATTTTCTCACGGATACTGTGGATAGGGAAGTTACATTATATGGAACGGATTTTTCTGTGGATTTAGATTTTTCTCAGCTAACTTCGTTAACCCTTGCTTCAAGCGCTACGGCAAAAGCCTCGGGGCGTGCAACTTCTTCCAATACACATCCGTGGTCAGTATCATTGGCGTCGTTGGCATATTCTTTTCCTGCGGTGATTACTGATCCTAAAACAGGAGATTATGTTCATTATGGAGACTGGTATTACGAATCAACCGTAAAAGATTCGGGATATTTGGCGTACTATGAGATGTATTCTGATGGTACATTTGCTTGCAGCTTTATAAATGGGAATAAGGGTTTGACTGATGTAGGCACATTTGACGCAATAAACAATAAAACCATTACAATGGCGGGGTACGGTATTCTTGATTTATCTGAGGATAAAGGCACATTTACAGTAGATGATACGCCCCTTGTGACGGAAGGAATTTTACAAAGGGGTATCACTGTAAATAAAGGTGTTTACGACCTGTATACTTTAAACCAGTTTAGCGAAAGCCTGTTGTTGCCGGAAAGGAATGAAAAAAACAAAGAAATTCAATTCCGGTATGATGAGACAGAAGGGGCAGTTAGATTCCCTGTGAAACAAACAATTTATATTAATTCGGCCTATGCTAATGCTCTTTCAACGAAGGCTTTGGAAGCATCTCCGTCATTACCCCTTAAGGTGCGTACAGCCAGCCAGCTGCAAAACATGGATACCGCACCTTCCGGATGGTATATCAAGCTGGATCATGATATTACAGCAGATGCCGATATCGGAAATATTACAAACGCAGGATATGTATTTGAAGGCGGATACGTTCCTGGCGGCAGTGAAAAAACGGATAACGGCTACAAAATCGGTAGCAACGGAAATCATATTTTTGGTTTGACTCGGCCTTTATTTGGTACCATCGACGAAGATGGAATGGTAAGAAATTTGGCTTTAGTTGGTGTAAATTTGAGTAGTATGGCGGATAAGCTGGCACCGGTAGCTTTAGCCAATAATGGGACGATACAAAATTGTTTTGTAACAGGAGAAATTAGGACAACAGAAACGAATTATGGAAATGCAGGTTTTGTTTTTGAAAATAACGGATTGATTACAACCTCATATTCCAATATTAATCTTTCCAATGATAAGGGAGAAACAGCAGGTTTTGTTTTGAGAAATCGAGGGGATATTTCAAATTGCTATGCAGTAGGTCAGGCATTTTCAGGGAATGCAGATGCATCAGGCTTTATTGGAAACAGTTTTTCCGGTTCGAGTGTTCAGAATTCCTATACGCTTATGAAAGTAGAGGGAAAACAAAGCTATGGTTTTGCACCTGTTTCTTCAGTTGGCATTAATACCTCGTGTTTTTGGGCAAAAGACAACAGTATAAATAATAATATTCTCAATTCAGCTGGAACCAGTAAAAAGCTCAGTCAAATGAAAACAGTATTTACCAATGGGGTTTGGACAACGGAGAATGAAGGGGCCACTTGGGCCAATACCATGAATAGCAACTATCCTTACTCCAGAATATCTGCTTTGGATCATTGCGGAGATTGGCCGCTGGCAACAGGCGGGGGCAAGGTAGGCGTTTTCAAACTTTATTATAAGAAAAATGGCAACAATAGTGGCTACTATGCAAATGGAGTGGTTATTGATTTGAATGATATGTCAGAATTGAAACTTCAAAAACAAGGGAGTGCTGATACATATTATAATTACGAATATTACGGTATAGTGTTTGATAGTGCCTTTGCTGAGGATTTATCCAGTTGGGAAGCAAAATATACATATACCAGCGGTGGTTGGACATATGAAAAAAACATTCCTCTAACAGATAGCTCTGGTGTTGAATTGATGAATAGCAATGCAAATGGACTAACGACAAATCTTTTCTGGGTGGATACGTGGTACTATAATTTGCAAAAAATTACGTTGCGAAATAAAAATGATGATACCGAATATGTTTTTGATTATCATAATCAGTCGTTTCGTTATAGATCTTAATTAAGATAGAGGTGCTTTATGAGATATTTGAAAAATAAATTAAATAGTCAAAAGGGTACCTCTGTTTTACTTGCTTTGATGCTCTTTTTTGTTTGTTTTATGGTTGCCTCGGCAATCTTAAGTTCTGCCACGGCAAATGGGGACAAATTACGTCAACGGGAAAGCAATCAAAAGGAATTTCTTTCTGTTAGCTCCGCAGCAAATTTATTAAAGGATATTATTGGAAGCATAGAGTATACCGGCTGGGAAACAAACACAGTATATGAATGCTACGGTGAGCTTTTAAATATTAGACCCGAGAAGCATAATGATCAGGCTGAGATTTCTCCTGCAATGGACTATAATGCAGGTGTGGAAGCCAGAATAAGGGCAGATTTGGAGGATATGGTTTATGAGGCGTTTACCTCCCATACCCAATATATGCCCCCGGTTGTCGTTGACAAGGTGTTGACGAAGGAGCTTATCATTTCGGGAGAAGGAATGGTTGATGTTAAGGTGGTTATGTCGTTGAATTCGGAAACTTATTTGCTAACATGCGCATTAACCGTGAAGGATAGTGGGCAGGAGAGCAACGCAATGACTGTGATATTTAAGGCAAGGGTCAATGTGCCTTCAAAAGATTCAGCGGATATGGAAATTAATCCTGATGCAGACACCCATGAGGTTTATAAACAAGTTGAAGAGGAAGACGGCACGATATCGTGGGAGTGGGTGCCTAAAACATATGATATTACGGTTTATACAATACAAACCCAAATAACATATGATGGGGGAACCATTACAAAGGGGGTGTTCCCTTGAGTGGTATAAAGAAAAAAGCCAACACAAAAGGCGAAACCCTAGTTGAAACGTTAGTGGCCATTCTTATTTTAACCCTTTCTGCCATGCTTTTGGCAGAAGTATCTGCTACAGCGATTCGGATGAATCAAGAAATTGAAGCTGTCGACACAAAATATCGTGATGAACTGGCAGGGGTTGAAAAAAGAGAAGTTCCCTTTTCGGGGGAAGTTACAATAAAAAGTGGTGGAAATACATATCACTATCAAGTTGATTTTTATGGCGATGGTGTGGGTTTAACCTCCTATCAATCAAAGACGGGGGGAATCTAACATGGCAGGGATGAAAAAATTGATCAATCAAAGGGGGTTTTCCCTCTTTGAATCCATGGTGGCATTGTTAATTATTGCTCTGTTGACAGTGGGAATTTCAACGGGTGTAAAGGCGGCGGCCGGTATTTATAAAAGGTCTTTGTTTGTTTCAGAAGGAGATGTGTTGGCTGCTACCCTGGATACCGCTTTGTCGGATGTTTTACGATATTCCTCGTCTATCAGCGAGGAAGATGGAACCGTTCAATTTACCAATACAAATTACAGCATGGTAAATGGGCATTTGGTGTTAAAGGATGGTTGGCTTTATTTAAATTTGACGGATGAAGAAGCTGATGATGCATCCGATCCGTCTTTGACACTGTTATTAAGCGGAGGGATTTATTCATCTATGGAAATAGAGTCATTCACATTAAATTATAGCGATGGTGTTTTTTCAGGAAATTATGTAATACAAAGTAAAGAAGACGCAGCTTTGGAGAAAAGCTATGATTTTTATTTCCGTACATTAAGTTGAACCAAGGAAGGGGGCGAAAAAAGAAATGAAGTTTAAAAGATTAGGTGATATGCTGACGGCAACAGGCGTAATTACTAAAGAACAACTGGAATATGCTTTAAAAAAGCAAAAAGAAACAAAGAACAGATTGGGGAAGGAGCTCGTTGAGGAGGAATTTATCACCGAGGAACAGCTGATTGAGACGTTAAAGCTTCAGCTGGGGTTGGATTCCATTGATTTATCAAAGGTTACCATACCTGGCTCTCTTTCAGAGTTCATTCCCAAAAAAATCGCAAATAACTATGGACTTGTGCCGGTAAAATTGGAAGGAGATAGCTTATACGTTGCAATGAGTGACCCGCTTAATTTTATGGCGTTGGAAGATGTGAAGGCGGTAAGCAAAAAACGAATTGTACCCCTCATCGCAACAGAGGATTCTATACAAAGGAATATTGCTTTGTTATATGGCAATGAAAGTGCCACAAAAGCCATTGAAGATATGAAACGGGAGATAGATGATACACTCTTTGGTACTGTTTTGATAGATTCCTTTGTGTCCAATGTTATTGACAGTGATGAACAATCGGCGCCTACTGTTCGCTTGGTTAACTCATTAATTGAATGGGCGGTAAGCGAACATGCCAGCGATATTCATATTGAGCCCGATGAAAAAGAAGTTCGGGTAAGAATGCGTATTGATGGTTTGCTTCGCCATATTATGACGGTGCCTAAGGATTTGCAGGCTTCTCTTTTGTCTCGTCTCAAAATTATGGGTGGAATGGATATTACGGAGCGCAGAATTCCTCAAGACGGGCGATCCAATGCCAGAGTCAAAAATTCAGATATAGATCTGCGTATGTCTACGTTACCCACAATTTATGGTGAAAAATTTGTAATTCGTTTGCTGGATAAAAATACACAGCTTTTGGATAAAACAAGAATCGGCTTAAAAGAACGGGATTTGCAAAAATATATGCAATTAATCAATAAAAAAAACGGTGGCGTCGTGTTAATTGTTGGGCCAACGGGTTCCGGAAAAACTTCAACGTTGTATACTATGATTCGTGAGTTAAATACAGAAGAAAGCAATTTAATAACTCTTGAGGATCCCGTGGAATATAATATTTCGGGGATTAACCAAGTTCAGATTAATGAAAAGACGGGAATGACTTTTAGCGGTGGTTTAAGAGCCATTTTAAGACAGGATCCGGATATCATTGCTGTAGGGGAAGTTCGTGACGGCGAAACAGCGAAAATCGCCATGAGAGCGGCAATCACGGGGCATTTGGTTTTATCAACGATTCATACCAATAGTGCTGTTTCTACGTTGGACAGGCTTTTGGATATTGGGGTAGAGCCATATCTTATTTCCAGTGCACTCAACGGTGTTATTTCCCAACGTCTTGTGCGAAAAATCTGTACCCATTGCCGTGAGGAATATGCCCCATCTTCTGAGGATTTAAATAGCATTGGTCTTTCCCCTAATGAAGATTATAAATTTTATCGAGGTGCTGGATGTCCTCATTGTTTTGGTACGGGTTACCGAGGGAGAATTGCAGTTTTTGAAATTTTGGTAATAAACAAAAAACTAAGAAATGCCATTTCCAATGGGGCAAAAAGGGAAGAAATAGCGGATATCATATATATGAATAAGGACTTTGTTTCATTGGCGGATAACTGCAGAAAGCTTGTATTTGAAGGGATTACCACGGTTGAAGAGGCAAAGAGAATAACAAATACAGAGGATTATGACTATGAGAATTGATGATCTGATTATTTATGCAAACAAAAAAAAAGCATCGGATATCCATTTGATTTTTGGGCTGTACCCAAAATGTCGTGTGGCTGGGGAATTGGAGTCTATTGCCGATTTTGTACTAAACGACGAAGATTGTGATAACTATGCCATGGAACTGGCCAGATACAGATACGATGATTTTTTGGAAGCGGGAGAAATGGATTTAGCCAGAACCATTGAAGGGGTGCGTGTGCGTGTAAACTTATTTAGGCAGCAGGGACATACCTCTGTGGTTATTCGGCTTTTGAATGATAGAATTCCCAAACTTGAGACACTGGGGTTGCCTGATGGAGTGGACAGACTGACGGAGTTAAAACGAGGAATTATAATTGTTACAGGGCAGACAGGCTCAGGTAAATCAACGACGTTGGCATCTATGATTGATCGGATTAATCATACAAGGGGTTGCCATGTGATTACACTGGAGGACCCTATAGAATATATTTATGAGCCTGATATGTCCATTTTCAACCAAAGGGAAGTTGGCAGAGATACCAAAAGCTATGAAACAGGGCTTCGCTCAATATTAAGAGAAGATCCGGATGTCATTTTAATTGGTGAAATGCGGGATACCATTACAATGGAAACGGCTTTAAAGGCTGCGGAAACAGGTCATCTTGTTTTGACAACTTTGCATACGGGTTCTGCTTCAGAAGCGGTAGACCGTATAGTTGACTCTTTTCCCGAGGCACGTCAGCAGCAAATTCGCCTACAGCTTTCTTTAACCCTTATGGCAGTATTATCTCAACAGCTTTTACCCAAAAAAGATGGCAATGGTCGTATCCTTGCGTGTGAATATATGTTAGTTAATGCGGCTATAAGAAATCTTATCAGAGAGGGGAAATCTCCGCAAATAGACAACGTGATTTCAACAACTGCCGATAAAGGTGCAGTTACCATGGATAATGCAATTATTAAGTTGTACCGAGATAAAAAGATATCAACAAAAACAGCCTTGTTTGCGGCAAAAAATTTAGATTTCATGAAAAGAAACATCACATAGAAGTATGGCAAATAGAAAGGGGTGATGTGATTGCTCACTTATAAATATAAGGCTGTTTCCCAAAAAGGCGCTGAGGTGGAGGGCTTTGTTGAGGCTTTTGATGAATTTGAGGCTATCAATAAGATAAAGGAAAGTTATGAGGTTGTAACAAGTATTTCCGAGGTGAGAATTGGGAAGGGAAACGTTGTCACTGGAAAAATCAATGAAAAGGCATTGTCTATTCTTTGTTCTCAGCTTTCTATTATTATAGGTGCAGGGCTTCCCATTTTTCGGGCTTTTGAAATGATTGCAGCTCAAACAGAGAACAAAAAACTTAGACTTATTTTGGATGGGGTTTCTAAGGATTTGGCAGCAGGTCAAAGTCTGGCAAAAAGTTTTCTGTCGAAAGGCCCCGAACTTCCGGCTACGTTTATTGAAACGGTGCGTTCAGGAGAGGAATCGGGAACGTTGGAGCATGCTTTTCGCAGACTTCATGACTATTTTGATAAAAGTTCAAAAATGAAGGGAAAAGTGAAAAATGCCATGGTTTACCCAGCTTTTACCATGATTGTGGCAGTTATTGTAATTGTGATTATTATGGTGAAAGCCGTCCCTGTTTTTACAAGCAGTTTTGCCGATATTAATATGGATCTTCCTTTGCCAACAAAGCTTTTAATTGGAATGTCAAATTTCTTTGTGAATTATTGGATTGTACTGTTTGCTTTTATTGCTTTTCTTTTGGCTGTTTATAAATTTTTTGATAAACAGGAAGAGGGGCATATAAAACTTGAGAAGTTCAAGTTAAGAATCCCCATTTTTGGTAAGTTAGCGGCGTTAAAGCAAGCTTCCCAATTTGCAGCCACCATGGCTACCCTGCTGGAGGCGGGTTTGCCTGTGATGGAGGCGGTATCCATTACGGGAAAAGTTCTGGATAATGATTATATGGGCAGTCAGGTTTTGGAAACGGTTGGAATGTTGGAAGAGGGAAAACGCCTTGGGGACAGCTTACATAATCGAACGGAACTGCCGCAGCTTTTGGTGGAAATGACCGCTGTGGGAGAAGAAACGGGTTCTCTGGAGGCAACCTTGGATACCATAGGACAGTTTTATGATAATGAAATTGATACAACAACCTCAAGAATGGTGACACTTCTTGAGCCTATTATCATTTGTGTTTTGGCAATGATTGTTTTCTTTATTCTTATTTCAGTTTATGCACCAATGTTTTCTCTTTATGGAGGAATATAGACAATACGCTAAAAAAAGATATGATTTTATATATTTCCATAGCTTGATTATGATACGTTGCTATTCATTTGTGAGAACCCGCTCACAACGAATATATAGACTTACTTGACAAAAAGGGAGGTAGATGAATATGAATAAAACATTTAAAGTAAAAAACAAAAAAGGTTTTACATTAATGGAAATGTTGATTGTTATTGGTATTATCGCCGTTTTGGTAGCCATTGCAATTCCTACATTTACGGGAGCTAAGAAGAAAGCACAGTATGCGGCCGA
>NZ_DAOUQB010000053.1 GCF_030625865.1 Anaerotignum sp. | reverse complement strand
ACATATATTTTATTGTAAACTTGTGCCATTATAACCACCTCCATTTCGGATCAATTTCTATTTTTGTGACGTTCCCTGTCCAGCTGATGCGATTCTCTCCCACTTCAAATCGCGGGAAGTCCATGGCAGAATATTTATTGTTTGCATTGGTTGTCCCTTTATAGACCTCCATCATTTCGCTGTCAATGGTGATAAATTCATCTACAGAAGTCAGACCATAATTAGTATCATTAATTGTCAGCGCAATGTCTCCTGTGCCATAGACGGTTATTGTGGGCTGGGAATAAACGGTACCTTTGTTATTAATTGTACTGGCAGTTGTCAAAGTCACGTCATCAGCGTGAGAATTTACAGCTCCCACAGAGTATTTGAAAGGAAACACCTTAAATTGCACCAAAAATGAGTTATATAAATAAATCACATCGGAAATGGAAATGGCATTGCTTACCCTTGCCCAATACACCTTATCCGGCTCTGTGGAAAGGATTAAATTCCCATGCCCATTCAACCAAGCCGCAATTTCACCTAGTTTTTTCACACCCCTTGTGCCACACGTCACAGAAAGGGTATACCCCTCGTAAGTCCCCTCGTCTATGGTCAAAACTCCGTTTCGCCCGGGAATTGTAATTTCCTCTTCTCTGGGCTTTGGCTTCACAATATCGGGCATAGCTGAAATCAAAATCCCCATATCCTTGCTGTTTTTTCCTTTAAAAATAAAATAAGGCTCCAGAATTATGCACCTCCCGTCGCCGATACTTTTTGTTTACGGTAAAACTCCGCTTCCTGCAATAGGCTTGAAACAGAGCCTTTCCCGTCATTTACCATCTTTTCAATTTTTAACACAAAATCGCCGCCATTATTATAAGTAGAACTATTCACAACACTTGAAGTGTTCAAATAAGAAACGTTTTGGGCCGCCTTGACTTGAGAATTGCCAATATCCAGCATCATTTTGTCTGTATAGGCTTGCAGTTCCTGTGGGTTGTATGCATCATTCATGCCCTTAATAATGCCTTGTGTCAAAGGCTTTCCAACTTCCCTAGCCGCTCTTTTGGAAGGGCTGGCGGTCTCGGTTGCTCTTTTCAATTCCTTGATAATTGCATCTGCTATACTTTTTGCTGTGGCAACGGCATCACTCCGTTTGCTCTCCATCCCATTAACTACACCTTCCATAGCATCCACACCTACATCTTGGCAAAGGGAAGGAATATCGCTCAAAGCCTTGTTCATTTGGGAAGTAAAGTCCTCATCCAAAGACTCCAGCTCTTTATCATAAAACTTCGCTGCGATTTCCCTTACTAATTCCTGCTTCTCCTCCCATGTTTTAGAATATTCGGAAAAAAAATCATCACTTTTTGAAAGTAACTCCTCGCCGAAATCCATCCCATCTTCTACACCCATCCCCAAAACTTCATCAAACAGCCCCTGGGAAATTCCTTTTTCCTGAAGTTCGTCTAATATTTTTGAATACTTCTCCAGATCTTCAATTTGCTGATCTATTTTTCCAAGATGAACCTCTCCATCCACATTAAAAGTAAATAAATCCCCATACGCCGAAAGTTTTTCCTCCATGCGTTGCTTTTCTTCCATAATGGCATTGTATTGTTTTTGGGCTTTTTCTGTAATTTCCTCAATTTTAGTTTCCACCAGTTTATAGGCCTCATCCGCCCCATCTTTGAGCGCAACCTTATAAACCGCCATTAATTCTTGAGCAGCCTTTCTGTATTGGGGGGCAGCTTTTTTGTTTGCCGCAACAAAGGCATTTACATTGCTATCCACCTGCCATTCCATACTTGAAATGGCAGCAGAGGTTTCTTCATCCATTCCCTCTTTCATATATTTTAAGTAGAGTGCTCCTAAATCCCTATAGGAAACCGCTTTTTTCTTTGCCTTTTGAATGGATGCTTCAGAAATGGAACCAATGGTTTTCTCCAGTTGGCTCATATTTTTTTCTACCTGAATAGACCTTTGATTCATACTTTTTTCCGTAATATTTGTTAAGCCCAAGGCAAGGTTGGTTATTTTTTCTAACTCTTTGGTAAATGATGTCGTAAACAAAGCCACCTTACTTTCCGTGCCTGATATTGTGGATGCAATGGCTTTAGAACTAAGATTTGCTAGACTTTTCATATTGCTAACGCCTTTTTCGAAGCCGCTTTCGTCTATCCTTGTCCCAAAACTCAAATATCCATCATAATTGTATGCCACCTGTCTCACCTCTTTCCTTACAAATTATAATAATCCTGTTAAATCTCCTCCAAACAAAAGAGCATTTTCAATGGCAGCCATCTTTTCGTCTTCTCCCTTGGAAAATGGAATCCGGTAAAATTCCTTCATCTTGCGGTAAAATTCTTTTTGTTCCTTTCCCATATTCTCGGAAATTTCCATAGCGCGATATCCCATAATTTTGCAAAATGCTGTATCTTCACGAAGTCCTTGAAACAGTGACCGGAATTTCCACCAATGAAGTTCACATACCTCTGTCAAATCAATCCCATATTGCTCCAAAAAAGCACTGTAAATATAACCTGCATCATGTTCAAAAGAATAAATCCGATCCCGTTTTCTGCAATTGACCCTTCCCCTGTAGCATTTTTCTTTCTCTCCTAAACAGTAAAACCACTGAATTCCATCCAGGGCCTCTTTCCAGTTTTCGGGGATCACAGGATAAAATAAACGTAACGCAATAAGGGGCTTTTCAGCCCCTTTTACCCCTTCATCCAGCATTAATAATTCGTATAATATCCCCACACGAAAATCCCAGCGAATGGGGTATTCCTTTCCTTCAATGCATAGCTTCTCAGGCAACGGATCAATTAAAAGATTCATACTCTTTCAATCCTTTCCGCATCATAGGGGGATTTTGTTTGTAAAACTTTCATATATTCCTCCACTAAAAAAGTATAAATATCTCTGTGGAGTATGATGGTATCATCGCTTTCAAAAAGAGAAACAACCTCACCGGGACTGCCTAAAAACTCTCCAATTGCCTCTTTTAATACGCTTTTTTCTTTTTTTATAATTTCAAAACACGTTACATCGTTAGAATTATCTTTTGCTTTTTCCTGTATTTTCTCAAGTTCCGCCTGAACCTTTTTTAGAATAAAAGTAATATCATCTCTGCCAAAATCAACGGAATATATTTTTTCTAAAATTCTTAGCTCACGCTTGGTATCTCTTTTTTGAAAAGTATTCAAAAAAAAACCCCCCTTTCCTTCATCCCTTAAGCTGTTTTAACAAACGTCTTTGTTGTTGTGTTGAACGTACCATAAATAGGATCACCCACACCATGCAACGTCCCTGTTACCTTTACCGCCTCGCCGCCTGCACCGGTAATCCCCGTCACTGCCACGGCAACCTTAAATTTTCTTGCTTTGAAAGTATTGCTCGTTGCTTCATCGGGCTGAAAAAGCTCCACGCGAACATATTCCAACTCAGCATCGGCCCCAATTTTTTGATTTCGTCCGATATTATACAACGCCATAACCGCTTCCTCCGATGCAATCAAATCCGTGTCGAAAGGAAACTGTGTCTGATAGTTTTTAATCTGACTTGACTGCGCTTTTTGATGAATATAAGTTTTCCCGTCCGTCTGCGCATTTGGATTTTCATCCAATGTATTAAAGCCCACCCCCATTAATGCAAAGCTGGGAGCATCGGTAGTATTTGTATTCAAATAATCCGCAATTTGATTTCTCATTACTGTTTCATTTGTCATAATTCTTCTTCCCCTTTCTGAAAGTAAATCAACCTACATTGTATCTGGTATCTTGCTATATTTTCCCTAGCATCAATCACATAACCATCTCCCTCAGCCTCAATTCGTAAAGGCTGACAGCTATCCCCTAAATCGGGTAACTCCTTTTTTTTGCTCTTTTCCTTTAGCCAAGCAGCAAATTTTTCATAAAATCCGCTGTTGGCAAGATTTGTATCTACATCATCGCTGTATTTCTCCACACTGCCAAAAGTAAAAACAAACTGACAAAGGGCACTGCCGTCGATATATGACTTTACCTCTTTTTTAGCAGGAACACCATCGATACTGTATTCCGTAGGGCAAATCCCAAGGTAATCCACATGAATTACCCCTTCTTTTAATAAGGGACAAGTGCAAAAAAACTCCCGAATCATTTCGGTAATACTTTTCTCACCCATTAATTTTCCCCGCCCCCTTTAAAATTTCATCTGTATATTGAGCCTTCATACGTAAAAACCAATATGCCCCCCGCAAAGGTGCCCCTTTAAAGTGAAGTTCCCTCTGCGTTAGCATTTTTTTCTCCCCGCTTCTTGCCCAGGTTGAGCCGGTGCTTGGACAAATCATTACTTTCCCATAGTACAAAAATTTAGCATAAGGCACATTATAAACAATTTCTCCATTTTTCGCATACACATTTCTTTGCAAAGTTCCTGTATTAAAAGGAGTAAACGGCGCCATGAGTCGAAGAGCTTTTTGGTCTATATACTGCTGTATTCTGCCGTCTACCCCTAATCCCTGTTTCTTTTTCAACTTATCCAAATTTCCAAAACTCACTGAAAAGCTCACTTTGCTACCACCTCCCAGTGCTGTAAGTCCTTGTTGCCATAATCAAAGGTGTTGACACATAAAATAGTTAAACTTTTTCCCGAGGATATTCCCCGCATAATTTTATCCTCAGGGCGCAGAGTAAAATGATCCGTGGGATTTTCCTGAAATTCCTCTGAAGCACAAAAATTCCGTTTAAATCCTGCTGAAAAAGGAATAAAAATATGTACCTCATTTTCCTCATAAAATCCGTCTTGGGTAAGCTTTGCTCCAATTTTCTCCTGCCAAAAAATCCCATAAATCACTGTGGGCTGAAAAATATATTTGCGATATATGGGATCGTAAAACCTATTAAACACCGTACATGATTCACTTGTATTCATTCCCTACACCCCCAAATATAAAAGCCCCGTATGGATTAAGTATCGGCAAATGGCTGTAGACAGGCGTTCCGCCTCGGTCGGCGTGTTGGTAACACTGGCGGCATAGTTTATAGATATCTTTCCCACGCTCTCCGCCACAACGCCGCCCCCTTCTTCGTTTATTTTTATGGCCTCTGCCACGGCACAGCAGGCCTTTTTCACCAAATTCTCTTCATCATTGTAGGAGGCAGCTCTCCCAAAGGTAGCCATGTCAATATATTCTGATGCCCGTTTTGAAAAACGTTGAAAGTCAGCCAGGGGGATGGCATTTCCCCCGTAGCTGTCCTGATAAAATTCATAGGTTGCATAAGCCATTGCCTATTCCCCCTCTCTTATTCTCCAACATCCGAACCATCTGGAATCGAAAATTGTTCCGCCTGCATCTTTTTTAGCTGCCCCATTTCTTTTTTCAAAACTTTGTTATCCTCCGTAACCTTCATTTTTTCCTTAAGAACCTTCCCCACCTCAGCTTTTAGTTTTTTGTTTTCCTCCACTAGGAGAGTACTTTCTGCGTTCTTACCGACCTGCTTTGTGCCTAAGCCAACTGTTTTTGCCATAAACCAAGCCTCCTTATTCTTTATGAGATAAATAAATACCTGCCACTTTATTTTTGTAAACATCCACAATACCATATTTGCGATATTTTACAATATAACTATCCGCATCTGGGTTTCCTGTAGGATCAATGACGTCCCCCACAACATGCTTGTCGAATTTAATCACCGCCCCCTTATGTACAATCATAAAGTTAATGTCCTTCCCGTCCGCAGCTTTTTTGTAATGTCCTAACTCTTCCCCCGTGGTCTTACCGTCCAAAAGGTCAATGGCTGTATAAAAGCGGCTCTGGGGCACCTTTCGAATCACTTCAAAACTGGTTAAAACCTCTTTTGATTTTGTGGTGTCTAAAGCCATTACACTGTTTAAAAGCGCATGGGTTGCATATAAAATTCTGCCTTCTTCGGGTACCTCATCCTCATCCATTTTGCTCTTTGCCGCCATCAATGCCTCTAAAAAGGCCTCAGCAGTTGCGTAAGTAGCAGCAGTTGTAACAGAAATCCCTTCTGTCGCTGCCAAAGTCGCAAAAGTAAAGGCATCGGCCTCTGGAGCAACCTTTTCTCTTTGCAGTGTTGCCCCTGCCATATGAAATGCAACCTGGAAGGTTTCAGCATCATCCATGGCATCAATAGAAAGTTTTGTCCCTCTGTCATAATTAAATGTGGCTGTTTTCCAAACCACATCAACGGATCCGTTGGTATAACCGCTGTTTCTGTCGTAGTTGCCTAATCCGGAAACACTAATTTGAGGGTACAAAATTTCGTTTGCGTTTGCCCCCGCTTTCATCATGTTGTTGTCACTGATTAAATCTGCTGTTACCGAAACACTTTTGTAAACCTCATCAATTAAATTTGTATAATTTTTCGCCAATGCAATTGCCATAACCTATCTCTCCTTTCAATCCTTTAAAGTTAATCCCATCAGTGCTCTCATTTTGTTTTCTTCCACATTGGACATACTAACACGCCCCATGCCGACCATTTCAACGGGTCTGTTGGGATTTAAAAAATAATTTTTGTCCTTAGTCAATTCGTCTAAAATTTCCTGGTCCTCTTTACCTTTGTTTACCTCCATAGAAACGGCAGCCTTAAACTCAGCAAAAACAGCCTTTTCTGTCAGTTCATCCCGCCATTTGTGTTCACCTGTAGCTTGTTCAAAACGGTTTTTCAAATAAGCTTCTTGGGCTGCTTCTTTTTCTTTGCGCAGTGCCGTTTCTTTCTCCATAGCAATTTTTCTCTCTAACTCTTCCAACCTTTGTCTAACATCGCCATTTTGAGAAGTTCCCTCCTGAAGCTCTGAAAGCTGTACTTCCAAGCTTTTCTTTGTGTTGTTTAAAGCGTTAAAATCCCCTCTTGCCACAAAATTTTTGCCAATTCCATCCGTTATTTTCTTTTCTAACTCCTGTGCATTTTCCAAACCTCTTAATATTTCTTTTAACCATTCCATAATTTTTCTCCTTTCATCCTTTTGTTAATATGCAATCATTTAGACCCTATCCTTTTTATCCGGCCAGTCCCGGTATTGAGCCGCCTTGTTTTATCCCTTGGCAAGGGTACGTTTTTTTCCCTTTTTAAGGCAATAAAAAACAGGCCTGTTTTACGTCTATTACCCAAAGACAAAAGTCAAAACCTTGAGGACTCCTTACCCAAACCCCTGCAAGGAACACTGTCCCTTTACCCTTTTTCTGAAAACCTTCGGTTTTCAATCGTATTAAAACTTAAACCTTTTCAAAATTTCATAGGGTTTGGGCTAAGGTTCCAAAATTCCACTAACCTTAGATGTCCTCCAACACCTTCTGTGCTTCATCTGCTGTTTCGTTGGGATTCAACCACTGCCGCAGTTCTACCTTACTTTTAACACCCAAATCCAAAGCATCTTTCAGCTGTCCCCAAGTTTCACTGCTGCTTTCAATCATTTCATAATCCCAATCAAAGCGAACGCCATATTCTCCCATTGGTGCTAGCTGGTAGTAATTTGCTAAAACATTGCAGGCATACAGATAATCCCTCATTCCATACTCCACCGTAAGACGAATATCCCCAATCATTGTGTAAGTATCATAAATCCCCGCTTTAATTTCCGTTGCGGTCGCCCCTCTGGTTTCCGGCACCGTTAAAATGCCTTTGCTTGTGCCAATGCTTTTTTCCAAAAGTCCGAATAAATATTGTAAACGCTCATAGTAACTGCTGTGACGTATCTCCGGGCTGAAAACTTCAATCATGTCCCCGTTTTCCTTACCATGGGCGGCAAAAAACACCTTGCTTGGCATACGGTATAGCCCTGTTTTCGGATCCTTTTGAAACATACGCTCATCGGCAAAAATCTTCACTTCCTTCAGCTTATACTCATCTCTGATTTGCTCAAAACATTCAAAAATTTCTTTAATCAAAGCATCACAACCATAAGTAATAGGCACGCCATAATCATCGCTAAATCTTCGGTTATCCACAGGAGATTGAAAATATGCAAATAATACACGGTCTACTCCTGCAATTGCTTGATCCTCAATGCCTGTCCATTGCTCAATAAAAGCATCATTTCCCCATTGATCCGTAACCTTATTGGTAATATATAGGGTCTCGTCCACCACCCGATAGTCTACCCATCTAAAATACTGTCTCTCTTTTTGCTTGACACTATCTGCCAAAACCGTTGCTCTGGTAATTCGGCAACCTTGCTTTTCATGAATAACCAAACGTTCCTGAGATAATAAATCGAATTGTATTTTTCCCAACCTAACATAAGGTACAATAATACATCCTCCCGTTCCTAGCATACGGGAGACCACCCGTTTCATCTGTCCCCAAACTTCTCCTAAGCATTGGTCAAGAAAAAATACCCTCTTATTGTTCCCCACCACATCTGCGGTGCTTTCGCTCATAGCTAAGGTTGAGAGCTTGTTGGCAAAAATAGCAGTGAGGTTCATTTCCTCCGTCGCTTCATATTTCTGGGTAAATTCTAAATTTTCCGTCAGTTGCTCTCCTGTTGTGTTTGTTTTGGCCACGCCAAAAATTCTTAAAATGTATTCCCAAACTGTTCTAAGCATCATAACCCCCCACCAATCTGTAAATATTGTATTCAAAGCTATATTCATCGGCATCTAAGATGTCAATATCACTGGTACCGTTATCCAATCGTTTGTCCTCCGAAAGCTGACTGTCCCACACCGCTGTAGTAAGTCCTCCTATAAGGTCATCGCACTCCCCTTCTACAACGTGGTATCGCTCCCCGCCCATAAGCAGTAAGGTACAACGAATTCTGTCGTTGATGGGGCGTTTGATGCTGTTGTAAATAGGATATGTGGTGTGCTGGCGATAACTGTTAATCATAGTTTGCTCGGCACTGTCGCAGTAAATCCCATCGGGATATCCATAATCACGGATAACGCCTTCCACAAAATCAATCAGTTCTCTTTCCAAAGCATGAAATCCCATTCCCGTAGCCTTAATACTCTTTGCCCGCAGCTTATACATATGATTATCAAAGGAAATCCCCGTGGCCACAAAAGCATGGTTAGATTTGTTTCCTCCAAAGTCGTGCCCAATGCCAATATAATCAAAACGTTTTGGCAAATCCCCCCTAGGAATCATGAATTTTTCAGGATTATCAGCAAATTCTTTGTATATCAATCCCTCCGCCAACGCCCATTTTCCTAATATATATCGGTCGTATAATACAGTCCCCCCGTATTCTTTTTTAATGTTTTTCACAAAAGCACTGCTCAAAAAAGGATTGTCGTCTAAAGTATAATTTTGCAAATAAATGTCAGCATCACTTTGCAAAAATTTATAAAACCAGTGATTCGGGCTCTCCGGATTGCAAGTTCCGTCAAAGCAACTGTAAGGCTTGTCCAATCGGCTCTTCAACATATGAAAAACCCCCTCGTGCCATGTCACCACCTCATCCCCATAACAATATTTAATGCTCGCCCCTCGAATACGATCCACTTGATTCTCCTTATCCGCTCCCAAACAATAACACTTTTCTCCAAAAAGCATAGCTGTATTGTCCGTATGAATATCAGAAACCAGTGAAGACGTAAAAATTTTTTGCAAAGGCTCAATAATATTTCGCTGTAATGTTCCCTTTGTGTTGCCCAGAATTACCACAAGCCCTTCCCTTCCTCTCACAGCACGAATCCTTCGGGGAATCATGTAATAATCCAGATAGGTTTTTCCAGAACGTGTTGCCCCCGATTTGATATTCCAGCGGCAGTTGGCATGATTCCAATATTCTTTTTGCTTACTGCTTAGCTGCATTGTTTATCCCCTCCAAAATACCGTCTAATTTTTCATAAATCTGTAAATCAAAATCCTCCCTAGCTTTATCGGCCCATCCTTGAAAATTATTGGTTAACGTAAATTTTGCCCCTTGCAAACCATCTTTGTCATAAAGGCGTTCTTCTGCATACCCTTCAAGCATAAGCCTTGCCCTGGCGATACTTTCGACAAATTTCCCTTTGTAGTTCAAAAAATCCTGTCTTGATAAAAAGCCAAGGGTACGGGCAAGGCCAGCAACCGTGGGCGGCTTTACACCAATCATTGTCGGCTCCCCATTTTTTTGATAAACCACATTGCCATACTCATCTCTCAAAACTTCTCCTCGGCATTTTATAAAATAATTTTCCGCCAATTCCTCTACCTCCTCCTTGTTTTTATATTGAGGCAAACCCTTTTTGCTGCTTTTTGGCAACAACTTCACCACCCTTCCCGATAAAAGTTTAATACTGCACTTTTACCGTCTTTTTTCGTCTTTATGCTGAATAGAATTTCCCTACAAACAAAATTCCCCATAAAAAAAGACACCCAACCTCCGGATGTCTTTTCATTTTTACCTTTTTGTATTAGATCCCATTCCCTCTTTTACCGAGTTATGGGTTCCATTTTGATTTTGTACCTTTTGAGAGCTTGTCTCATTGTTAAACGTATCTTTGCTTTTTTGCTCCTGTTGCCTTTTTCTCATTTTATCCACCATATCACCTCATTCTTAATTCTGACCATAAAAAAGTCCTTTGACAAAAACCACTGTTTTTCGAAAAATCTAATTAATTGATTCTGCCCGCCTTTTCATGTCCGTGCTTCGCTTTTCCTTGAATTTCAGGAACAGGGGGAACTTCGTTTTTTGGAAATTTGGTTTTGTGGTTACTTTCTGTTCCGTGGGATTCCTCAGGACTTGGTCGTCTCATACCTGCTTTCGCCATTTTTATCACCTCAAAAATAGTTTCCCGAAAATTGTATAGACTATGCATAAAAAAAATTTTTAAGAGTTGCCTGTCTTATTTACTTTTCCATGCTATTACTGTATCACGTCTATACGTCCCGTTTGTCCAAACTTTTACAATATTCCTATTTCACTTCAATTTTCCCTCAGTTGTCCACTAAGCAATCATTTTATATTCCATTTGTATAAATTCCAATTACAATTCTTTCTGGAAAATAGAAAAAAACCACCCATGACAAAAGAGCCATAGATGGTTACCCATGTACAAATAAAATATCACTTAAAAAAAGTATTTTACTTACTTTAATCCCACTTCCTCAAAGCCATGGGGCGTCCAAACCAATATCGATTGAAAACCAATTTCCAAGGCTAACTTAACAATTTCATAGAAATAGTATCCTAAGGAATTACCGTCATGGCTATCGCTGGAAAGAAGTATCTTTCCTCCTCGCCCTTTAATTTCTTTTAAAAAATCAACAGACGGATAAGCCTCGCTGCGTAATCCACGATAAATTGCTCCGGTGTTAATTTCAAAAGGCTTGTCATATGGAATTAAAGCCTCAATGGCACTGGTTCCATACCCTCGATATCTTCTATCTCTTGTATCAAAAAAAACGCTGTTTTCGTTGAACTTGGTCAGTAAGTCAAAATGTCCGATAATATCTGCCTTCGTTTTTTTCAAAACATCCGACACTGTTTCAAAATATACCTTTGCATAGGCATAGGGGTCTCCGCCAAATATCTCTTGAATATTCTTTTTTGTAATGTCTGCTCCTTCGTCTACCGACAAAAACTGTCCATCTTTTTTTATATAATGAACGGAACCTATGGCATATTCAAAATCTGAAATATCTTCTTGGGAATAAAAATCCTGTTCTACACCACAATAAATAGAAATTCTGTCTGCATAGGCTTTCTTCAGTCGCTGTATTTCCTTTTGATATTTCTTTACCCCTTCTTTGCTCATACAATAGCTCTCATCGAAATAAGTATAGCTGTGTCCGCTAAATCCTAAGGCCGCAAATTCCTTTTCAATGGCTGCTAAAACCATATTTTCAGGGGAATCCTTTCCATCACAAAAAGTAGTATGGGTATGAAAATTCATTTTGGGAATCATTTTGTCATCTTCTCCTGTTTCACCTTATGGTCTATCACATGTCTGGAAGCCAGCTCCCCTCGTATTTCATCCAAAGAAATGCCTGCTTCAACCATAAGTACCATGACATGATATGCTAAATCGGCAATTTCGTAGACCGTTTCCTTTTTATCTTCATCCTTTGCTGCAATGATAACCTCCGTTGATTCTTCCCCGATTTTTTTCAAAATCTTGTCTAAACCCTTTGCAAATAAATATGTGGTATAGGAGCCCTCTTTCTTTTCTGCCTTTCTGCCCTCAATTAATTCCATCAGGCTATCCATAGAAAAATCATGATATCCTTCTTTCATAAAAATAGGGTTATGAAAACAAGAATCTTCGCCCAAGTGGCAGGCTGGCCCCTTCTTATTTACTTCAACAGTCAGCGCATCCATATCACAATCTGCAGTAATGGAAACAATCCATTGTACGTTACCCGAAGTTTCCCCCTTACGCCATAACTCCTGTCTGGATCTGGACCAAAAACAGGTTCTGCCCTCGTCTAAACTAATCTGTAGGCTCTCCCGATTCATATATGCAAGTGTCAATACCTTTTTGGTTTTCGCATCGACTACCACCACAGGAATCAAGCCTTTTTCATCAAATTTTAATTCCTCTATATTCAGCATGGTTTTCTCTCCTTTACCTTCTTACAATAATTTTGTTTTCCGCCAAAGTTTTTTTCAAGTCTGGAATGGCAACCTCTCCAAAATGGAAAATGGATGCTGCTAAACCCGCATCCACCTTGGGCAAAGCTTGAAATAAATCAACAAAATCCTTAATACAACCCGCTCCCCCGGAAGCAATCACGGGTATGGAAACAATATCGCACACTGCCTCTAACATTTCCAGATCAAACCCTTTTTTTACGCCATCGGTATCAATACTGTTTACCACAATTTCCCCTGCACCCATTTTTTCGCATCGTTTAATCCAATCAAGCGCCTGCATGCCTGTATTTTCCCTGCCACCCTTGGCGAATACCATAAACTTTCCATCCACCCTTTTCATGTCAACGGAAAGAACCACGCATTGATCTCCATATTTTTTTGCCGCTTCCAAAACAAGATTGGGATTTTTGATTGCCCCGGAATTTACACTTACCTTATCCGCACCGCATTTTAAAACACGGTCAAAATCCTCAAGGGCATTAATACCCCCACCAACGGTAAGGGGAATAAAAATTTGTGAAGCAACCTCCCGTAAAATATTGGTAAATAACCCTCTTCCCTCCACCGAAGCCGTAATATCATAAAAAACCAGCTCATCTGCACCGTTGTCGCTATAAAATTTCCCCAAGGCAACGGGAGAGGATACATCGGAAAGCCCTTCAAAATTGATGCCCTTCACCACTCGTCCGTCTTTTACATCTAAACAAGGGATAATTCTTTTTGTAATCATAAGCTTGCCCCCTTTGTTAAATCAATGGCTTGCTTCAAATCAATATTTTTTGTATATAAGGCTTTCCCTAAAATCGTACCGTAAATCCCCATTTTTTGTAATTGTGCCACATCCTCCAATGTGGTCACTCCACCCGAAGCCACAATATCCACACTGAACTTTTCAGACATTTCCTTATATAATGCTAAATTGGTACCGGCAAGCAACCCATCCTTGGAGATATCCGTGCAAATAATGGTTTTTACCCCCATTTTTTCAAGCTTCTCACAAAAATCAAAGCAACTTTCCTGAGAAAGCTCTGTCCACCCTTTGACAGCTACCTTTCCATCCTTAATATCCACACCAACGGCAATTTTTTCTCCATATTTTTGAACCATTTCCTTTAAAAAAGCAGGATTTTGAACCGCCACTGTACCTAAAATTATACGAAAAACCCCTGCATCCAAATATTTTTGAATGGTTTCTTCCGAACGGATCCCACCACCCACTTCAACCAACAGGCCGCTTTCTTTCACAATTTCTCGAATTACTTCTAAATTTGGGGTACTTCCATCCTTCGCCCCCTCCAAATCCACTAAATGCAAATAGGTTGCCCCTGCTTCTGCAAAGGATTTCGCCACAGCAACAGGCTGTGTACTATAAACCGTTTTCTGGGCATAATCCCCCTTCACGAGCCTTACGGCACACCCTTCAATTATATCAATCGCAGGAAAAAGCTTCATAAAGTTCCTCTCTTTCTATTCGTAAAAACACAAGAC
>NZ_DAOUQB010000042.1 GCF_030625865.1 Anaerotignum sp. | reverse complement strand
TTGAAAGAACTGCCTTTTCTGGTTCCTTTGGATTGTATCATAAAAGTTTTAGATAAGCCTACAGGGGAATACACAATGATTCATGATAAAACGACTTACTATGTATGTCACAATCATAGTTGTTTGCCTCCTGTTAACGATTTAAAGGAAATAAACACTGGTAGAAGCCAATTCTAATAAAATTAAGAAAATAGTGTATTTTTACTATTGGAATAAGGCGTAAAGGTTATGTTCTTTACGTCTATTTCTTTTGCATAAAATTTTTTAGGTGCTTTAGGCTATGGAATTGTTGGTAAATTAACTTTAAAACAGGAACTGCTTTAGGGCTGGCATCTTGTTTGCGGTAAGTTGCAGAGGGTTTAATTTATGAAAAAAGAGGAATCTTCTATAATTTATTAAATATATATATAAACATATTGACAACTATCTATGTGAGGTGTAAGATGATCATATAGACGACTATCTATGTGAGGTGTTTTTATGAATACAATTGATGTTGCTTTGATCTGCAAAGCCCTCAGTGATTCCAACCGTCTGCAAATTGTGCAGATGTTGTCGGACGGAGAAAAATGCGGATGTATGTTGCTTGAACAGTTTGAGATTACACAGCCCACTTTATCTCATCATATGAAAGTGCTTTGTGAGTGCGGATTGGTGGAGAGCCGAAAAGAAGGGAAATGGAGTCATTATTTCTTGAATTGTGATACATTAAAGACCTTTAAGGAATTTATCGGTGGACTTTCTTGCTGTAAGGAAGGCAGGTGTGAATGTAAATGATTTGGGATTTTATTCAAAATCAAGTATTGGCAATGAAGTGGTTAAATGGGTTACTTGGGAATCTCATTACCTCATTGGGGTTGGATATTGAAACCAAGATTGGTGGAAGCGTCCAGTTTTTCCTTTATGACGTAATTAAAATTACCATTCTTCTGTGTGTACTTATTTTTGGGATTTCGTATATTCAAAGCTATTTCCCTCCGGAACGCAGTAAGAAAATCATGGGAAGATTTCATGGAATATGGGCAAACTGCATTGCGGCACTCCTTGGGACAGTAACACCGTTTTGCTCTTGTTCTTCCATTCCACTGTTTATTGGCTTTACCAGTGCGGGATTACCCCTTGGAGTTACATTTTCCTTTTTGATTTCATCGCCTATGGTTGACCTTGGCAGTTTAATTCTGCTGATGAGTATTTTTGGAACCAAGGTAGCTGTGGTTTATGTAGTGGTGGGTTTGGTCATCGCTGTTATTGGCGGTAGCCTGATTGAGAAACTGCATATGGAGGAGTATGTGGAAGATTTTATACGAAATGCAAGTACCATTGATATTGATTCTCCTACACTTACCAAAAGGGAAAGAATGACCTATGCAAAAGAGCAGATGACGTCTACTTTTAAAAAAGTACTTCCATATATTTTAATTGGAGTGGGTATCGGCGCTTTGATTCATAACTGGGTACCTCAAAGCTGGGTAGAAATGATTCTCGGTAGCAATAACCCCTTTGGTGTTGTCTTGGCAACTATGATCGGTGTTCCCATGTATGCAGATATATTCGGAACAATTCCTGTTGCAGAGGCACTTCTTTATAAAGGCGCGCAGCTTGGAACAATTCTTGCATTTATGATGGCGGTTACAACACTTAGCCTACCGTCTATGATTATGCTTAGAAAAGCCATTAAGCCGAAACTATTGGGAACATTTATTGCAATATGTACCATAGGAATTATTAGTGTAGGATATCTGTTTAACGGATTTGAATTTTTATTTATGTAGGAGGTTGAATATGGGATTGTTTGGTTTTGGAAAGAAAAAAGAAGAAGTAAACGCAGGGGGCTGTTCCTGTGGTGGTAATTGTACCCCTAAGCCAATGGCAAAAGCAGATGAAACAAAAGAGACATCAGGGGTTAAGGTGCTTGGTTCAGGCTGTGCAAAATGCAATCAGCTGGAAAGTGCAGCGGTTGAGGCATTAACGGAGCTAGGCATGGATGCATCCATTGAACACGTCACCGATTTTGAAAAAATAGCAGCCTACGGTGTAATGAGTACCCCGGCCTTGGTTGTGGATGGAAAAGTAGCTTCTTATGGCAAGGTATTAAAAAAGGATGAGGTAATAGCAATTTTGCAGAAAGTAAGAGGTTCAAAATGAAAAAAGTAGCCTTTATCTGTATCCACAATTCTTGTCGCAGTCAAATGGCTGAAGCCCTTGGGAAGCATTTGGCACCGGATGTATTTGAAAGTTATTCTGCCGGCACGGAAACAAAGCCACAAATAAACCAGGATGCAGTGCGCATTATAAAACAGTTATATGGTATTGATATGGAAAAAACACAGCATTCCAAGTTGATTGATGAGGTTCCCATACCGGATGTTGCAATCTCAATGGGATGTGATGTGGGGTGCCCTTATATTGGCAAACCTTTTAATGATAACTGGGAACTTCCTGACCCCACAGGGCAATCAGACGAACATTTCATTGCAACTGCAAAGGAGATAGAAAAAAGAATCATGGCATTGAAGGCCATGTTGACTTGAAATTGTTTTAAACCACAATATATTGTATTAATTTTTGTAAAATAAAATAAAAAATACTAATTGACAACGGAAAAAACTCATGCTAAAATCAGAGCATAGATTATATGACTGACGGAACAGTGGGTTTAACCACGTGAAGTATAATCGCTAAAACAAGCCGACCGTCTGGGCAGAAAAAGCCCGGATTCTCGGCTTTTTCTTTTTCAAATTTTGAATTAGAAAGAGGTGATTGTGTGCAAAAAGGTAAAATTCACTCTGTTGAGTCTATGGGATTGGTAGATGGCCCCGGAATACGAACGGTACTCTTTTTTCAAGGGTGCAAACTTCGTTGCAAGTATTGTCATAATCCAGACACTTGGCAGTTGCAATCCGGCAAAGAAATGGACGTAAATGAAATAATGAAAATGTTACGACGATTCCAGCCTTACTATGGGGATACAGGTGGCATAACCTGTTCCGGTGGGGAGCCGCTGTTACAGATTGAATTTTTAACAGAACTATTCAAAGCCTGCAAAAAAGAAAATATATCTACTTGTCTTGATACAGCCGGGTATGGATATGGAAATTATCAGGAACTTTTAGATTATACTGATTTGGTAATACTGGATTTAAAACATTATTTGCCGCAAGAATACAACGAGTTGACAGGCGGGGATATTTCTTTTCCCACAGCGTTTTTAGATGCGGTGAAAGAACATGGAACTTCTCTTTGGATTCGCCATGTAGTTGTACCGAATCTGACGGATGACGAAGAACATATCAAAGGATTAGGGGAATTTATTAAGAAAATTCCCAATATAGAAAAAGTGGAATTACTTCCTTACCACACTTTAGGTGTTGAGAAGTACAAAGTCATGGGCATAAATTATCCTTTAAAAGATATGTTGCCTATGAGTAAAGAGAAAACAACACAGCTTCAGGACATGATTATAGATATTGTATCCAAAGGATCAAGAAAGGATTGATAAAATGAATACATTGGCATGGCAGGGGTTTCAAGCAGGAAAATGGACAGAAGAAATTGATGTTCGTAATTTTATTCAAAAAAATTATTCTCTTTATGAAGGCGATGATTCCTTTTTAGAAGGCGTTACGGAAAGAACAAAAAAAGTTTGGGACAAGTCTCATGAATTAATTGTTGAAGAAATGAAAACCGGTATTTTGGATGTTGAAACAAATATTATTTCCGGGATAGATAATTTTGCACCTGGCTATATTGATAAAGAAAACGAGGTGGTATTTGGTTTACAGACAGATGCACCTTTAAAAAGAATCGTAAATTTATATGGTGGCTTAAAGATGGCTACCAGTGCTTTAGAGCAGTATGGCTATCAATTAAATCCCCAGGTGGAAAAGGATTTTCATTCCTACAGAAAAACACACAATGAAGGTGTTTTTGACGCTTACCCACAAAGAACAAAAGTTGCAAGACACGTTGGTTTGCTTACAGGTCTTCCTGACGCTTACGGACGTGGCCGTGTAATTGGCGATTACAGAAGGGTTTCTTTGTATGGTGTGGACTTTTTGATGCAGGAAAAAGAAAAAGAATTGGCGGATTTTGATGGCCCAATGACGGATGAGCGCATTCGTACAAGAGAAGAATTGAGCATGCAGATCAGAGCTTTAGAAGAAATGAAATCTATGGCTTTAAAATATGGCGTTGATATTAGCAACCCTGCAAAAAATGCCCAAGAAGCAGTACAATTTTTGTATATGGCTTATCTTGCCGGTGTAAAAGAAAACAACGGTGCGGCAATATCTTTGGGACGTACCTCTACATTTTTGGATATTTATATCGAAAGAGATTTGAAAAACGGCGTTATTACAGAAAAAGAAGCACAGGAATTGATTGACCAGTTTATCATCAAGTTAAGATTGGTGCGTCACTTGAGAACACCGGAATACAATGAATTGTTTGGCGGCGACCCTACATGGATCACTGAGGCCATTGGTGGAACCAGTATAACTGGCGAACCTCTGGTTACCAAAAATTCTTTCCGCTATTTGCACACCCTGACTAATTTGGGAACTGCTCCTGAACCAAATATGACTGTTCTTTGGAGTAGAGATTTGCCCGATGCTTTTAAAGATTATTGTGCAAAAATGAGTATTGAAACAGATTCTATCCAGTATGAGAATGATGATATTATGCGTCCTTTGTATGGGGATGATTATGCAATCTCCTGCTGTGTATCTGCTATGCGTGTAGGTAAGCAAATGCAATTTTTCGGTGCCAGGGCAAATATTGCAAAATCTCTCCTTTTGGCAATGAATGGCGGCATGGACGAATTGCAAAAAGTTGCGGTTGTACCCAATATTGAGCCGATTAAAGGGGACGTTTTAGACTTTCATGAGGTGTTTGAGCGTTACAAAAAAGTGTTAGACTATGTAGCAGAGTTATATGTAGACAGTATCAATATTATCCATTATATGCATGACAAATATGCCTATGAAGCAAGTCAGATGGCATTGCATGATGCTAATGTGGAACGTCTCACCGCTTTCGGGATTGCAGGCATCTCTGTGGCAGCAGACTCTCTTTCCGCAATTAAATATGCAAAGGTTACTCCCGTTCGTGATGAACACGGTGTGACAGTAGACTTTAAAGTTGAGGGGGATTTCCCTAAATACGGTAACGACGATGATAGGGTAGATGATATTGCCGTTGAAGTTGCAACTTATTTCTCCGATGCATTGAAGAAACATCCTATTTACCGTAACGCAAAACATACATTGTCAGCACTTACCATAACAAGCAATGTTATGTATGGTAAAAAAACAGGGACAACACCTGATGGTAGAAAATACGGAGAACCTCTTGCGCCGGGAGCAAACCCTATGCATGGACGGGATGAAAACGGAGCGCTTGCATCTTTAAACTCTGTTGCAAAGATTCCTTATAGAAATGTTTGCCAGGATGGTGTTTCCAATACATTCTCCATCGTGCCTGACGCTCTGGGAAAAGAAGAAACACAGCGAATTGAAAATCTTGTTCATATTTTGGATGGGTATTTCTACCAAGGCGCGCACCATCTGAATGTAAATGTAATGAACAAGGATATTTTGATTGATGCCATGGAAAATCCCGGGAAATATCCTACACTTACAATTCGTGTCTCCGGTTATGCAGTAAACTTTAACAGACTTACTCGTGACCAACAGTTGGAAGTAATCAAAAGAACATTCCACGAGGCAATATAATGAAAATTTTCTGTTATTGGCTATAATTTTATAACTAAAGAAAGCCGCTCTGCTAACCTGAAATTTCATGCTAGCAGGGTGGCTTTTTTATAAAAATAATTAAAAACAAGATGTTAGCTTAAATATTTTCAGGAATTTATTAATAAAATAGGCTCATTTAAAAAACAGCAGTAAAAATTTTCTTCTTCCCAAAGAAAATAAATAAATATGGTGTAAATATCTCAATAAAAATTACAACCCATAAGTTAACACCTAAATTTGAAAGAAGTTGCGAAAAAAAGCTAAACATTTCAAATGGTTGCCATAAATGGAGCATCCACATAACGGCAAAGCCACTGGTTATGTGGAACATCTTTTGTACCAATGCCAATAGTATGCCGTATACTGTTAAAACAGAAGTCGAATAAAATATTTCTTTTTTTGTCATTTTGCGAAAAAAAACAAATCCACCGATGAAAAAAGATACCATAAAAATAATGGCATATACAATGATGGATTTTGTGTTATCTGATGTAATTGTTCCATCCGGCAAACGTAGGAGTGTCCAAGATAGCATTCTAAGGGAAAGATGAAAATCAATGATACCTGCAATCCAACAATACAAAGGCACCTTCCAAATATAATTCTTCCATGAATTCATTGTAAAACCTCCTAAATATAAATAGACCGATTGTATAAATCTAATTTTAAAGCAAAATTTTCCATATTACTATACCATAGCTCTTATCTATGCCACAACTTTTTCAACCCCTATTAATAACTCATATAACGTTTGAAACCCCATGATTTCTATCGTTGTTCTATTAAAAAATAAATATAAGGTAGCATACAAATTTACTCCTGTATTTAAACAACAGGAATTATTAGAAAATAATTCTAGAAAAATGAAAAACGTTGTAAAAACAACATACATATTTTTTTAATGCCTTTATAATTTAGTCATCAATAATTTTTCAGAATTGCTTAAATATTGAATAAGAAATCCAGTTGTTTCAGAGACTACACTAATGTTTAGTGTTTCAAATGATTGAGGATATTTATAAAATATTCCGGATGACTGGGTTTGCCCCATTTGTTTTATGGGAAAGATGAATTTGAAGTTGTTAAAAATAACAAAAAGGAGGGAACAACAATGAGTATGTTTTGTTATCAATGTCAAGAAGCAGCAAAAGGCACCGGATGCCAGGTAAGAGGGGTATGCGGCAAAAATGAGGAAGTTGCAAAATTGCAGGATTTGCTGATTTATGTTTCAAAAGGAATTTCCGAAATTGTGGTAAAAGGAAAGCTGGAGGTGAAATCCATCAGTGAGGTGAATCACCAAGTTATAAAAAGTCTTTTTATTACCATTACAAATGCAAATTTTGATGATAACGCGATTGAAAGAGAAATTATCAAAACGATAGGCCTTAGAAATGAATTGAAAGGACAAGTTTCAAACATTACTTTTGGTGATGCAGCAGAATTTGAAGTAACCGATAGAGCGTCTATGTTAGAAAAAGCTTCAAAGGTGGGTGTGCTTTCCACTGAAAATGAAGATATTCGTTCTCTTAGAGAAATGATTATTTACGGTTTGAAAGGAATGGCGGCATATACACATCACGCCCTTAATATTGGTAAAGAAGACCTTGATATTTATGCATTTATATATGAAGCACTTGCTTCAACCCTAGATGATTCTTTATCGGCGGACGATCTTGTGGCGCTGACATTAAAAACAGGGGAATTTGGTGTAAAGGCTTTGGCTTTATTAGATGATGCCAATACATCAAAATATGGAAATCCTGAAATTACCAATGTAAACATTGGAGTTCGCAACAACCCAGGTATTTTAATCTCCGGCCATGATTTGACCGATTTGGAACAATTGCTGGAACAAACAAAAGGCACAGGCGTTGATGTCTATACCCACTGTGAAATGCTTCCTGCCCACTATTATCCTGTGTTTAAAAAATATGAGAATTTTGCAGGAAACTACGGTGGTTCTTGGTGGCAACAGTTAACGGAATTTGAAACATTTAACGGACCCATTCTTTTTACAACAAATTGCATCGTTCCTCCCAGAAGCGAGGAAATCAGAAAAAGAATCTTTACTTCAGGGGCTTCGGGCTATCCCGGATGCATTCACATTACACCAGATGAAAATGGGAAAAAAGATTTTTCTGAAGTAATTGAAATGGCAAAACAGTGTAAACCTCCTACAGAAATTGAATCCGGTAGTATTGTTGGCGGGTTTGCCCATAATCAAGTTTTTACCCTAGCAGATAAAGTTGTGGATGCAGTAAAATCAGGGGCAATTAAGAAGTTTTTTGTAATGGCAGGATGCGATGGCAGAATGAAATCCCGTGAGTACTATACTGAATTTGCAGAGAATTTGCCAAAAGACACCGTCATCCTCACTGCGGGATGTGCAAAATATCGTTACAACAAATTGAATTTAGGTGATATTGGAGGCATTCCAAGAGTTCTGGATGCCGGTCAGTGTAATGACTCCTACTCCCTTGTAGTCATTGCCCTAAAGCTGAAAGAAATCTTTGGGCTTGAAGACGTGAATGAACTTCCCATTGCATATAATATTGCTTGGTACGAGCAGAAAGCGGTAATAGTACTGCTGGCATTGCTTTCTTTAGGCGTTAAAAATATCCACCTTGGTCCTACTTTGCCCGCATTCTTATCTCCAAATGTGGCAAAGGTACTGGTTGAAAAATTTGGGATTGCAGGTGTTGGACAAATTGATGATGATATTAAATTGTTTATGGGTGCATAATTTGTATTGAAATATAAGGAAAACAAAGACTCCAATTAATCTTGTGGGTCTTTGTTTTTTTACATTCATAATTTTATGTTACGTGTTTCGTAATTTGATTGTAGTTAATGATTTATCAACATATACGTGCATCAATTGGATTAGAAATGCTCCTTTTTTCATTTAAATAAAGGATTGGGAATTTTGTCACAAACAGACAAAAAAATTGTTATTATATTAAAGGCGTATGTTGGTGTGCAAACAGCAGATCTTACTGCATTGTTTTTTTAAATAGGTGGTATAATCACAAATCAATCTAAATTTTACTTTCAACTACTTATTTAGTATAATGTACCATAAAAATAAAAAAGGGGGTTTTTTAAAAATTAAGATCTGTTTAAGTTTAATTTAAGCTTGATATGGCATACTTGCACCATAACAGAAAAGAATACATATTTATTTGAGATACAGGATAATAGGAGGTTATATGCTACTGCTTTTAAATGTTACACTGGCGTGGATTAGTGTGGGACTGATGGTTGCCTTATCCATCATATACCTATTGCGAATAGGAAACAAATATTTATTTGATAACAAAAACCAAACTTTAAAAAAATGGAATAAACGTTTACGAAAACATCATAGATGGATGGGTATTTTAGTTATCTTTACCGGTCTGCTCCATGGAATTTTATCAAGTTTTCATGTGTTGAGTTTTAACTTTGGAACCATTCTTGTTGTAGTTTTCATCCTCCTTGGACTCAGCTTTATGCTAAGAAAGATTTTTTCAAAAGGAACCACATGGATAAAACTCCACCGTTTTCTAACGATATTGGCTTTTGTTCTTCTCATCCTTCATATTGTTGAGGTTGGAGGTTTTGTAGGAGTGGATGGTATAAAAAATACTCTGAAAAATGACCCTTCTCTCGGGGGTATTTCCTCATCAGTACCTGAAGAAATAGGTGAAAATGAAACAAATTTAATTTCCAATGATGTTGAAGAATCTGGAGCCAACGATGATTTTGACGATGCATCTATAAGCGAAACCGAGACTGTTGTTGATGATAAAACATTTGCAAATGAAGACACCACAAATGGAGCCTCCAACGAAAGCATTACTGATTCTGATGTTTCTGATGATACTGTAACTTCCACACCAGGACCATATAGCGATGGCACTTATACTGGTACAGCGGATGGGTATCGTCCGGGATTGACCGTTGAAGTAGTGATAGAAAATGGTTATATTGCATCCATAGAGGTGGTTGCTCATAATGAGAAAAACGAGCGCTTTTATGGTGAACCCATACAGGTTATTCCTCAGGAAATTGTTGCAGCACAAAGTACGGATGTAGACATCGTTACAGGTGCAACCTTTACTTCAAATGGAATTAAAAACGCCGTAAATAACGCCTTAGCCAGTGCTTTAAAATAGTTTGTTATACACTTCACATAAATGGCATGATATTGACTTAGGGTATCCTTTAGTCTGTATCATGCCATTTTCATTACTGTGTTAAAGATATTTTTGAAGCCTATGATATGAGGTTGAGGTTGTGTCCAGTGAGGAAATTTGGAATCTAATATCAACATGTCCTTTCCTGTGGAAATATAGTAAAATAGTAGCACTGTATCATTTTTTTATTTTAACGTAGTTCTGTCATGGTTAAGCTTATGGTTAATACATAAAATTTTAAAGCTATTTATCCCCCAAATAATAAAATAAAAGTGTTTTTTTTGATATTTTAAAAGATCAAGATTGAAAGATAATAGCTTCATATCTTACATAGAGCTATAAGTTATAGGGTGCCGCTACAACTGAAATATTGCATAAGGGGGGATAGATAATTGAAAAATCCAACGATAGTTAACATTGAAACTGGGATTCGTTTTATTGAGAATCATATGGATGGAAAATTGAATTTAGATATGGTAGCAAACGCTGTCCATTATTACAAATACCACCTTCACGCAATGGTTACAGAAACTTTTGTCATGACCACTCATGATTATGCCTGACGCAGACAACTTACGACAGTGGTAGGGATTGGTCTTTTGTCCTATATACGCATTCCCGCAGGTTTCCTTGCGCAGCTTTTGGTTAGCCGTGTTTACGGTGACACCTATTGGTAACTTACTGCGGTAGAGTTAGTTAGTTTTGCCGGGATGGCTGTTGGTGGTATGGCAATGGGAGCTTGGGGTGGTTTCCAAAGCCAAGGAAGGATCTTGCGGCTTGTCTTTTGCCTTTGTTGCGTTGGCCATTGGTATGGGATTATTCCGTTTTTTATTCTATATCTTGTTTTGGCATAGCATTGACCATGGTGCAGACAACAACCGCAGCAATGATTCGAGAAAAGGCAGAGACAACGATACAAGGGTGTGCATTTAGCATGTTTTTGAGTATGCATTCCAGAAAAAAAATTAAATAAATTATGCAAAAAAATATTTATATATGGTATAATTAAAAAAGAAATTATGGTTTCCTTTATGAAAAAAAGTGCCAAGGGTAAATCAACTTTTATATGCCGTAAATATTAACAATAATGCATTTTATGCAAGGGGAATGCACATGATGAGAACGCTTGGATTTTATCCGTTTTTTATTGCAGTTATAACAGTTATTGTAATCGCAGGTTTTTGTCTTATTAATATGTTTTTATTGGCAAGGCACAAAAGAAACCATATTACAATTTGCATTCATATTTTTTCTTTGTTTTCTGTATTCAGCTTGATTTTTTATATGATGCGTGTTGCAGTTTTTGCTCATCCAATAGCCGAAAAATACCATGTTCTTTCAATAATATTTCTTTTATTTGCAGCAGCTACAATTTTTAGCGGTGTTATCTTTGCTTTTCTATTCAAAAAAAAGTATAGTTTAAGAAACTTGCCCCATAGCGTACCTGATGCACTAAAAAACATCGATGATCTTGTCTTTGTCATTGATGGAGAGGGTGCTATCTTACATATCAACCACCCGGAAAAATATCATAGCTTATTTGGAAATGTCAGTACAGCAGAAGAGCTTTATGTTTTCTTAAAAGAACATTGCCTTCCAAGGGAGGAAGGGGTGATCCCCCTTAATAATATCTCAGATACGCAGGGATGCGAATTGTATTTTGATTGGGTTAAAACGAATGTAATTTTTAAATTAACTCCCGTTGTTTTAGGTGATAGTTGCCTTGCTTATACGGCAGTTCTTGAAGATGTTACTGTAGTCAAAAATACAGAAAAGATGCTGCGGGAGCAGAATAAAGCATTCATATTAGCTAACGAAAGGTTGTCCAAATATATTATTGCTGCGGGAGAATTGGAAGCAGAAAAAGAGCGCTTGCAAATTCTTTCCCATGTGCAGGAAACAGTCATTATAGATATTGAGAAGGTACTTCCATTTATTCATGAAATAAAACAGAATTGCCTTCAGGATGGTTCATACCAAATTGTGATGAAGGAATTTGCTGCCCAACTACGGCAAATTTATGAAAAAGTACGCAGTACTGTAGGGAAAATAGCGGGAAAGGAAGGGAAAGAATGATTCGTATTCTAATTGCAGATGATCATTTGCTGTTTCGGTCTATGTTGGAGGAAATGTTAAAGCGAGATGGTGAACTGAAAATCGTTGCTTCCTGTGCTGATGGTTACGAGGTTTTACAAAATTGTCGCATGGAAAAACCGGACATTGTCCTTTTGGATATTGGAATGCCTGGCAAAGGGGGAATCGAAGCCTTAAAGGAAATCAAAACCAGATGGCCCCAAATTAAGGTGGTTATGTTGACTACCTTTGAAGATGATGAAAATATCAAATCTGCCATACAACTTGGTGCTGATGGCTATTTGATTAAGGATATGAAGCCGGAAATTCTGATTATCTCACTTAAATGTATTTATCATGGCATGGTGCTGTTTCACAGAGGGGTGTATGGATTCCTACGTTCCGCAGTTTTAGATGCCTGTAGTGAGAAAAACAAGAAAGTGCAAATAGACAATATGCTCTTTGATGCTGTGGATATTAAAATTTTACAATTAATTGTACAAGGTAAGTCAAACCGTGATATTGGGCTTGCTTTGAACTACAGCGAAGGCACCATAAAGAATAAAGTGACAAGGTTACTCTCCCAAACCGGTTTTTCCAACCGCACGGAATTATCTGTTTTCGCAATCAATCACGAGCTTGTTTAGGAAGAGTGGCTCTGATGGTAAATCCAGATTCACCATCGCTGGTAAAATTGATGGTACCCGATAGCTTTTGAATTCGCCTTTCAATGCCAGTAAGGCCATAATTTTTATTGATGTTTTGGCATCCGGTGCCGTTATCAAGGGCAAAAATTTCAATTTGTTTTGGCTGAAAACGTAAAATCAGATAAATGGTTTTGGCTTTTCCGTGCTTAATTGCATTGGTAACCCCTTCCTGACAGAGACGATAAATTGCCTCCGTTTGTTCTCCGGTTAATTCGTAAGTTTTGCCATGGACTTGAAGATCAACTTGTATATTTTCGTTTTTCAAATGCCGTATAGCTTTGATAAGACTGGTTTCTCCCCATTTCATTCCTTTTCCTAACAAAGCGTTTTTAAGATCGTTTAAACTGCAAATTAACAATTCCTCGATTTGGTTAATTTTTTGTGTTGCTTCCGGTACATCATTGTCAGCAGCAAGTTCCGCAGTCCCAATTAATACAGTCAAGCTGTGGCCCAGAATGTCATGTACATTTTGGGCTATTTGTGCTTTTGTGCGGGCAATGGCTAAATCCCTTGTTGTATCTGCCATGTTTCTTAGAAGTCCGGCTTTTTCTTCAAGTTCCTTATTTTGTTGAGTAAGGAGCATGCGGTTTCGACTAATTTCTGTAATATCATAAAAGCAAAGCAAAAAATGTCCATTTTTTTGGGGATGTTTTTCGACTTTGATAATACGCCCATCG
The DNA here is from genome assembly GCF_030625865.1 of Anaerotignum sp. Classification (GTDB taxonomy): domain Bacteria; phylum Bacillota; class Clostridia; order Lachnospirales; family Anaerotignaceae; genus Chakrabartyella. The sequence goes on along the minus strand of NZ_DAOUQB010000042.1, from coordinate 6,846 downwards.
GTCAACTGGATTTCCACTTCATACAACGTACTGTTGTTTGTCAAATTTTGAAGCAATTTTATACTTTCATCGTCCAAATCACTGGAGAGTTGTCGTAGTTGCAAAATGGAGACTGTTTTTTTTCCCAAGTGTAGCATTGAGTAAAAAGTACGATTACCACCATATAAGCATAAATTCGTATCTACAAATATGAGACCTTGAGGAACAATGTCATAAAGTCTGCCCAGAGAAATAGGCGATATATCAAAAAAACGAAAGGTCAAAGTAGGAATAACGAACAACATGAGGGAAATTGAAGCGGCGATAGGCGTGAAATCAAACACCGGAAATGAAAAAATCCATGGAAGCAAATTCATTTTAAAAGCAATATAGTAAACGTTGCCCAATAACGGCAAAAGCACAAAAACTGCAAACAAATTTCCTAAATTTTCTTTCCCTCTAAAACCAGGTTGCTTTGTAAAACTGTGAGAAAGTATGAGTATACCAGTCAGCAGATAAAGATAATGTACACTTTGGGCGACGTAAAAAGCAGGGCCAAAGCGGTCTTTATAAATATCAAAATAGGAATAAAAGGTCATATGCAATGGGTTTGATACCAATACGAGAAAAGAGAGGGCAGGAGGAATGCTCCATAGAATCAACTGCTTTTTGGAAGGCTTTTTGTTCTTTCTGTAAATATAAGCAAAAACAAGCAGACAAACTCCCAAAGAATCAATGGCAAGATATTGAACAATAATAAAAAACCATCTCATCTCAACTCTAGGAGATAAGGTTTTAAAAATTTTAGCAATCATCCATAGGGCAACTATTCCCTCGACTGATAAATAGCTATACAGTAATGGGGATTTTTTTGCCCTAAAATAAATATATGCACTAAAGGAAATGAGCAACAGAAGCATCAGTGTATGGGAGCAAAGAATTGTGTTAAAATCCATAGCAAGTTTGTCGGATACTTCCATTTTCTTCATCCTTTCTGTTTTTTATATGTGCATTTATTATAGCATATTTTTTCTTTTTTGAAATCTAAAAAATGCTTACACATGTCACGGAATTGTGCCTAGGTGAGCATTTTTTGTGACTTACAAGAAAAACCGGATTCCTTGATTTATGACGTAAGACACTGTTCCTGTGACCTCCTAAATGGATAATATTGTTATGGGCCTTAAGAAAGCAGGTGATGATATATGCGCTCAGTGTTTGAAATCAAGCAAAACCCCTCAGGAAGTTATTATTTTACCTTTCGGAGTACGGACGAAAAGGCACATATTATTTCCTGTAGTTTCCCCCATCGTGCCCAGCTGGAAGCGTGTATTGCCAAAGTCAGAGAAACGGCCCCTGTTGCAGATATACGAATAGTTTCATCTGAAAAAACGCCTTATTTTTTTATTCAGTTAATAGAGGAGGGGATTTCTTTTTCGTTAATTGGTTTTTCAGGGGAAAGAATTTTTAGCAGTGTCTTCTATTCTGATAAATTGTTATGCAAAGAGGCCATTTATGCCCTTAAGGCATCTGCTGAAAGAGCTGCAATTATTGATTTAACGTATGAATAACTAAACACACAAGTGAGGAGAGTGGAAATTGAATACTGGAAAAAAGTTATTGCACATTTTTATTTTTGCCCTAATCTTTATATTTACAGGATGTACAGCACAGAGTGTAACGAAAGAAACTGGGAAATTGGAAGAAAGTGTTTCTCAGGCAGAATTGAATGACAGAAATGATTCATCAGAAATGAATTATGAAAAAGTACCTTCCTCAAGTTTAAATGGGGCAGAAGATATCACGCCATACCAGCTTCTGTATTTTATTTGCGGAAACATGGAGGAAATGTCTTTTGGCTATACGGTTACTCGTTCTGATTCCCAATGGGCAGAAATACATTTTTTTCAAAGGAAGGCAGAGGCTTCCGTCGACTGTTTTACCACACAGAATATGAATGGAAATGCAGTCACTGTTCGGGAGATAGAGAAAGACGGCAAGGTAAGCTACATTTTGGATGACAGCAAACAAATTAAAACTTATCAAGCTCCGGCAGAGGATTTTCTACTTTATCGAATGATTACTGCATCAAAGACCCTGCTACAGCGTGGTATTGAAGAGGATGGGTATATGCTATATGAATATTCACTTCCCTTTGAGCAGGACGAAACCATGCAATACAAATACCGCTTTTACATGAAGGACAATATTCTAAAAAAGCTGGTCGTTTCCCTTGAAGACAGAGAAGATGTTATTTACGAGTTTACGGAGTTTCAACAGGCAATAACAGATGCCACCGCTTTTGAATATCCAAAGGATTATATTGAGGAAAACTATGATGGTTCATACACAGGGGAATCTATGCCCCCATGGTGGGAAGTCGGAAATGATAACTAGGAGGATGAGTAGAATGAAAAAAATGTTTGTAAAATGGATAGTTTCGGCTACAGCCTTTGTTTTAGTTGCAGGACTTATGGGTTGTGGGTCGGGGGAGACATCACAGAAGCAATGTGGTCCAATGTGAAGATTTTGCAGATCAATACCAATTTAGGCTAATAATAAAGTTTTATAAAACCCCTAGGGAAAGAGTAAAATCCAAGTCCTAGGGTTTTTATTTCTTGAATCTTTTGTTATGATACAATAGAATAAAAGCATCTTACTTTTTGACAAAGAAAAAAAGATTATAATAAAATTATTAGAACAAAATTGGAAAAATATTTTTAATATGACATGCTGATGTCACATTTATTGTGCTATCCTTTTTTTATTAAATAGGAAAAGAGGCACATGAAAATGGAATATGAAGTTGTTCAATTGAAAGAAAAAAAGTTGGCTGGAATTAGAATTAGGACAAGTAATGATGACCCTAAAATGAGCAGACAAATCGGTAAGGCATGGGAAAGATTTTTTGGAGAAGGCATTTTTCAAGGCATACCCAACAAGAAAAATGAAAAAACAATAGGTCTTTATACAAACTATGAAGATGGTGTTAAAGGAAAATATGATGTGATGATTTGCTGTGAGGTTGAGGGGAATATAATCCCGTCTGACAAAATAGAAACACAAATCATACCGGCAGGAAAATATGCTGAATTTATTGTTCGAGGGCATGTTCAAAAAGCAGTGCAAGAATTTTGGATGAAGCTTTGGGCCATGGATTTAGACCGAAAGTATGGTTGCGATTTTGAGGAATATCAGGCTGAGGGTGATATGGAAAATGCAGAAATACATTTCTTTATTTCTCTGAATTAAAGAAGTGGGATGCATACAATGGATAAACGGAATCCCAATGGGAATGAATTCTCAGTTCCGCGGAAAACGGAAGCGCAAAGTTAAAAACAGTATTGAGGTTCAAATAAGGGTAAAACAGGTATTTACTGATTTTAATTGGGAAAGGAGCGACAGTTATGAAAATTATTGACATTAATGCTGATAACATTGATGAGGAACACATATGTTGTGCTATTTCAGACAAAAAAGGAGATCCCTGTGTTTCATCGAAAAAAGCGTGGATGAAAAACCAATTCGATAATGGGCTTACTTTTAAACGCCTTGATGCAAGAGGAAAGGCATTTATTGAATATATCCCTGCTGAAAATGCATGGTACCCAATCCATGCAGACGGGTATATGTTAATCAACTGTTTTTGGGTTTCAGGGCAGTTTAAAGGGAAAGGGCATGGCAATGATTTATTGGAAGCTTGCATTGCAGATGCAAAGATGCAAAACAAAAAAGGATTGGTTGTTGTTTCATCAATCAAAAAGATGCCCTTTTTGTCAGATCCAAAGTTTTTAAAGTATAAAGGATTCCGTCTTTGTGATACAGCAAAACCATATTTCGAGTTGCTTTATTTACCATTTGATGACGGTGCATCGAAGCCTAAATTTAAAGTTTGTTGTAAAGAGGCATCTATTCCAGAAGATGGCATGATTTTATATTATACAAACCAGTGTCCTCATACAGAAAAATATGCCCCCTTAATTGCTGAAATTGCAAAAGAAGGGGGACAAACCGTAATACTAAGAAAAATAGAATCGGTTTGTCAGGCGCAAAATGCGCCATCACCCTTTACCACATACAGCTTATTCTTTCATGGTGAATTTGTTACGAATGAAATCCTTTCCGAGAATAAGTTTAAAAAATTTCTTAAAAAGAAGGGATTATAGTGGAATGGATACCGGCAAAAACAATCTTATCGGGGTATGTTGAAAACAATCTATGGTTTGGAACTAATTATAACATGAACACTTACAAGGGCTGTAACCATGGCTGTATTTATTGTGACAGCAGAAGTTCATGTTATGGCATTGATCATTTTGATCAGGTGCGGGCAAAGAAAAATGCCCTTGCTCTTTTGGAACGGGAGTTGAAGGCAAAACGAAAAAGGGGCGTTGTGGGATTAGGCGCAATGAGCGATCCATATAACCCCTTTGAAAAGGAATATTGCCTTACCAGAGGTGCATTGGAAAGAATAAATCGATTTGGATATGGTGTGGCTATTGCAACAAAAAGCAGCCTAATTGAAAGGGACATTGATCTATTAAAAGATATTTCTGCTCATTCTCCAGTTCTAATAAAACTAACAATAACAACTGCCGATGATGTATTATGTAGGAAAATTGAGCCAAATGTTTCCTTTTCATCTCAACGATTCCAAACAATTAGAATGCTTTCTCAGGAGGGAATTTTTACGGGAATATTATTAATGCCTGTGCTGCCTTTTTTAGAAGATACAGAAAAAAATATTGCAAAAATAATAAATCTTGCCCACAAAAATGAGGCAAAATTTATCTACCCTGCCTTTGGTGTAACCTTAAGGCAAAATCAAAGGGAATGGTTTTATGACAAACTAGATAGATTGTTTCCCGCAATGAAAGACAAATATATTAAAGCATATGGAAATTCTTATGAATGCAGGTCACCTAATTCAGAGTCATTATGGCGGGTTTTTAAAAAAAACTGTGATAGGTATGGACTACTTTATGAAATGCATGATATTGTAGAGGCTTACAAAACCCCCACCCAAGCCACTCAGCTTTCATTATTTTAAAGGCTGTGTTTGATCAACGAGGTTAAACATAGCTTTTTTGTTATTCATTATGTTTATAGGCGAGAAACTGCATTATCACACAGTGATATTTTTAAAAGCATTAAAAAAATATAATCTATTTTTCAAGTAAAAAAAATCACCTTTGTAAAACACGATGACTTGGAGTGTTTTTTTGCAAATTATTTGACTGGTTTATTAAGAAAAAGATTGCGTGGAGAATAAATTTAAACAAGCAATCTTTTTTCGGAAATAGCCGTAAACTTAAACTTTGGGAATTTGGAAAAAGAAAAACAGAAATGCAGAAAAGATTTGAGTCAACAATGTTGTAAGAAGCGATGGTTTAACATGTTTATAAATTGTATTACTTTAGTTATAATAAAATATTTTTCAGAATTAATAATTTTTTTGGAGGGAAAATACATGGCAACATCGAACATTAGCGTTTTTTTGCCATATAGTTTAGAAAAAGTTTGAAATACCGTTACTTCACTGGAAAATTACCAATGGCGGAGCGATTTGCAAAACATCAAAATTATTGAGGAAAGAAAACAATTTGTGGAATACATAAAAAAGGATTTGCAACAGAATTTAAAATTAAAGATATCTTTATTTAAATGTTAATTCAGGAATAAAAAGTCTCAAAATTAATTATGATGTGACGGCAATGCTAAATTTAACCTTCATTTAGAATGATTTTAATGTATTTTATTTATAATCTTCCTTCAGATATTTACCCATAAATATACTTGAGGGAAGATTTTTTTGTATGGCCAATTCCTTATAAAGCTTTCTTCATGAATTCAGTTGCTTTTCCTCCTAAAGCGGAACAGGAATTTTACAATATTCTTAAAAAAAATAAAATAACTGATTAAAAAAATTGGAAATTTATGTTTTTGTAACTAATTTGTTACCCAGAAAAGTTAAAATCAAAGCAAATCAAAAAAAATGGAGTCAAAATATTTGAATGTATATGTTGTTTTTTACTGGCAAAATGTATGAAAACAAATAATATGGTCAATTAAAATGTTGGATTAAAAATGAAGAAAAATCTGGAGGGATTGAAAATGAAATTTAAATTAGGATTAACAATGACATTATGTGTAGCATTAGGAACAGCAAATGTAATTGCTTTCGCAGAAGATAATAGTTCTTCTTTCAAGGGAGTAGTCGGAACAACAACTGAAGCAAACACAGACGGTTCCACAACAAGTCAAACGGCAGAATCCGGAGCTACAACAGACGGAGCTGCTACAAATGAAGCTGGAACTAACGAGGGAATAACTAACGAAGGAGCTACTGGAGAAGAAGCTACAGACGAAACTGCAACAAATGAAGTTGCAACAGATGAAGCTGCAACTGACGAAGCTGCAACAGATGAAGCTGCAACAGATGAAGCTGCAACAGATGAAACTGCAACTGACGAAGCTGCAACAGATGAAGCTGCAACTGACGAAGCTGCAACAGAGGAAGCTGCAACTGACGAAACTGCAACAGATGAAACTGCAACAGATGAAACTGCAACAGACGAAACTGCAACAGATGAAACTGCAACAGACGAAACTGCAACAGATGAAACTGCAACAGATGAAACTGCAACAGATGAAGCTGCTACAGACGAAACTGCAACAGATGAAACTGCAACAGATGAAGCTGCAACAGAAGAAACTGCAACAGACGAAACTGCTACTGAGGAAGAAGCAGCAGACGAAATTATTGAAATTCCCGAGGAAGAAATTCCTTTAGTAGAAGAGGTTCCTCCTGTTGAAGAAGTTCAAGAAGATGCGACATTAATTATTACACATAGATTGCAATTTGAT
>NZ_DAOUQB010000059.1 GCF_030625865.1 Anaerotignum sp. | reverse complement strand
TTTAATAATTTTATTTTCTATTCTACAATAAATACGACCATTATTATCAAAGTAAATAAAATGAATCACCATTTTTTTAATAAGATTTCTGGCATCTATGTAGTCTATTCACTCACTCCCTTAATCTATTGATTAACTTTTTAATGAAGCTAAATAAATTACCCCTATACCAGCAAATGCCATACTATATTTGACCATAGATATATATCCATTCATCAAAATTGATGTAAAATTACAGTCTAACCCTAGAAAAACACCGCCTAAGGCTAAAACCAAGACTATATATTTTAAAGCATGATTCTTTATATAGTTTATTGGATTTCCTCTTTGCATACCTGCTATACCTGATGTAATAATAATAAAACTCACTACCAGAGTACTTAATATCAGATTCTCAAAAAACAAGCTCGCTGCCAAAGAATATATCCAATTATTAATAGTCAAATAATATATCCTTTGACCTATGTATCCAAGCACAAAAAGAATTATGCCTGCCACCAGTAAATTGCTCTTTGCTTTCTCTAAAATATCAATTTTTTTCATTGTATTCTCCTCCTAAACAATTTTACTTAAATTATAATACATTTTACAATTTATTACAACATACAGCATATATAAATAATACATATAGCATATTATTCTTATCCGCTTCTTGAGCTACTATTATAGTATTCCAAATAAAGGAGGTACATCTTATGGATTGTACTGCTCTGGGTAAGCGGATACGCGAAGAACGCTTAAAACTAAATTTAACACAGGAAAATCTAGCTGAAGATGTTAGTCTTACTCCTGCTTATATTGGTCAAGTAGAACGTGGCGAAAGAAACATAACATTAGAAAAACTAATTGATGTAGTAAACCGCCTGGGGGTAAGCCTAGATTATCTTTTGTCAGATTCTGTAGACAGTAACGAGGATTCTCTTTATAAGGTTTGGTGTCAGCTAATGAATGGGAAAACGGATAAAGAAAAATCTTTAGCCATAAACATATTAAAACTAATATTCAACCACCTAGAAAACTCGTAATTTCGGAGGTACGGAGGTAGCTTACTAATAATTCTTTTAGATATGTTCGGCAAAAAACCGTTGCCGAACATATTGGTGAAATGAACTAAAGTCAAATCGCTTCGCTGACTTTAGTTCATTTCTTTTTCTATTTTTAATTATTTTATTTCTATGATTGAAAAATATAGTTATAAGAAAAATAAATCATAAAAATTTAAAAAGAATAAAAATAAGAAACCTACTGGATTCTAATAATTAGCTATTAAAATTTATAATTTCAAAAAAATACCTCCGTACCTCCGAAAACATTTTCCTTACTTCTTCCAGAAAAAAGAAAAAATAGCTCTTTATTGGAACGACGCTTCCTACATCGTAAGGCGATACCTTACGATGTAGATATGAAGCCGAGTTCCACTTTTATTGGGGTGAGGGCAGCGAAGCGACAGCACTCATCCCTTTTACGCCCCGCGAGATTATTTAATCTATTTTGGCTTTAAAATGCTATATAAACAATTCTAATAACTAGTTGATAAAAAGCTCAACAAAGCCTCAAACCCCATAATCTAGCTCAGTTAAATTTAATTTTCTTATTGTTATTATATAAACCTAAACTATCTAGGGGATTAAACTGGTCAAATCCCGTAGATAAATCCTTACTAAATAGATTAACATATTCTTTAACAACGGTTAAATCACTATGACCTAACAGCTTTTGTAATCTAAATATATCCCCACCATTCAGTATCCATTTTTTAGCAAACGTATGGCGATAAAGGTGAGCAGATGTCTTAGTAACTCCTCTTTTCTTATTATACCTAGCTAGCATTTCCTGATATGTCCTTATGTCAGCTATGTCTCCATATGTATTACAAAAAACATAGTCCTCGTCACTTCCCTTACGGTAGCTTAAATATTCTTTTAATATAGAAACTAAGCTAGATGACAGTGGAATAATCTGAGCTTTTCTATTCTTACTCTTATTAATTTGAATCAGTGAATTGTCAAAGTCTAAATCTCTTATACGCACATTTAATGCGGAGGAAATTCTATTCCCAGTAGCTAATAAGTAATTGGAAAAAACCCAAGTCTTATATTCTGTAAAATTACACGTCTTGATATTAGGTTTTTTAAGCAACACTTTCAATTCTTCATCTGAATAAGTTTCTTTAATTTTCTTATCAGCTTTAATAAATGGGATTAAAAATGGTTTTATGTATTCATTTTCAGAAGCATAGTTGAGAAAAGCCCGTATAGACCTTAGATAGGAATTAATAGTTATATCACTACATCGAGTTCTTAAATATAATATAAAACCATTAATTGTTTCTTCATTAATGTTAGAAATGAGCTGTTGCTGACCACCTATATATTGCTCAAATATTCTATAGTGGTCTTTATAACAGACAATAGTAGAAGCGGATAAATTTCGGACAGTACATTTAATAATATAATTTTCAAAACATTCTCTCACAGTAATTACTTTATCAGGATTACTCAAACAAATTTTTTTCATAATAAAAACTCCTCCCAAAAGTACTCGTTAGATTGTTACAGTTTGTCCTAATAATCTTACGAGTATTTTTTTAAAGAAGGAGCTAATTTTTTGCAATAAAAAAGCTCGTAAATCCTATGATTTACAAGCTTAAATGCGGATGACAGGACTTGAACCTGCACCAGGAAAACCCCGACTAGAACCTGAATCTAGCGCGTCTGCCAATTCCGCCACATCCGCACATGGGCAACTTGCTAAGTAATGATAATATATTTCACTAGAAAAGTCAAGGGATTTTTGTAATTTTTCTTCCTTTAGAGGAATAATGGTATTAAAACAGGTACAATCAGTGTGCAAATTACCCCGCTCACAAAGGCGATTACCGCCGTTTTTCCGTCGGTATGTTTACTAATCATTGCCAGAGTTGTATCCATTGCCGTTGCCCCCGCTGGTGCAATGGCACAATAAGGATTCAAATATTTCACCAAAAATGGTATCACAATGAAAGTTATCATCTCACGGAAAACATTGGATAAAAAAGAAATAGTTCCTCCGATGGGATTGCCCGCATTTGTTAATAAAATTCCAGATAAGCTATACCACCCCAAGCCCGAGACAATGGCCATTCCCTCTTTTATTTTTGTCTGGGTAATTACAGCAGCAAGGGCTCCACCGCATAAAGAACCTAAAATCACGCCTAAGGGAATGAGTAAAATACGAAAACCCAATTTGCGAACCTGTTCAAAAACCTGTCGGTTTAAACCCAAATCAATTCCAACGGAAAATAATAATATTAGAAGCATAACTGTGGATGCTTGATCCAAAAAGGCAGTTATCCCCACGGGCATATACATCCCTCCGAGAATGCCCAATACCAATACAACTAAAATCGCAAGGCTCATTCTTCCTCCTCCTTTTTCAAAAAAAGCCTACTTAGCATAAATACAAAAACAACACTTCCTACCACAGCTAAAATCGCAAACAGTAAGGCTTTTCCCCCTAAAACAGGTAAATTTCCAATGACCTCTCCATCTCGCCCGATGCTTACTCCCATACAAAAAATCAAAAGTAAAAGCCAAAGGGTTTGCAAACGGCAATTTATTTTTATTTGCTTTTCCTTGAGCAAATCAAAAAAACCGATTAAAAAACCAAGCGTCAAAACCATAAAAATTTTCCACATTTCTATGCCTCCCCCAAAAATTTCTCCCATTGCACATCAATAGTTTATGATATTCAAAGGGCTTCCTAAAGGTTATTATCCTTGTTCGGAAAAAACTTTCTCTCTGAAAAAAGTACTCACTTTTCAAAGCTGATAAAAAAGCTGCCCTCAAACAAGAGGGCAACCTTTTTACTGGGCATCTTTCATTAATTGTACCACTTTATCAATTTCTTCCCTCGATACGTAGCAATGGGGCACAAAACGCATCATACCGTTATCTTCCCCATTCATCCGCACATCATAATTCACCATGTAACGCACCAAGGACCCAGAATCTAAAGGATAGCCCTTTAAACAAAAGAACACCATATTAATCTGCTGACGCTCTTCATATACTTCTAAGCCCTTTACTTCTTTCAAACACGTCACCAAATATTTTGCATTATCATGATCTTCCTGTAATCTCTTGGGCATTTCCTGCAAAGCCAAAATGTCGGCTGCCCCTAAAATACCCACCTGACACATTCCTCCGCCCAGTATTTTACGCTTTCTTCTTGATAAACATATGAGCAGCCAATTGCTTCAACTCATTAATGGCAACATCATCACCGTAAACGTCATCTCCAACTTCCGTTTGAAACATTGCTCTTCTCATTTCTTCCGTTGGCACAGTAACCGTATCACTTCTTAATTTCCTACACCTCGCCTAATAGCTTTAGACGTAAGTTGTTGATTTCCTCGTCCTCCAGATATTCATCATAGGTCATCTGTCTATCAATAATACCACCGGGCAGAATTTCAATGATTCTATCTGCAATAGTCTGAACAAACTGATGGTCATGGGAGTCAAAAAGCAGTGTCCCTTTGTAATCAGACAATCCTTCGTTCAACGCAGTAATGGATTCCAAATCCAAATGGTTGGTAGGCTCGTCCATAATCATAACGTTTGCACCGCTCATCATCATTTTGCAAAGCATACAACGCACCTTTTCCCCACCGGATAAAACATTGGCAGATTTTAACGCTTCTTCCCCGCTAAAGAGCATACGCCCTAACCAGCCACGAATATCTGCATCATACTGCTCGCCTTCTTTTGCATTAGGTCTTAACCACTCTATCAAAGACTCCTTACAGCCCTCAAAATAAGCTGCGTTATCCTTGGGGAAATATGCAGTTTTGGTTGTAATTCCCCACTTGAATTTCCCCTCGTCAGGCTCCGTTTCACCCATCAAAATCTGGAATAACGTGGTTCTTGCAATCTCATCTTGTCCAACGAAAACTACCTTCTCATTTGGACGAATCATAAAGCTTATATTATCCAAAACTTTTTTTCCGTCAATGGTTTTAGAAATATTCTCAACCAAAAGAACGTCATTTCCCACTTCTCTGTCCTGCTTAAAGCTACAGAAAGGATAACGTCTACTAGATGGCTTAATGGTATCCATCTGCAAGTTATCCAACAATTTTTTTCTGCTGGTTGCCTGCTTTGCTTTGGATGCATTGGCACTAAAGCGCTGAATAAATTCCTGAAGTTCTTTCATTTTTTGCTCTACACGCTTATTCTGATCCTTAATCTGCCGCTGGGTCATTTGCGTAAAGCTATACCAGAAATCATAGTTACCCACAAACATTGTAATTTTCCCATAATCAATATCTGCAATATTGGTACATACTTTGTTCAAGAAATGTCTATCATGAGATACTACAATTACTGTATTCTCAAAATTCAATAAAAACTCTTCCAACCATCTAATGGAATGAATATCCAAGTGGTTGGTAGGCTCGTCCAAAAGCAAAATATCTGGATTTCCAAATAACGCCTGAGCCAAAAGAACTTTCACCTTTTGTGTACCTGTCAATTCCTTCATTTTTGCATAATGAAATTCATTGGTAACACCCAAGCCATTCAATAAAATTTCAGCATTTGACTCTGCTGACCAGCCATCCAGTTCCGCAAATTCGCCTTCCAACTCAGAAACTTTAATACCATCTTCATCAGAAAAGTCCTCCTTGGAGTACAATTCCTCTTTTTCTTTCATAATTTCATATAATCTCTTATGACCATATAAAACCGCCTGAACCACCTCAAAATCGTCAAACATAAAGTGATCCTGCTTTAATACTGCCATTCTTTCCCCGGGGGTCATAAAAACAGAACCCTTATTTGGTTCAATTTCCCCCGCTAAAATTTTTAAAAATGTAGACTTTCCGGCACCATTAGCCCCAATAAGCCCATAGCAATTTCCTTTTGTGAAATTAATGTTTACATCATTAAAAAGCACTCTGCCTCCATATTGAAGACTTACACCCTGTGCTGCGATCATATTATATTCTCTCCTTTTTTCAAGTCAATCTTTTTTATTATAACATTATCCCGTAGAAAAAACAGTATATTTTGTAAAATGCAATAAATATTTGCATTCCGCCTTATTTTTACAGAAATACTTGCCATCGCCTAGAGCAAATATCTATACAAAATTTCTCATAAAAGAAAACCCTTGGATTCACAAGAGCCTTTAAAAGCATAAGATAACCAAATGCCTTTTTATATAGCTCCCTTTCCAAGGGCTTTCTTTTATTGTTCGTCAGTGCTGTTTTCTAAAAGTGAGATTTCTTTTTCGTAATTAATTGCACCTCTTGCCGCAATCGGAATTTCAATTTTCTTTATTTCGTTTAAACTTAAAATATTTTGTTTTATCAAATATTTCTGAACTGAAATCGTCTCCACGTCATCCTGCGCTAACGCCTGCAATACATGATTCATAACCGTTTCCAAGGTTTTTGTAAAGTCAACGGTAAAGGAGATAGGGGTTCCATCCTCTTTAAGCTGAATCTCAACCGGCACTGCTTCAACACCGGAATAATAGCTCTGATCCACACCATTCATGCCTGCCAATTGCAAGAAAGAGCCTGCTTCTGATATATCATAAACTTTTTCTGCCGGTATATCCCCGGTTATGGTCACGATTCCGCTTTTTTCAGAGGTTTCTGCCCAGTTCTCGACAGATGCCAGTAACAAACCCATACCTTTTCCGGCATCATACATTCCAAGGGATTTCATGGCATTTTTTTCATCTAATGTCATTTCTGTCCATTCTCCGTCATATGCCATATACATATTAACTCCGGCGTCAACCTTTTCCAAATAGGTTTCCGAATCTATTGTGCTCTGTGCATACAAATCTTGCGTCTTAATCTTTAATGCCAATGGTTCATAAACCATCTGAACTTTCGCATTGGTAACTGTTTTCGGATTTTCACCAATTTGTACCTCTGCATAAAAATCAGATTCAAAGCTAGAAGATGCCTCCAATTTTGACTTTGCCAATACAATATAATTTCCTGTTGCACCTTCTTCTGTTGTCTTATTGTTGGAGGTTGATTTTGCAGTACATCCCGCTGTAAAAACCATTGCGATCAAAATAATGAAAACTGCAAACTTTATTCTGTTTTTCACTTTAACACCTCCCTCTAAAGCCTTATGAAAAATTGATTACTTTTTCATTTTATCCAAATATTAATGCCCTTTCAAGGGAATTTGGAATGTTTCAGAAAAATATAAGAAATAACTCTTTATTTTAATACTTTTCTCCACTCTTTCGATTTTTTGCTGGAAAATACTTCTTTATTCTCCACTTTTTTCAATTTCTCTCAATTCCTATCAAATGGCAAATAACCTCTCCCGCCAAAACCATCCCCGCCGCCGGCGGCACAAAAGAAAGGCTGCCGGGGGTCTGTCTTTTGGCTCGTTCTATGGATTCCCCTGGTTTTTGTGGCAGTTCTTTTGAGTATACAACCTTTACCCCTTGTATTCCTCTGTCCTTCAGCTCTTTTCTCATGACCTTTGCTAAGGGGCAAACCGATGTTTTTGAAATATCTGCTACTTCAAATTTAGAAGGATCAAGTTTATTTCCGGTACCCATACAGCTAATAATGGGAACATTCGCTTTTTTTGCCTCCTCTATTAGTATGATTTTGGATGTAATCATATCTATGGCATCTACAATATAGTCATAGGTGGAAAAATCAATAAAGTTTCTATTTTCATTGGTAAAAAAAACAGAATAGGTTTCTACAACAGTTTGAGGCAAAATTTCACCAATTCGTTGTTTCATTACTTCTGTTTTGAATTGCCCAATGGTTTTCTGGGTAGCAACTAACTGACGGTTAATATTTGTTAAAGCCACACAGTCACCATCAATTAATGTCAAGTGCCCCACGCCGCCCCTTGCCAAAGCTTCCGTAGCAAAAGAACCTACCCCGCCAATTCCGAAAACTGCAACCTTAGCATTTTTTAATTTTTCCAACCCTTCATACCCCAACAACAACTCTGCCCTGGATAATTCATGCAAATTCTCCTGCATCTTATTTCACCTTTTTCTTTCATTTTTTAATTCTTTGGGTAAAGACTGCCAAGGCAGCGGTTCATATAAGTGAAAAATGGTACGAACAATGCTGTCTCCGCCCCCCCTCAACTGATAATCTGCCGCAGTCACTGCATCCTCAGTGGCGTTTGCCGTTGCAAAGGCTAAATCAGCCACTTTCATCATAGATACATCGTTTTTATTGCTTCCGAAAACCACCGTCTTTTTTTGAGGCATTGTTTCCAAAAGTTTATTCATCATATATTCCTTGGTGGCATTTTTATGATAAATTTTCAAATGACAATAATCCTCAGGGGTTTCCGACTTATCCCTTAAAAAAAGGAGTTCACCCGTTGTATCCATTTCAGTTAGTTTATCTGTCACATAATCCGCCATTTCGTTCTTTATCACCAAAAGAAGATAAACAACCGTTCCTTCTTCCGGTCTTCCTCCATATACATAATTTCTATGGGGGGAAAGACGCAGCTGCTGATATAGTTTCTTTTCTTCCTCATTTTTAAAATCATGATAGTATATCAGTAACACATCTTGCCAAACTACATTTAAAAAATAATGTAAATCCAGTTCATTTAAAAATGTCTCAATTCTCTCCGTCATTTCCTTAGAAAGACCTTGGCAAGCCAAATAACGCCGTTCTTTCATATCATAAAGTACCGCTCCATCCATGGCGATTACAGGCAATTTCAAGTGAATCATCCCTATATCTGCCATCAAGGAAGCCGGGGTTCTTTCCGTGGCAATGGTAAACGCCATTCCGTCCCTCAGTAACTGATTTAATTCGAAAATAGAATAAGGAGTTATCCCTATTTTTTCTCCATATATTGCCCCGTCAAATCCAGAAACAAAAAGAAAATCCTTCTCCCTGCGCCTTGGCAAATGTGCCATATTCACGCCAAGGGAAACCAGAATTCCCACAATGGTTTCCACCGAACGATTCACTGCATTCATAAGAGGGGTTGCGTCGCCACTACTTAACGTAATACTTAGCAAAACAACTCCTGCCAAGGCTGATGCACCTGGCTTTTTCAACAAAACTGTCGTGTATAAAACAGGAATAATCGTTAAGGAAATAACCAAATATTGTAAATATTCAAATCCTTTTGGGATATATAAGCTCAAAGATGCTGCAATCAGCCCAAAAACCGCTCCAATCACAGTTCCAACACTACGGTTGAAAGCCACATTTACACTATGTTCCACATAAGGCTGCATACAAATTATGGCCGCAATTCCAGAAAAAATAGGCCTATCATTTCCCCCTGATAAATAACTGACTAAAAAGCAAATGGCAACCGCAACCGCTGTTTTGACCATTCTCATGCCAATTTTTGGAAAATATCCCATCTGATGCACTCCTTAAGTGTATTTTTCTCTACAAGTATAGGAGTATATTCCAAAACTGTCAAGTGAACATAAAAAAGGCAAAGGATAACTTCCTTTGCCTTAAATATTTGCGTTACAATAAACGTTTATGCTGCTTTTCTAATGTTGTAATCTTCCAATTCCAAAATAGCTTCCTTAATCATATCAGGTGTGATTTCATAAGGAGTATAATCCAAATCGTACTTTTTCACTGCAGCTTCTAAAACAGGCTCCAATTCTTCAATGGTAACCTCAATATCAGAAAGCTTTGTGGGCAAATTCATTCCCTTGTAGAACTCAAAAAAACGTTCCAACAGCTCATACTGCTTATCTAATGTTAGTAAAACCAATGTACCATAGGAAACAACTTCGCCGTGACGGTGTCGTTCTTCAATCTGATGCAACATGGTCAAACTATTAAACAACGCATGTGCCAAGTTTGTATTATACTTATGAGAATCCACCATATTGGATACCATACCTGTGTTGATAAAAATGTTCAAAGCTACCTGCTCAATGGCTTCGGAAGGACGATTCAATTTACAATCCTCCATTGCCTGAATGCCATATTTCAGCAATGGCTCTGTACAGCAGCTGCTCATGGCACCGCCTGCTTGTTCTGATAAAGTTAATTCTTCCTCTTTACCTCTTACAGAAAATTTTACTTCCGCCTCTTTGCTCATGCCATCGCCAATGCCAGCCCAAAGATATACTTCTGGTGCCTCGGCAATCACTCTTGTAGAGATAAACACATGAACGGGAGGTCTTTCCACACGGAAGAAATCACGGAATACATGATTTGTGTGATAATAAATTCCTAACGCCGAAATACAGGCACAAGTGGATGCAATCGTGGGAAAAGTAAAATACGGTTTTTTCAAATGATCTGCCACCAATTTTGCGCAGTCTATGGCCTTACCGCCACCTACACAAAAAATCATATCCGCATTCTTTACTGCCTCTAATTCTTGTAATTCCTCTGCGTACTCAAAAGCTGCCTCTCCCTTGTACCAGATAAAATCAGTAATTTTCACAGTGCTTTCCTGTGTTGCTTCCAACAAATAATCTTTCGTCTTTTCCAAAGCTGTTTTACCACCAATTGCTACCGCTTTTGTACCATAAGGAGCGCATACTGCTTCAATTTCATGGTAAGCGTCCTCGCCGGCTGTATAGCCCGGAAAAAAAACAGAATAATTACCCATTTCTACGAACCCCCCTAATCGATATATATCATAAGACCCTTAAACCGAAATCATATCTTAGTTGTTCGCTTTTGCTGCTTTAAATTTTCTGATTGCTTCAGCCAATTTAGGCAGAATTACTTTCAAGTCACCAACGATACCCAAGTCAGAAACTTCGAAAATAGGTGCTGTATCATTCTTGTTGATAGAAACAACCAATTCGGAGTTT
>NZ_DAOUQB010000032.1 GCF_030625865.1 Anaerotignum sp. | reverse complement strand
GCAATGTCCACAGCGTGTTATAGCAGCCCATAGTGAGCATTTCAATCGCGTTTTTCTTGCGATAACCAAGACGCTCTGTGAACTGCAAAGTTGACATCGGCATTTCTTCCGGATGGATGGTGATTTGATTCACCTGCAATGGTAGCCTGCGGCCAATTTTCTCCTCGCCCCAATTTTCCAATCGCGTCAATACAGAAAGGCCATCTTCTTGCTCCCCATAGGAAAGCATGGACAACACACTATTGTTTCCACCTTTATTGTATACCTGTTCTTCTACAGGTAAATCTCCAAAACTGCCGTAATCATCAGTAAATACAATAATTTTTCCGCCAAGAATATCCTTTTCTGCCTCTAAAATTTCCTTTGCCTTATCCCAAGATACACCGCCATCTGCAGCCTCTGTTTCTCGAATACAGCGTAACACTTCCTGTTTTTCTTGAGTGCCGCTTAACACCAATGCTGGTTCGTCCTGCAAAAGTACGAAAGAAAAAGAAGCCTGAGGTGCTGCCTCTTCAACCAAGCGTATCATATCTTTTTTTGCCGCTAAAAATCTACTTTCCTCTATATCTGTAGCCTGCATACTCATAGAACAATCCAACGCCAAAACATAGTCGACCACTTGGCTCTTTCCCATGATATACGGTCCACCTAACGCAAGTGCCAGAACAATTACCGCTGCAATCTGCAAAAATAGCAGGATGTTTTTTCTTAGCTTCTGCCAGGGCTCTTGGGCTTTTGATTGCGGAATGGCCTTTTTCCAAAGGTACAGGCTGGGAACCTTCGTTTCTTTATATTTCTGCTTCAATAAATACATCAAAATAATGATAGGTACTGCCAGTAAAGCAAGCAGTCCCCAAGGTGTAAAAAAACGCATATAATCCCCTTCCTGAATAATCCCTAAAAAAGTTCTCTGGACTCTATCCCAAACACTACAAACCTCGGAAAATGCTTGACCAGAACTTTATAAACAAAAATCGTGAATCAGCTTAAATTTTCTCGGCTTTTTTTGATAAATGGCACGATATTACTGACAATTTCACAATTTTATTACCTACTTTTCCAAGGTTGAAAAATAATCTGAAACCAATTGTCGCATACCATAGGGCGTATCTTGCTCCTCTAACGCTTTCATCGCATCGTTTTGATAACTCTGAAATACCTGTTCATAAGGTAAGCGCTCCCCAACTTCACCAATGGTTTTCTGTTGGGTTAGAGAGGTATCTCCTCCTCCGTTCTTTGTCCCGCTTACTTGGGTATCATAATCTGCTTTTTCAGCTGCTTTCCTCGTAAAAACTTCCTCATTGTCGATATGTCCGGTTCCTCGTCCAGCACCGCCAGTACCTTGTCCACCGGCACCTTGTCCTTGCCCTTGACCTGTACCTTGTCCTTGACCTGTACCTTGTCCTTGACCTGCACCCTGATCTTGACCTTGACTTCCTTGTGGCTGTTGACCATTGGTTTCTCCTAACATCTGGTTGGCATTTTCCAATGTTTTTCTTAATTCCTGGTTTTGGGCGCTTTGCGCCATCATCTGGATACGCAGTTGATCCAGCTGTTCTGAAGAAACTATTCCGTTTTCCATTGCCTCCGCTAACTGCTCCAAAGCCTTTGCCAAATCTTCATTAGACATTTGACCCGCTGCTGCTCCCATCTGGTTACCTAGCGCCACAAGCTGTTCCCTGGTTAGTTGTTTTAGCTGCTCTTGAAGCTTTGCTATAGCTTCCTCGATTGCTTTCGCGTCACCTTTTTCCGCCGCCTCCGCCAATGGTGCAGTAATCTCCTGTTTTGCAAACTCCTGAGCCAATTGCTTTAAATCCCTGGAAACACTATCTTTTTCAAGTTTTTTCAACTCTTGCTGTGTTTTTTCAACTGCATCCTCCCCCTTTTCTTTGCTGGGGGCACGCTTCAATTCTTTGGAAAGCGCACTTAACTCCTTTTGTAAAAGCTTTTTTTCCTCTGTTGATAATGCTTCGTCTTTTTTCACTTCTTTTATTACCTTTTCAATTTTCTCAAGCTTTGCTTTTGCATAAATCTCTGCTTTTTCTTCCCGAGGTGATGGTAAAAAACCAGTTGCCATGGTTAAAATTATAATAAGGATCATCCATAAAAACGCCTTTTTCGGCAGTCTCATCCGATAAGCCTTTGCAAAATCTATTTTTGCTCCAACCGCAAGGCCATCTTCAATTGCCATTTTTTCAATTTTTGTAGATTCCTGTTTTTGCAATAGCTCTAAAGAAGTTACCATGCGTTCCTGCCCACCCAACGCATCAGCCACTGTAGCCACTTCCTGCAATCTTGGCCGCTTTACAACTGCATAGCCTATTGCAAAAAGGGAGATCACTCCAAAAATCAAAAACACAATCATGACCGCATCTGGCATAAAAATAATTTTTGACAGCAAAACAACGGCAAGCCCAACCACACTTGCCGCCAGCCAAAACCTTAAAAGCCTCTGTATGAAGCCTTCTAACAAAAGTTTTCTTCTTAACGGTGCTAATAGGGTTTGAAATTTACCCATAGCCTAAACCTCGCTTTTTCCTTTCCCATTTGTCTTAGCCCTTTTGTTCTTCTGCTTATGCTCTCGCACAGGGTTAATTGAGCCTGCTGCCAAAGCAATAAAAACTGAGCCAACCACAAGTTGGAATATAATATGCAATATCCAAAGGTGTTCTGCGCCCCATTGGATAAAAGAATTTTTCGAAGGCTGTGTATATTCAAAAAATACATCCTTAATAATATTGCTACCAATCTGTCCATCTATTAATGAAAAAAATGCAACACCGGGGTTGGGAATTAATTTAAATAGAGTAACTGTATTGGAAACTTGATTTCCCCCTCTTACAGCCATAGGCAGCACTACTAAAATCAACGTACCAAAACATAAAATACCTGTAAAAATATAAACCAACATAATAGAAACCACTGTTTTTTTATAAATGCATGAAAAGAAAACAGAAATGCCCCCCAGCATGTAAGCCGTCGTCAACGTAAAACAAACTAAAGTTAGCACTGAGCCAATACCCACACTGCCAAAATAAAATACAATAGAGAACACAGGTAACGTACTAACAATTAGCAATAAAACGAAGGCCATAGATGACAACAGCTTCCCAATTACAATAGAGAAGGGAGAAAGCTTTGTGACCAGAAGCAAATCCAACGTCTGTCGTTCCCTTTCCCCACTAATACTGCCTGCCGTCAAAGCCGGCACTGATAATACAATAAGTGCCATCTGAATTGACCCTAAAACCACATACAAGTATACAACGCTTTGAGGGTCAAACGTAAAGCGGTAAGACTCATATGCGCTGCTATAAAAGAAAATAAAAGCACCCAAAGTCATCATAAACAAATAAAAAGTTAAAACAGCATAGTTTTTCCACCCTCTGAGGGAAGTAATGGTCTCTCGCCTTAATACCGGATTCATCATACGCTCTCACCTCCTGTAATCTGCATAAATACTTCTTCCAAATTTCCTTCCTTTTCTTTAAAGGAAATCAGAGGAATATCCGCCAATACCAGTTGCTTCAAAACACCTGCCAGCTGCTCATTTGTACCCGCAAAATCAAAATCCACATCCTGGGAATTTTCTATGATAGAGCGAATAAAAGGCTGCTCCTTTAAAATTTGGATCATCTTCTCCTTCTCAC
The DNA here is from genome assembly GCF_030625865.1 of Anaerotignum sp. Classification (GTDB taxonomy): domain Bacteria; phylum Bacillota; class Clostridia; order Lachnospirales; family Anaerotignaceae; genus Chakrabartyella. The sequence continues at coordinate 23,041 of NZ_DAOUQB010000032.1, read as the reverse complement.
CTAACGGCTGAACATGAATAATCCGCTTTTGGCTCAATTTTTGCATAATTTCCTGCACAGAACCTTGGGCAGCTAATTTCCCTCCATTAATAATACAAATTTCCGTACACATTTCTGCCAGTTCAGGCAGAATATGGGAGCTTATTACAATGGTTTTCCCCATTCCTTGCAGTTGCTTAAGAACCTCCTTGATCTCCACTCTGGCACGAGGGTCAAGCCCTGAGGCAGGCTCATCCAATATCAAAAGCTCAGGATCATGAACAAGGCTTCTTGCCAAACAAAGTCTTTGCTTCATCCCTCGTGATAAAGAATCTACATAGCTTTCCTTTTTATGGGATAAATCAACAATTTCCAAAAGATTATCAATAATAGGACCTCTTTCTTTATAAGCAATTCCATATGCTCCCGCATAAAAATCCATATATTCCGTAACTTTTAAGTTGTCATACACCCCAAAAAAATCAGGCATATAACCAATTTTTTCACGTAAGGCCCGAGGATTTTTTGTTACCTCTACCCCGTCGATCACTACACTACCGTCTGTAGCCTTCAATAACCCTGCCATGATACGCATGGTCGTTGTCTTTCCTGCCCCATTGGGTCCAACAAATCCACAGACAGCCCCTTTTCCCACGGATAACGTCAGGTGATCCACTGCGGTAAATTTACCATAATTTTTTACCAATTCTTTAATTTCCAGCAAACAGACCACCCCCTTGAATAAGCAATTTAGGAACTCCTGATTCTCTTTCTTTCAAACAATGCATTCTCATTTTCACAACATTATCTTCTCCAACATATTTTTCAACACTAACACGCTCATATAATACAACTTCGTCCCACTCCTGTGTTTCTTCATTAAACAATTCTATTTTTTGAGGAACCAATTCATCGTTTGGTGCTTCCACATCAATTTCCATCCGGTCAACCCTTATATCATCGGGTATGTCATACTCTACATAAAAATCGGAGTCTTCAAAAGGATATATACTATCCCCACCATCATTTTCGTAATGATCAAATTTTATAGGGGCATCTACAATACCTTTTAATTCCACTTCAAATTCTTCCTGTTTTGACAATTCCAGAGGAAAGTCCTGCTGATACATCGTTATATTATTTTCCAAAACTTGATTCCCATTGATCTTCCTTTCACCGTTTAATATTGGTGTATCACTATAGCCAAAAAAGGTAACGGGAATTAAGTCGGTGTTCACCTGATAATCATAAAATTGATTTTGCATATCCTGCTCCATATACTTCAAATAAGCTTCATATCTTGTCACCTCACCGCTGTGTACTTTATCTCTGAATTCTTGATAATAATAGCCGTTAGAAAATATCTGGTCTCCTTGTGCCACTTTCTCCGAACTAATGTTGACTTCTAATGTCTCTCCTGCTTTTAAACTTCCAAAATCCTGCAAGTAACCATTGAATAGTAATACCACATGGTAAAAGTCTACATTTGTATGGTTTATGATTTCTCCAACAAATCCCCCATCCTTCATCACAACAGTGCTTTCAATATTTCCGCCCAAATTTATACTTTTTTGCGTATTAAAATACTGAGTTTGCCAGCTTGACGTATCAGGAAACTTCACTTCCGTTGTATCGCCGCATAGAATGCGATATGCGCATTTTTCCTTTTGTGTGTCACTTCCATAATAATGGTCTTCTTCCAAATTAACAGCTAAGGGTATTTTTTCATCAGAAGTAAAGGTTACATCCCCCTTGCCGGATGCTTTTAAAGCCATCCCAATTTCTGCCGTGGCTATATTTGAGCCTTCCTGCATTTCAACATATGAAACCGTATTAATGATTCCGTTTTTATAAGTACTGTTTTGTGCCAAAAAAAACACAAGCCCCATAAAAACAAAAGCGACAATGGGAATAATGATCCAACCTTTCTCCCTTCTATCCTTTTTCTTTAAAATAAAATAAAGGATAGGGCCTGTTATTAGAATGTAAACAATGATTGCTCCAATAATAAGAGAAATAGAACCCATTTCAAAAGGAGGGAAGTCCCCTGCAATATACTGTGCTTGGTTATAATACCTGTCATCGCCATATATATCTACTTCAAATGACTGGGATGCCGCTTGTTTTAATGCTTTTTGCAATAAATCTAAAGTAGCACTTTGACCTGCCATGGGTGCCGCAGACAAAGAAAAATCACTTAAAACAATAAGTCCTTTGCCTTCTTCCACAACAGAGAAAATTCCATTTACGTTCTCAAGACTTAAGTTTGCCAATCTTTCTCCACTTAATTGCGCCAGAGAAACTTCACCGGATATTCCTTCCAATTCAGCACCCTCGGTGACATCTGCGACCTTGATATCAGATAAAAAATCCAATCCTCTCAAAGTTTTTTGAGCAGTTACACCTGTGCCCACCATCAATGTTCCACCTTCTAGCACCCACTGATGTAATGCATCCTTCTGCGCTTGGGTTAATACGGAAAAATCAAAATCGTCCACTACCAAAGCAGAAAAACTATTCATAATTCCTATCGTATTTGGAAATGTGCTTTCATCCAGAAAAACAGGAAAATCATAATTTTTGCTTAGTTCATTTTGGTATATCTCCGCATCATCCATAAAGTCCTCTGGCATTTGGGCAAGATGCAGATTATTCAAATATTTTAAATCTTGAGGGCTGTCGCTTAACACGCCAATCATAATGGTATTGGGGTCTTTTGCCGTCAAAAACGAATAATCCTGATATACCTTGTTTCCTTTTGCATCCACAAGGGAAATCTCCAAATATTCATGAATACTGCCCATTGTAACTTCCATATCAATGGACTTGGAAGCCCCTTGCTCCAAATCAAGCTTTTGGTAATATATTGCGTACTCCTTGTTTGCATAGGATGTACGGGTATATGCCTTAATTTGCACCTCTCCATGAAAGGCATCCCCACGGTTGGTGACAACGCCACGAACAGGCATCCCTTTTTTTACAATGTAATTCTCATCAAATCCCGCTTGTAACTCAACTGTAAATCGATCCTTACCAAAGCTCTCCAAAGACCCAATGGTGTCATCCACATCCGTTTCTGCTCCATCATTGCTCTTAACTACGCTTGTTGTTACCTCGGTTACAGGTGCAGCAAAAATGGTAAATGGAGCAATCAGACTCAAAATCATGATAAGTGCCATGATTAGGGCAATAATGGCTAAGACCTTTTTCTTCATTTCCTGCTTCTTTTGATATTTCATAGTCCCCTCCGCAATTTATTGAATCATAAAGAAAGAAAAGCATTCTTCTAGTTATTTGAACCAACACCTAAAAATTATACATTCTTCTTACGTTATCAAGTAATTTATCTAAGTAGTTTGGCCTCAAAAGTAAATCCTTAAAGCTTTCCAAATATACTGATCCCTTTAATCTGTCTCTCAATATTATAGCAATGAGAAAACAGTTTTGTTTTAACTTTTCCTTACGATTTTTTAAGTTTTTTTAATGTATAACGATTCCACGTTCAAATCCATTTCTTTCAAAAATCTTGAAGGCTTCATTTCTTTTCCGTATCGATTGCGTATAGCAGATAAACATAGCTTTTCTTTTGTTCTGGTAAGAGCCACGTAGAATAAACGGCGTTCTTCCTCCAAGCCCTCCAAAGCTCTTTCATGAGGAACCACCCCCTCAGTCAATGAAGGTAAAAAGACGGCATAAAACTCCAATCCCTTCGCCCCATGCATGGTTGATAACGTAACGCCCTTTTTGATCGCTCCATTTTCACGAAACTGCTCTTGCATTTGTTGGCTCATTTCTTCCAAGTTTCTTCGTAATTCCTGCACATCCCCTGTATTTTTTGCAATTTCTGTTATTTCATCAGCAATTTCTAAAAAGGCCTTCCCGCTTGACTTACGAAAGCTAGCGTACTCCTCCAAATATTCATCGTATCCAACAATCCTTCGAATATATTTTATCCCATCATAAGGATTCCGCTTTCCTATTTGCATAAGATCCTGTCTTAGCCTTTCCAAATTTTCTTCCTGCCACCTCTTTAAAGATGGGCAAACAAAAAAACTTCGTAACAAGGTATATGGCATTCTCTCAGCTTCATGTAATATTTCTTTGCTTATGTAACGCTTGGGTTTGTTTATAATACGCCGAAGTGCGCTGTCTGCATCTTCGCTTTCCCCCAGGGTTAAATATGCAAGTAGATCTTTTGCTATCCAATGGTCATATATGTTTCCGCCGTTTTCCCGTAAAATATATGGAATCCCCCTGCGATATAAAGACCGTGCAAAAGCACCACCCTGTAAATTTGTACGATAAATCACTGCTATTTCATTTAGCGCAATTCCATCCTCCAAAAGATCGCTTATTTTTTCAGCAATCCTCTCTGCCTCTGCGGTTGTATCTTCAGCCAAAAAAAAGGAAACCTTTTCGCCCTTACCGTTTACCCCCTTTAAATTTTTTGAAAATCGTTGTTCGTTCACACCAATCAACTTTGATGCCAAAGAAAGAATACGTTGGGAAGAACGATAGTTTACATCCAAAATTGTATTCTCACAATTTGGATACTGTCTTTCAAACTCAAGCAGAAAATCCGGACGGGAACCACGAAAGCCATAGATGCTTTGATCATCATCTCCAACAACAAATAAGTTGTTACCAGGCGCCGCCAAAAGTCTTAAGCATTCATACTGTACACGATTGATATCCTGAAATTCATCTACCATAATATAGGAGAATTTCCCCTGCCAAAAAGCAAGAACCTTGCTATCTTCCATGAAAAGCTCATAGCAGAGCACAAGCATATCATCAAAATCAAGCTTACCATGGCGTTCTTTAAAAGCGTCATAGGCTCGGTACATTTGGCGAAACAAGTCCCCATCCATGTCAACGGGAGTAAACTCCATAGGTGTAATAAGCTCATTACGCATAAAAGATGCTTGCATAATAAACTGGGAAACAAACTCTTCCGGGTCATTTAGACTCCAGCCTTTTTCCGCCACAATATTTAGAAGGATTTTATACTTTTCCTCTTCACCAATAATCTTTTCCGATGTATACCCGTAGGCATAACGTAAAATTCGAAAAAAAAGGCTGTGAAAAGTGGTAAATAAAACCTTACCCCTGCCTCTATCTCCAAACCGTTCCTTCATTTCCATGGCTGCCGCTCTTGTAAAGGTAACCACTAATATCCCTTTATTTTTATCTGTATTCTCTGATAAAAGGCGACGCAACCTGCAAAGAATTACAGTGGTCTTTCCGCTTCCGGGTCCTGCCAGAACCATCATAGGCCCCTGGTCATGATTTTGGGCAATTCTCTGTTTTTCATTTAACATTTTACTCATTTTCTACGCTCCAATCTCCTTTCGTCAGTATATCATAAAACAAAAAAATAGTTAGATTTAATAAATTCTTCACAAATTCCTAAGTATTTCTTAGTTGTAAAATAATCAAAAATGTATTAGAATTTCATCATAATAAACCTGTTAACTTAATGCTTAAGGAGTATTTTTATGAATATAGGTATTTTTTCTGACACATATTATCCTCAATTAAACGGCGTAGCCACTTCCATCCGAACTTTAGCCCATGGATTAGAAAAAAAAGGGCATAACGTTTATATCTTTACTCCATGGGATCCACGTACCCCTGAAATGGATGAACCAAATGTTTTTCGCATCCCCAGCATGCCTTTTTTGTTCTTAAAGAACTTTCGTGCTGGACTGCTGTGCCCTCCCCATCTTTCTAGGAAGATTCATTCTTTGAATTTAGATATTATACATACACAAACAGAATTTTCCCTTGGTTTTTTGGGGAAATTCATTTCAACAACCCAGGGAATCCCTGTGGTGCACACATATCATACCATGTATGAAGACTATGTTCACTATATTGCAGGGGGGCATTTAATCACACCGGAAATGGCAAGAGAGTTCAGCAAATTTTTTTGTAACGGAACCTGCGATGTGATTGTACCCACTAAAAAGACAGAAGACCTCCTTCTAAGCTATGGTGTCACCACCCCAATTTCTATTATTCCCACAGGAATTGACACCTCGCACTTTTCCAAAGAAAACTTCTCTGAGGAAGAAATCCTGGAGTTGCGCCACACTTTAGGCCTTGATTCAGATACCCCTGTGGTTCTTTCTGTCGGAAGGGTTGCAAAAGAAAAAAGTATTGATGTTGTGATAAAAGCACTTCCTGATTTATTGCAAAAAATACCTGCCGTTAGAATGGTAATTGTAGGGGAAGGCCCCGAAAAGGAAAATTTAGAATCTCTGGCGAAATCTTTGGGTGTAGAAAAACATATTATTTTTACAGGAGGTAAGCCTTGGACAGAAATCGGGAAATATTATCAGCTTGGCAATGTCTTCTGCAGTGCCTCTGTTACCGAAACACAAGGGCTTACTTTTGCAGAAGCAATGGCAGCAGGCGTGCCTGTGGTTGCAAAAAATGATCCTTGCATCAATAATATTATCACCCATAACGTAACTGGGCTACTGTTTGAAGATCAGGAAAAGCTTTCCCAGTTGCTCTATCAAGTTCTAACAGATGAGTCTTTACAAAACAGACTATCTAAAGCAGGCATGGAAACAATGAAGAAGTTATCCGCTGATAGTTTCTGTACTTATGTGGAATCACTATATGAAAAAATTCTGCAAAGCGGCAACAGGCCGGAAAAAGTTGCCGGTCCTATTATTCCTTTGGTTATCGGTGCAAGAGCTGCAAAAAAAATCACCGATTATCCAAGAAAACTAGTGGAAAATAAATTCCATTACTCTCACCAGCTTGCAAAAATTTTACCTTATCTTAACAAAAATAAATAATGAATGTTCCTTTTTCTCGTGCATCCCATGGGAGAAGATAAGAAAAAGGACTTTTTTATTTTATTTTTAAAATATCACTTGACAAATCTGTCTCTATCAATTATGATATTTAATGTTCCAAAATGATATGTGAGTGTAGCTCAGCTGGATAGAGCGTCTGACTACGGATCAGAAGGCCGCGTGTTCGAATCATGTCACTCACATTTAGCTACGATTCTTAAAGAATCGTAGCTTTTTTTAATTCTACGCTTAAAATATTTAGAAAATTAAGAATACAAAAAGACGGCATGTTATGCCGTCTTTTTGCCGTGGGGTTTACGTAATATAAAATTTATTTGTTGATAACAGGAATTTCATCTGTGGACCAATCATCCATCTTGTCATCCCACAGATATTTCTTTGTTTCAGCAACGATAACACCACTTAATCCCAATAAAGCAACTAAGTTAGGGAATGCCATCATCGCATTCAATGTATCAGCAATATTCCAAACAAGATCAAGAGCTGTAACGGAGCCAATAAATACTACAATTACCCATACAACACGGAAAGGTTTAATTGCATTAGTGCCAACCAAATATACCCAAGATCTTTCACCATAGTAACTCCAGCCCAGAATGGTAGACCATGCAAACGTAATTAAACCAATGGTAAGTACGATAGGACCAACAACAGGAATTGTGTTGAAAGCAGCTGAGGTAAGCATACCACCGTTTAAGCCAGTCATTGCATCAGGATTCTTCATGATCGAAGTTACTAAAACCAAACCTGTTAAAGCACAAACAACGATTGTATCCCAGAAAACACCTGAACTAGAAATCAATGCCTGACGTACAGGGTTTCTTGTCATAGCAGCTGCATCAGCAATGGGTGCAGAGCCTAAGCCAGATTCATTTGTAAATAAACCACGGGCAATACCAAAACGAATTGCCATCATAACTGTAGCTCCAACAAAACCGCCACCAGCTGATGTTGGTGTAAATGCACTGCTAACAATCATTTTAAATGCACCACCAATATAAGGTGCATTTATGATAAGGATTACAATACAACCTAAAATATAAAAACCTGCCATAAATGGAACCAGTTTTTCACAAGTTTTTGCGATAGATTTTACCCCGCCCAAAATAACCAGAGCTGTGGCTACGGTTAATACAATACCTGTAATCCATGCAGGAATATGGAAATTGGAGTCAACCATCGTTGCAATTGAGTTTGCCTGCGTCATATTGCCAATACCAAAGCAAGCAACCCCTGCAAATAAAGCAAACAATACGCCTAACCATTTCTGGCCAAGGCCTCTCTCCAAAGCATACATAGGACCACCGACCATTGATCCGGTTTTATCCTTTACTCTGTATTTAATTGCTAACAATGCTTCGCCATATTTTGTTGCAATGCCGAAAAGACCTGTCAACCAGCACCATAAAATTGCACCAGGACCGCCTAAAGCTACCGCAGTAGCCACACCAACGATATTACCTGTACCAATTGTTGCTGCCAAAGCCGTAGCCAAAGCACCAAAGCCAGATACATCACCTTCGGCCTCATTGTCGGGCGTGATAGAAAGCTTGATTGCCTTGCCTATGTATCTTTGTACAAACCTTGTCCTGATTGTTAAGAAAACATGCGTACCAAACAAAAGACACAACATTACCGGGCCCCATACAAAACCATTGATGGTGGATACAAAACTATTTATTGCTTCCATGCTATTCCCCCCTAATTAATTATAAATGAGTGCGTTCGCTAGAGTCCCCAACACAAATGATTTATCATTGCTCCCCCCACGTTTAAATTTGTTAATAAAATATCATTTCTACATTTCCTTTTAAACGCATTAGAGCCTCTCGCTTATATTTTATTTTACCTATATTTTTTCAAATTACAATATTTTTTTGTAAGATAAAAACTCAAAAATAAATTATATTTGTAAAAAATTATGCAATTGTAATTATTTATATGACTGTTACAAATAATTATTTATGCACAATAAATAAAATTACCATTGTTTTTTCGCATAGATTTTCAAAAGATTGTAATATAATTCATATTGCCCCTTTTTTTATCATTATTTTAAAGCACATTGTACACATATTTTCATTATTAGCACTTTTATATTAGATTCATTTAATAACAAACGAAGAACGAATATTTTTTTCTAACGAATTCTTAACAAATTTTATACATCTTTGGCGTTTTTATTGCTATATTTGACATCTTATGTCGAATCAAAAAAATGTAATTTCATACCAAATATTCTCATTTCGATAATTTTATATCAATTCTTGTATTTATATAATGGTATTAAATAATCTTACTGATCCTTTTTTCATTAGAATTGTAACTTTTGAAGCACATTTCCTAAATTCAACTTCCAATTTCCTAAATACCTTTTGTAATAGATACCAATTTGCTTTGTTTTGTTTTTCACACATGAAAATCTTATCCCAAAATACTATATAAGATTAATCGCTCTAAACATTTTATTATACTTTTAAAATGTTTCGCATCCATTATCTATTCTAAGGACCGCCAAATGCTCCTAAAAGTCTCCTTCTAACCTTGCAGAAACAAGCCCGCACATTTTAGTTGCCCCCTTAATGAATCTGCCTAATTGAATAACGTTTTCATTCTCTTTATTTGCAATTGCCATTACTCCCTATGTTTTTTTATTTACTTTTGTAACTACAACTAACTTTTAAAAATTTACACATCGTATATCATTTGAAAACTAAAAAAGTGACGCAAATGCGCCACTTTTCCAATTCGCTTATGAAAAAGCTCTTCTTTATCTTTCTAAAACTAATATTTCTTCACCTGACCAACTTTCCAGTTTATCTTCCCATAAATATTTTTTTGTTTCTGCCACAATGACACCACTTAAACCAAGTAAAGCAATTAAGTTAGGAAATGCCATCATTGCATTTAATGTATCTGCAATATTCCATACCAACTTCAAAGACATAACACATCCAATAAATACAACCATAACCCATACAACACGAAAAGGCTTAATGGCCTTTGTTCCTACTAAATAAACCCAAGCTCTTTCCCCATAGTAACTCCAACCTAAAATTGTTGACCAGGCAAATGTAATCAAACCAATCGTTAATACAATAGGCCCAACAACAGGGATATAATTAAACGCTGCGGATGTAAGAGCTCCGCCATCTAATCCTGCCAATCCTTCAGGATTCTTTAAAATAGAAGTTACCAAAACCATACCGGTTAACGCACAGACAATAATCGTATCCCAAAATACACCGGTCATGGCAATCAAAGCCTGACGAACAGGGTTTTTTGTCATTGCCGCTGCAGCCGCAATAGGCGCAGAACCCAAACCAGATTCATTGGTAAACAAACCACGGGCAATACCAAAACGAATTGCCATCATTACTGTTGCTCCAACAAAGCCGCCCCCGGCAGCTGTTGGCGTAAAAGCACTGCTCACAATTATTTTTAACGCAGAAGCTATATAAGACCCATTAATAATTAAAATAATTACACAGCCAGCTATGTATAACCCTGCCATCAAAGGAACTAACTTCTCACAAAACTTTGCAATGGACTTTACCCCACCTAGAATTACCAAAGCAGTACAAATTGTCAAAACAATGCCCGTTATCCATTGCGGCACACCAAAATTGTCAACTACCATTGTAGAAATAGAATTAGCCTGTGTCATGTTGCCAATACCAAAACATGCTACACCAGCAAAAACTGCAAATAATATTCCCAACCATTTTTGGCCAAGACCTCTTTCCAGTGCATACATGGGACCACCAACCATAGCTCCCGTCTTATCCTTTACCCTGTATTTAATTGCTAACACCGCTTCGCCATATTTTGTCGCAATACCAAATAGTCCCGTCAGCCAACACCATAAAATCGCCCCCGGTCCGCCTAATGCCACTGCCGTTGCTACACCAACAATATTTCCTGTCCCAATTGTTGCAGCCAAAGCAGTTGTCAACGCGCCAAAACCTGATACATCCCCCTCTGCATCCGCAACAGGTGTAATCGAAAGCTTAATTCCTTTAAAAGTATGTTTCTGAATGAATCTTGTCCGAATTGTTAAAAATACGTGAGTCCCAAATAGCAAAATGAGCATTACAGGCCCCCATACAAAGCCGTTTACTGCGCTTACAAAATTATTGAGTGTTTCCATAAATTTTTGCTCCCTCCCTAATTTAAATATAATGAATAAGTATTATTGCAGTTTGGTTGGAATTATCCTTTCATCGCAATTCGTCTATTTTGAAACAATACATTTTTTAAATAGGTACGAAAGATTTTTATAATAGTTCCAAACCTTGTATTCATTGTACATAACTTTTTTTAAAACACAAGTGTTTTTTTTGAGAGGACATATTTCAATTTAAGTAACACGCAAAAATCAAATAATAACTACCAATATTAATTGATTTGCAAGGTTTTTTCTATAATTAATGCAATTAATTAATAAATACTTCTTTTATGGTAACGTAAAATTTGTCGAAAAAAATTTATTAATATTAACTTTTTTATTTTAGTATACAATTTTTCGTTAAAACAAAATTAAAAAAATCATTTTTAACTCTAAAGATTTTTTTTATACACAGTTTGAAGAAAAAGCTTTTTTGTGGACAAGCATATAATATCAACTTTTGCTTTTTAGCACAAAAAAAAGACGGCTAATAAGCCGTCTTTTTCCGTGGGATTAATTAACACGGAATTATCTATCAACTGTAGGAATTTCGTCTGTGGACCAACCTTCCATATTGTCATCCCACAGGAATTTCTTTGTTTCAGATACAATTACACCACTTAATCCCAGCAAAGCAACTAAGTTAGGGAATGCCATCATCGCATTCAGTGTATCAGCTATATTCCATACCAAGTCAAGGGCAATTACGCTACCAATAAATACTACAACTACCCAAGCAAAACGGAAAGGTTTTACAGCCTTTGTACCTACTAAATATACCCAAGATCTTTCGCCATAGTAGCTCCAACCCAAGATTGTAGACCAAGCAAATGTAATCAAACCAATTGTCAATACAATAGGGCCTACTACTGGAATACTGTTAAATGCTGCGGATGTTAAAGCACCACCATTTAATCCTTCCATCGCAGCAGGATTTTTCAAAATAGATGTAACTAAAACAAAACCTGTTAAAGCACAAACAACAGTTGTATCCCAGAAAACGCCTGAACTAGAAATCAAAGCCTGACGTACGGGGTTTCTTGTCATAGCCGCAGCATCAGCGATAGGCGCGGAACCTAAACCGGATTCGTTTGTAAACAAACCACGCGCGATACCAAAACGAATTGCCATCATTACTGTTGCGCCTACAAAACCGCCGCCAGCTGCACTACCTGAGAACGCATTGCCAACAATCAGTTTAAATGCAGCACCAATATAAGAAGCATTTAATACTAAAATAATGATACAGCCTAAAATATAAAGACCTGCCATTAAAGGTACTAATTTTTCACAAACCTTAGCGATTGACTTAACGCCGCCCAAAATAACCAATCCTGTAGCAACCGTTATTATAATACCTGTAAGCCAAGTAGGCAAACCAAAGTTATCACGAACCATAGTTGAAATGGAGTTTGCCTGTGTCATGTTACCGATACCAAAACATGCAACACCTGCAAACAGTGCAAATAATACGCCAAGCCATTTCTGTCCCAGACCTCTTTCCAGAGCGTACATAGGACCACCAATCATAGAACCAGTTTTGTCTTTTACTCTGTACTTAATTGCCAGCAAAGCTTCACCGTATTTTGTTGCAATACCGAAAAGACCTGTCAACCAGCACCAGAAAATAGCACCAGGTCCACCTAAAGCTACCGCAGTCGCCACACCTACGATATTACCTGTACCAATTGTAGCTGCCAACGCAGTTGCCAACGCACCAAACCCAGAAACGTCACCTTCTGCTTCATTATCTGGAGTTACTGATAACTTAATAGCTGTACCGATATGTCTCTGAATAAATCTTGTTCTGACTGTCAGGAAAACGTGCGTACCAAACAGTAAAGCTAGCATTACTGGCCCCCATACAAAACCATTGATGGTGGATACAAAATTGTTAATTGCTTCCATTTAATGACCTCCCAAATTATTATTTAAGATAATTTCACCGGTCAGAATCCCCGCCTTTAATCGTTGTATCGCAAATCATCTCGCCCCCACGATAGCAAATGATATTTTTTGTCGTATACAAAATAAAGATGGTCCCTCAGATTCTGCAACCTATTTACTATTTTATCTAAAAATCGTAAAAAAACAAGTATTTTTTTATAAAGGTAAATATAGGAAAACCCTCTTTTTACGAAAATATGTACAATTTTTATTATTTTTTCAATAACTTTTCGACTCATTTTATTCATTCAGCAATAAAAAAAGTCAACTTTATATTTTAATTAATCTAATTATATTTCACAAATTTTTGATACACATCAATCTTTATTTTACAATAATGTGACTAATAAATAACTCATTTCCAACATTTTTTTGCACTAATATCGGTACATAGTCAAAACAAAACATCTCTTTTTTTGCCTTTGTGCATTTTTACATGGCTTTTAGGGAAACTTTTTGTCGTTTTACCGTTGCCGCATTTTCATACTTTGTAGTTCTAAATTTTTTTCATATCTGATAATGCATTGGAAAAACTCCGTAACAATGCCAATAAATTCAACTTCCCACTAAATCTTTTTCATATCCACCTATTGGAGTATTTAACAAAGTATAAAAATTTATTCAATTCAACGCTTCTCTTTTCCAATAATAATTCGCAAAAAAAAAGCCTAGTAAAACCAGACTTTTCAATTTTTATTTTTGAAATTGTGATGACATCCTTAATTTCAATATTTTTTATAAAACTATGTTCACGGAAATTTCAAGCACCTAGGTTATATCGCACTCTTTTACTACCATACGCCCCCTTATTCGGGAAAAAGCATATTATAGCATTATTATCCCCTACCGCTTCTAAAAAGGGCAAAAACACCCTTTTTTCTGCTGTGTAGCTACATCACCTTAAGTATCGCTTACTATTACATCTATGAATCCTTCAAATTCATAGACACACTTATAATACTGTTTCTTTGCATAAACCACCCTTATTCTTTTTCTAAAAAAGATACCATGGGCTCTAGCCAATCACCTTCTAAATCTTCGGTTTCGCCTCTATCGCAGCGCGCAGCTATGCTGGGGTCAATGGGTAATTTGCAAACCACAGGGATATTATGTTTTTCAGCAATAGCATCAATGTTGCTTTCACCAAAAATCTTATGTAATTCATTGCAATGAGGACAGACAAAATAAGAAAGATTCTCTACAATACCTAAAATAGGCACATTCATCATCTCAGCCATTTTCACGGCTTTGTCCACAATCATCCCTACCAGCTCTTGAGGTGACGTCACAATAATAATTCCGTCAATCACAATAGATTGAAATACCGTTAAAGGAACATCGCCTGTACCGGGAGGCATATCAATAAACATATAATCAATATCTCCCCAAATTACATCTTTCCAAAATTGTTTTACGGTTTCTGCAATGAGAGGCCCACGCCATACTACAGGATCTGTTACATCATCCAATAACAAGTTAACAGACATCACCTTAATTCCATTTTTTGTTTCACATGGAATCATGCCGTCCTTTGTCCCATATGCCTTTTCCGTTATGCCAAAAGCCTTAGGAATAGAAGGCCCTGTAATATCTGCATCTAAAATTGCTGTTTTTTTCCCCAAGCGGTTCATTAATACCGCCATGGAGGAAGTCACCATGGATTTACCAACGCCGCCCTTACCACTTACTACGGCAATCACCTTCTTAATTTTACTTTGCTCATTTGGCGCAATCAATAAATCAGCTGGTTTTCTGCTTGAACAATTGGAAGAACAGCTTCCACAATCATGTGAACAATTTTCACTCATAATTACATCTCCTTAAACTCATTCTCTTTATTTTTGAAACAATATTTTTCACATTTTTTTCCGCAAGGCAAATTTTCACCTTCGCAAAGGGCAAAGTCTCCGCCTTCAATGTAAAGCACTTTTCCATTCACTAGTGCATCCGCCAATTTTTTTCTTGCATCATTATAAATTCCCTGTACTGTCGTTCTGGCAATATGCATTTGTGCCGCACATTCTTCTTGTGTATATCCAACCAAATCTATTAGTCGAATTGTTTCGTATTCATCTACGGCCATAATAACGTGATTTTCATCATTCATCCTTTTCATCGGTGCAAAACCGCAATTTTCCGGTAGTGAACATACTTTCCTGCATTTTCTCGGTCTTGCCATAACTCCTCCCCCTCTATTTTCGACATATGTTACTTACTATAGTATACAACTTACGCTACATCTGTCAACTATTTCTTTGCAATAAAAAGGCGGAGAAATCTCCGCCCAAGTCATTTTATTCTACTTTTTCATGACCATAATTTTTTAATAAAACCCCAAGCAACATCACAATTGCAAATAGTATTAAGTAGTAGATAATTGCCTTTCCCAGAGAAACAATCGCCGCTATTACCATAAATATACTAGCCAAAACCCCTAAAACAGGTGCAACATAGCGATTAAATCCACCTAAATCCGTCCCTTTTTTCAGCTGCATGAAGAAAATAGGAATATACATTGCATAAATCGTAATAATGGGAAGCTCAGAGCTATCAAAACAGAAAGGGCCAAACCACGGAGCTGTTAAGTTCGCTCCATAGAAATATGTCAACCAAATGGATGCCATTAAAACGCCCATAGCAGATGAGTTTGTGGGCATGTTGGTTACCTTATCCACGCCCTTGAAAATATGAGGCATAGGCCCTTCATTTCTGGCAGCCATTGCATAAAAAGCACGGGTACACGCCAACATCAAACCATTTAATGTACCTAAGCAAGAAATGACTACAAACACAAAGAGCAACGTACCACCAGCCTTAGTAAATACAGTAGAAAAAGCAATTTTTGCTCCTGCTTCTCCACCTTCCATCATAACGCTGTTTTCAACCGCTCCTGCTAAACCAACATAGTATAGCATGTAAACAAAAACTATAAAAATTGTGCCAATCACCAATGCTAAAGGCAAATTTCTCTTAGCATCCTTCAGTTCCGCATTAATGCTCGTTGCACAAATCCACCCCTCATAAGCAAAACTCGTTCCCACAACAGCGGTAAACAGTGGATTCCCCTGTACTTCATAAATCACATCGCTATTAAAGTTTTCCAAAAGAATGCCATTCTTTAAGCCAAAAAAAGTACCCACTACAGCCATTAAAGCCAAAGGAATGAGCTTAATTACTGTAGTTGTCACCTGAAATTTGCCAGCCAATCTCGGAGAAATTGCATTTAGCACATAACTGCATACTAAAAATAACCCTGCAATGGTCATAGCTTGAGGCCCAACAATGTCCCATCCCAATAAAACACAGAAATATCTGGCAGAAACCCATGCCAAAACAGATGTCATTGCCGGAAAATATATTGTTGCCATGAACCAAGCAAAAAAGTAACCGTATTTCGACCCAACCATCATTTCTGCATAGTCAACAATCCCGCTTACCTTTTCATGGCGAGTTGCCAAGACTGCAAAGTTATAGGCGCATATTACCATAACCAAACCACCTAAAAACCATGCCAAAATACCTTGTGGGAGATTTCCTCCTGTAGCTACCAAAACCTTTTCCGCCTTAAAAAACACACCACTGCCAATAACAATACCTACTACCATGGCAATCGCAGTCAAAAGGCCATATTTTTTCTCCAATTCTTGATTCATACTACCTCTCCTCTTATTCCTTTTGTACATAACCGCAGCAATGCAGTTACGCTTTGCTTTATAAAAGTACCATATTTCATCTGATAATTCAATGTTCCAACTGAAATATGTTATGTTTTTTTATTCGTACACGCTAATTTATTAGCAATTATTTCTTGTATTGTTTTTCTTTTCATACCTCCTCTGCTTGCATAAAGCCTGTCAAAATGATACACTACAACTGAATGAGAATAAAAAGGAGGCTTTTATGTTACTCTATACCGTTCTTTTAACCTGTATTTCAGTTTTCTTCTATAGAGAGAAAATCCTTGTGGGACAAATGAACTCCAGACTACTGTCTGATTTTAATAAAGAACCATCAATGGCACAGAAAGCAGCTAAACAGTTAATATTTATCTCCATATGTGCAGCAATTAGTGCAATGCTAATGCTGTTTAGCTTGCTTTACCGCCAAATCACACATTTAGCCGCGCCCAAATTCGGAATTGCCCTTTCCTTTTTGGTTTATGGATTTGGTATTACCCTTGGAATGTATCGTTGTTATATGCTAAAAAAAGAGATTGAATCCTAAGAATTTCGAATTCTCTCCTTTTTACGAATTAAAATTTATATTGAAATTAAAACGGCAAAAGCCTAAGGCTTTTGCCGTTTTTTTATTCCTCACTATCTTCAAACAAAAAATCAATCGTTCCAAGTTCTTTAGATACTTTTGCCACAACAACCGTTGCTTTATCCCCTAATCGGTAAATTTTTCCACTTCTTCTGCCAAAAACCAACATGTTCTTTTCGTCAAACTCATAATAATCATCATCAAGCATTGCCAGAGCAATCATACCCTCAATGGTATTGGGTAATTCCACATAAATTCCCCAATTGGTAACCCCTGAAATAATACCTTCAAATGCCTGACCAATTTTATCTTCCATATACTCAACTTTTTTCAGTTGTTCTGTATCCCTTTCAGCATCATCAGCAATTCTCTCTCTCATGGAGCAATGTTTCGCCCTGTCTGGCATCTGCTTATGGTATTCCCTGATTTGAGTCTCTCCCATTTCACCATGGAGCATCTTTTTCAAAAGCCTGTGAATTTGTAAATCCGGGTATCGACGGATGGGAGACGTAAAATGGCAGTAGTATTTTGCCGCCAAGCCAAAATGTCCAAGGTTATCTGCACTATAACGTGCCTGCATCATACTGCGTAACACCATTCTGGTAATAATTCTCTCCTGTTCCGTTCCTTCCGCCTCAAGCAAGACCCTTTGTATCTCCCTTGGATGAATTTCCCCATCTTTTTTACGTACATGATACCCAAACCCTCGAATAAATTGCTCCATTCTCTGAAGTTTTTCTTCATCTGGCTCTAAATGTGTACGATACATAAACGGTATCTCCTGCCAAAAGGCATTCTCAGCAACCGTTTCATTGCAAACAAGCATAAATTCCTCAATCAAATTGGTTGCAATACTTCTTTCATAGGGACGAATTTCAATAGGTTTCCCCTGATCATCTAAAATAATTTTGGACTCAGGCAAGTCAAAATTTACAGACCCCCTCTTTCGCCGCTTTTCTCCAAGAATTTCCCTTAACTCATTCATCATATTCAGCATAGATAAAATCTCTTTATATTTTTCTAAAAGTGCAGGCGTTTTGTCTTCTAAAATTTCTCGAACCGCCGAATAAGTCATACGATAATCGGAAAAAATAACCGATTCACATATCTTATGGCTTAACACATTTCCTTTTCCATCAATTTCCATCAAACAACTCATGGCCAGCCTATCTGTATGAGGATTTAAAGAGCAAATTCCGTTGCTTAATTTATGGGGAAGCATAGGAATAACTCGATCAACCAAATAAACGCTGGTTCCTCTGGCATAGGCCTCTTGATCCAAAGCTGTTTGTTCGCGAACATAATGGGTAACATCCGCAATATGCACACCTAATAAATAATTCCCCGTCTCGGTTTTTGTCAAGGACACCGCATCATCCAAATCCTTAGCATCCTCACCATCGATGGTAATCGTCAATAATCCTCTAAGATCCTCTCTACCCTCCTTATCTTTTTCCAAAACTTCTGTTTCAAGATTTTCAATTTCACTATAAACTTGTTCGGGAAACTCAACAGCCAAGTCATATTGATAAATCACCGAAAGGATGTCCACTCCGGGATCATTGATATGTCCCAAAATCTCAATAATCCTTCCCTCCGGGTTCCGCCTTTCCTCGCCATAATTGATGATCTCAACTACCACCTTGTGTCCGTTTACAGCACCTTTGGCATTTTCTTTGGCAATAAAAATATCCTTCGCTACTTTCTTATCATCTGCAATCACAAATCCAAAGCCCTTACTTTGCTCGTAAAGACCGACAACACGGACAATTCCTCTTTCCAGAACTTTTATAATTACACCCTCGGCTTTTTTGTCCTTTTCTCCAGATCGAATTATCTTGTATAAAACCCTATCTTTTTGCATTGCACCGCCAGTTTCATTTGCAGAAATAAAAATGTCCTGTCCACCTTCAGCCGGAGTTACAAAGCCAAAGCCTTTGGCATGGGCTGTAAAAACACCTGTAAACATATTTAAGGTTTTCGGCGCTACAAGCTTCCCCTTTTTTGTCTCAACAACCTTCCCCTCATTAACCAATTCCAGAACAAGCCCTTCAAAAATCTCTCGATCAGAATCTGGTACAGAAAGCATCTGGCGAACTTCCTTGCGTTTCATAGAAATATAGTTTTCACTCTCAATATAACCAAGTATCTTCTTTTTCCGTTCTTCCAACGTATTATTTTGTTCCATAAATACCTCCAAAAATCAATTTTCTCTTACCTTTGTTTACAAAAAAAGAGATGCATCTCTGCATCTCTTTGTCTTTTAGCTCACCAAATTAATTATAAAAGCAATAATCATAAAAAGTGCGCCACCTATTTTTGTGTACTTCTCCAACGCACCTTCAACAGAGTGACCTTTGTTTTTACTCCAATAAGTATCTCCGTTGCTACTGCCACTAATTGCTCCTAAGCCTGCAGAACGCTTAGACTGCATTAAAATAATGATACACAATACCAATGCCACCACTGCTAAAATAACCGTTAAAACTGTACCTATTGTTGTCATTCCGATCCTCCTATATATTTTGCTCAAATTTCTGAGTCTTATCCATCGTTAAACAGCATAAATATTGTATCATATTATTTCCTACATCGCAACATATTTTTGCAATTACATTTTTATACTGCAAAACATACTAAGCAACAAATTTTCTGTACCGGTTATTTTACCTATTTAATTAACTCCTTTTATCAATGCTTGTCTATGTGTTCTTGACTTATTCTCCGCTCTTTCTGTAATTAGATTTCCGTAAAATTCAAAAATTTTGTTGAGAACCTTCCTATTATATATATCAATGTATATAAAATAATTGGAATGAAAATAAAATATTTTAGAAAAAAAGCTTTATACTTAATGCATGATTTCCACCCATTTACAGATTACGGAATTAATAAAGATTGCCCTGCATATATCATGTCCGCATTTTCTAAATCGTTTGCATTCATTATCTTAGCAATACCACTGTTATCTCCGTAGTATTTACTGCTGATAAATCCCAAACTGTCTCCAGCTTCAACGGTATACCAAGTTTTTACCGCCTCTTCCTCAACCTGCTTCGGTTGTTCTTTGTTCTCCTCCTGTTTTGGTTCCGTTGTCTCTGCTGCAAAAGCCGCCTGTACTTTTACACCCTCAATACTTTCCTCTAACTTTGCATAGGAGCTCTGAACCGAAACAATTTCTCCTTCCAAACTCCGTAATCGAGTCATATTACTCATCAATGCAAAACCCATGCACAAACAGACAACACAAAGAACACTGCTTACCCCAACCAACATTGTGTACCTTCCCCTTTGCGCCTCTTCGGCCTCCTTGGCACGTTTTTGCAGCACCCTGCGAATTTCTTTTGCTGCATCCATTCGTTCTTCGGGTTTTGGCCTGCGTCTTTTTCGTTCCAGCGTTTCTCCCCCTTGCATTTTAAGCAGTTCCTCTTCTGAAACTGAAACCTGTTCTTCCTCTTTCGGATGTACCATGCTATTATCAAGCATATATTCCTGCATTTCCTTATTTTTGTCATAATAAACAAAATATCCTCTGGCCTGCCTCAAGCTTTTTTTTTCCTCGTTATAAATATAAAACGTATCCATTTTATCCAAACTGTCAATAACAAATAAAATTTGCCATTTTTCTTTAAAGAATTCTTCATGGAATAACTCATCTTTTGCCATTAAGAAAGAACCAAATCCAGGTTGGAGATGAACCCATCCAACTAGGGTCATCCCCTTGAAATAAGTTTCCATTTGACTGCCAATGTATTCCCAAGTCTCTTCACTAAAACTTTCCACGCCATTTTTTTGTGATGCTCCCTTTCCTTGAATTGCTCCGCAAATGACAACGGAATCCTCTCCGTTCATTTCAAGGTGTCGTCCTACCAAAGCTGCAACCTTTTCTTTTCCGCCATTACTTTTGCCATATTGATATAAATATGTATATACATAATCCTCGATGTAGATTCGCATTTGACTTTCCAGCGCACCTATTTGCTTTGTTTTTTCAGGCAAAGTGGATGATTCTTCATCTATACCATAACCATACAAATTCATATCACCATCATAATATTGCCGCATTCTATGTCCTCCCTTGTATTCAATATCCGCCGGCATGTTTCTTTGGTAATTTCCCAAAGACTATCTGCTTGACCAAAATATACCATGCCTTCACTGCACTTTCTGTCAAACGCTGTCGTGCCATTCCATTTTTCTTCCGCAAAAACATGCTATTCTCCCGAAAATTCGCAAAATAAAAAAAGATATGCCTTAGCATATCCCAGTTCTTCAACAAAATGACCCCTATTTCAAAAGAGCATCCTTTTCTTTTTCTCAAATTATCATAAAAAAAGCCCTTTGCTTGATTAAGCAATATGAGCTTTTATGAGCTGTCATAATTGATTTCCAAAGCAATTATTCGTACAAATCGCCTGTTGTTTCAAATCTTACCCTCTATAATCCCTTGAATTCCTATCAAACTTAGATTTTGCTACAAAAAATTCCACAAAAACATAAAGTAAGTTTATAAAAATGGACTGGAAGTTACCGCTCTAACGATCCACAAAAAAACCTTCCATCTTTTTATTAAGCTCCATTTTAGTAGGCTCTTTATGAATCATCTCGCTGAATTTCTATTCTATTTCTAATTTCCTGCATTCTTAAATCCATGTTACTAATAATATCAGCACATTCTTTCAGTTCCTGAAATATCTCCTCAGCATCAGAAATATCTCTTTTATATTTTAGCTTATGCTCCAAACTAGCCCAAAAATCCATGGCAATGGTACGAAACTGCACTTCAACCTTCATTGGTTTTTTTTCTTCCGCTAAAAAAACGGGTACTTCTAAAAGGAGGTGTAAACTCCTATATCCGTTTTTCTTTGGATTCTTAATATAATCTTTTGCCTCTACAAGCGTAATATCATCCTGCTGAACCAACAGTGCCGCAATGGCATAAATATCATCTACGAATGAACAAATAACACGAATTCCTGCAATATCAAACAAATTTTCTTCCATACTTTCCACAGTAAGGGGAAAACCTTTTCTTTTCAGCTTCTCCACAATGCTCAATGGTTTTTTAATTCTGGATTTAATGGATTCAAAAGGATTTCTATTATACTTTAATGCAAATTCTTCATTTAAAACATTCAGCTTTGTTTCCACTTCCATCAAAGCACATCTGCACTCCATCATTAGCTCTGAAAAGGGTTGTGCTTCTTTCAAAATTATATCCGGATGTCCAGTCATTAGCTTTTCTTCATAATCCAACTCTGCCAAATTCATTCTCTTTTCATCCTCTCCTGCAGATTATTCTCATTATAACATAATATGCGGAATATGTCTATTTTTGCAGTTTTCTTGGTTTTCCTTTGTTAATATGTTTTGCCTTATTTAAAAATAATCAAGGTTGTTACCACCAGCCTTATCCACCGTTGTGCCTCTATTCTTATTAAGGAAAATATCTCCTTGTCACTTTTGGGCATAAGTACGTTCTTAAAAGGTCTAAGTGAAGATGGGCAGAGAAAAATTTTTCCTACAAAATCTCCCATAAAAATCTTTTTGACTCTGTATTTATTTACAACCAAACAAAAATTTAGGAGTATGTTTATTTAAATTGTAATTTACTTATTTACAACTTCAAAACATTTATAACAAAAAAAGAGTCTCCTTTGAAAATCCAAAGGAAACTCTTGATTAAACATTAACTATAAATTAGTTTGTAGCTTTTGCTGCTTTAAATTTTCTGATTGCTTCAGCCAATTTAGGCAGAATTACTTTCAAGTCACCAACGATACCCAAGTCAGAAACTTCGAAAATAGGTGCTGTATCATTCTTGTTGATAGAAACAACCAATTCGGAGTTT